>JACRIR010000270.1 GCA_016215705.1 Candidatus Poribacteria bacterium | reverse complement strand
GGAGAAGCAGGGGCAGAGGTCTCCGGAAGACGAAAGGGAACGGTAATGACCGTTGAATTCCAGATCGAAGGGCAGGAATTTGTTGCGTTAAACGGCGGCCCCGTGTTCACGTTCTCGCCGGCAATATCGTTCGTGGTGAATTGCGAGACACAGCAAGAAGTAGACGATCTGTGGGAGAAACTCTCGAGTGGTGGAGAAATAGAGTGAGAGTCCAAACTTTCGTGAATTTCGTGTTCTTTCGTGGCAAAGGGCACAATCAGTGAGAATCTGCGAAATCTGCGGATTGTTTTCCTAAAGAAGTGGAGGGCCCGGCCGGAGTTGAACCGGCGACACGCGGTTTAGGAAACCGCTGCTCTATCCACCTGAGCTACGGGCCCATTAAGTCTCGCGAGGAAGTTGTTATTCAGATATTCTTCACTTTGCTCAGAACAGCAAATCTGCTATTGGGCGTTAGCAGCGTTTATTCGGGGACACGATGTCGCATCGTGTCCCCGAATAAACGCACGCCTGCGCGGGAATGATAGGGCGCAACATGCTGCGCCCTTACGGCGCCATACAACAAGCCTATTATACCCTAAAACTTAATCAAAGAAAAGACATCGAATTTTTTCAGCTTGTCGCGGCCGTTGAGGTCTTCGAGTTCGATGAGGAAATCGAGACCGTGGATTTTGGCGTCGAAGTTCTGCACGAGCTCGATGGTGGCGACGGCGGTTCCGCCGGTGGCAAGCAGGTCATCGACGATGAGGACTTTCTCGCCGCGCTCGATGGCATCCTTATGAATTTCGAGATGGTCGCTGCCGTATTCGAGCTCGTAGGTGGCCTTGTAGGATTCGCCGGGGAGCTTGCCTTTTTTGCGGACGGGCACGAAGCCGGCGCCGAGCAGGTAGGCCATCGGCGCGCCGAGGATGAATCCGCGCGATTCCATTCCGACAATTTTGTCGATGCCTTTTCCCTTGTGGCGTGACACGAGGAGGTTGATGGCTTCGGTGAACGCCTTTTTGTCCTTAAGGAGTGTGGTGATATCTCTGAAGAGGATGCCCTTCTTCGGGAAATCGGGGATGCTACGTATGGTTTTTTTCAGTTGTTCGTCCATTGTTCCTCCTCAGAAAGCGGGTTCGCAGTTTATGGTTCACAGTTCACGGTTTATGGTTAGTGGTTCAGGGTTTAGGGTTCAGGGTTAAAGAAGCGAAAGGCGAAATATTGGAGAAAAGGGGGGCAAGCTCGTTTTTGGTTTTCGGCTTCATATTTCTTCCTCAAACAAACTGCCAGGGAGATTCTTCGCTTCACTCAGAATGACGCGTGCGCAGGGGTCGGTCACTTTCAGAGAACCGACTGTTCGCTAATTCGGGGACACGATGTCGCAAGGTGTCCGGTGTTTATTCGGGGACACGATGAGGCATCGTGTCCCCGAATAAACACCGAGTGTCAGAACTCCTCGAAGTCGATGTTGCTTTGGCCGATCAGTTTCCTCAGTTTCTTAAGAGCCTTGGCCTCGATCTGACGAATCCGCTCACGTGTCAGCTTGAAGCGGTCGCCCGTTTCTTTGAGTGTATGCGGGTCGCCGTCGACGAGGCCGTATCGGAACTGGAGGATGTCGGCCTCGCGTTGCGTCAATTGGGTCAGCAACTGCATCAGCTTTTGATCACGGAACACTTTTGCGACGAGGTCGACCGGATCGATCGAGTGAGTGTCCTCGATAAGGTCACCCAATTCGGCGCCGTCTTCAGCGCCGACGGCGGTCTCGAGAGAGGTTATTTTCTGGGAGTATTTGTGTAACTCGGCGACTTCTTGCGGGGTGATATCAAGCTCGTTCGCCACTTCTTCGATTGTTGGTTTGCGGCCCCACTCCTTGTAAAGCCGCTGGGTCGCCTGCTTGTATTTGATGACGTTCTCGGTCATGTAGACGGGTATGCGGATGGTGCGCCCGTAGTTTGCGAGGAACCGGGATATGGCCTGGCGTATCCACCAGGTGGCATACGTGCTGAACTTGTATCCTTTCTTGTAGTCGTACTTATCGACGGCTTTGATGAGGCCAAGGTTGCCTTCCTCAATTAGGTCGAGTAGAGGCAGGCCGTAGTGGAGATACTTGTTGGCCACGCTGACGACCAAACGCAGATTCGCGATAATCAGTTTCTTGCGGGCTTCGGAATCCCCTTTCTCCATGCGTTTCGCGAGGTCTCTCTCCTCTTCGTAGGACAAGAGAGACTGGCGCGATATTTCCTTCAAATAAGCGCTCATACTGCCGTCGTAGTAGCGGATGCGCGCTTCTTTGGGCTGAGGAGAAAGGTCGGGGATTTCCTCTTCGTATTCCATGTCGCTCATAGCAGAACCTATTCAACTTCAGCGAAGCAGGTAGAGCACGGGCGCATACGCGGGCTGGGCCAGGGGAAGGTACTGGCGCAACATCTCGTCGGCGAATCCGCCGAACGGGAAGCGTTTCTTGCTCTTCTTGAGCACACGAGGCTCGCCTTTGATGCCGGCCAGTTGCGCCGCCCGTTTGATGGCGTCGTTCTGAGTGCCCAGCGCGTCCACGAATCCGTATTCGAGCGCTTGTCGCCCGCTGAAAACGCGGCCGTCGGCGTATTTTCTGACTTCATCTATCGGCATTTTTCGGCTGTCGGCAACAGCCTCGACGAATTGCTCATACACGTCCATGAGCATTTCCTGAAGGAGTTGCTGTTCTTCGGGGGTCATGGGTCGGAACGCCGAGCCGGTATCCTTGAACTTGCCTGATTTTATGGTGTCGAATTTTATCCCGATCTTGTTCATGAGGCCCTCGACATTCGGGAACTCGGCGATCACGCCTATGCTGCCGGTGATAGTTCCGGGGTTCGCGTATATTTCATCAGCCGCGCACGAGACGTAGTAGCCACCCGAGGCGGCGACTGAGCCCATGGAGACGACGATCTTCTTGCCCTTCGCTTTCGCCTTCTTCATTTCCTCGAACATTTCCTGCGAGGGCGCGACTGCGCCACCCGGGCTGTCGACGCGAACAACGATTGCTTTGACCGACGAGTTGCCTGCGTATGACTCCAACTGTTTGAGAGGTTCCTCGACGTCGAAGATTGGGCCCACGACTTCTACGATGGCCACGCTCTCGCGCGACGGGAGCACCCACAGTTGACGGTTGCCCTGTGAGACAAAAATCAAGATCGCGATCAAGCCCATTCCGAAGACGAGACCGATAAGCAGGAGTATGAGCAGGCTTGTTCGGCAGCCTTGTTTCATGATGTTTTTCTCCGTCGGTTATTATTGAGACAGAGCCGAAGCGCGGGTCCGTCCGTGATTCCCACGCGCCATGCGAACACATTATAGCAACTGGCCAGTGGCAATGCAAACCAAATAAAGACGAAAGGGGCAAGACGAAAGACGAAGGGGAGCGAAAATGTCAAAAGTGCAAAGAGAAAAAAGGGGAAAGGGGAAACAACGAATGATGAGTGATGAAAAAGGGGGATCGCGCAAGGCGCGGGTTTCGGGTTTATGGTTCATGGTTCCTGGCCGAGAGGAGGTCGAAAGGAAAGGCGGGATTCTTCGCTGCGCTCAGAATGACAATGAGGAGGGCTCAGAATGACAATGAGGAGGGCTCAGAATGACAATGAGGGGGCTCAGAATGACAATGAGGGGGGCTCAGAATGACAATGAGGGGGGCTCAGAATGACAATGAGGGGGGCTCAGAATGACAATGAGGGGGCTCAGAATGACGGGTGAAAGGGCCGCCACGAAAAGCGAAAGGGGAAAATCGGGGACACGATGCGGCATCGTGTCCCCGATTTTCTGGGTGTTCGCGGTCTCACGGGGCAACACTTTGAAGGGGTGGAAGAACCCAACTATCAAAACAGGCTTGCGCGCGGACAGCGTGTAAGAGTTGTAGCGAGGTGGCGGCCATCGGTTTCGAGCACGATTGCGCCGGAATCATGGGTGGAGAGGACGGTCTTTGCAAAGGGAGCATATCGTGAGAGGCGGCTGCCGGAGAGTCTGCCGGCCCGGTGTTTGGCGCCTGAGATCACAATCAGTTCCGGGCTGACCATTTTGACGAATCGCGCATTGAAGCCACTTGCCAGGCCGTGATGGGGCGCTTTGAGGACACGGCTGCGGATTTCCCGGCCGGAGTCGCACATGAGGCTGAGTGTCTTCTTCTCGGCGTCTGCCGGAAGGAGGAGGTTTATGTCGCCATAGGTAATCCTAAAGACAACGGAGCCTTCATTGTCGGAAAGGGTTTGGGATGAGGTGTCCGGCGGGGGATTGAGGACCTCGATGCGGACTTGATTTGTGTCCGTGAGCAGTCCTCCGGCGCTGACGAGTTCCACGGGAACGTTTTTCTGTTTTGTGTTTTCGAGAATCGGCAGGAAACCCTCGTGAGCGCGGGGAGTTTCCGGAAGCGCAAGGCGACCGATCATGAAATTATCAATAATGAAAGGGGCTCCGCCGATGTGGTCGGCATCGGGGTGAGTAAGCACGAGAGTGTCTATTCGCCTAATTCCTTTTTTCCAGAGAAACGGAGCTATTACGCGCTCGCCGCAGTCGATGTAATGGCTTGCGAAGCCTGTGTCAACGAGCATCGTGCGTCCATCGGGAAACTCGACCAGGCACGAGTCAGCGTCACCGAGGTCAAGGAACGTTGCGCGGAGGCGGTTGCTGGAGAACCGCTGGACGGCGAGAGCGGCCCCTGCGGTCAGCAAAGCCACAGTGGCAAAGACCGCGACTCTTCGCGCCGGGCGACCGCGCCACCACACGAGCATTATCGCGAAGGCCTCCAGCCCAAGAATCCACAACGGCGGTGATGCGACGGTTATCGAGCTTGCAGGAATAAGCGAGCACAGTTTCACGGTCCAAAAGACAACCCATGAGAAGGCCTCGAGAAGGAGGCCGAATGCGATTGCCGCTTTCATCCAGAGGAAACCCGCGAGCAGGCATACGAAACCGGCTGCGAGCACGAGGGACACCACCGGTATGACGATGAGATTGGCGATGGGAAATACGAGGGATGCCTGATTGAAGTGATAAGCGACGACGGGGCTCATGCCGATTCCAACCACGAGTGAGGCTAACAGTGTAAGCATCAGCTTGTATAGTACCGTTCCCGCGATTCCCGGCAGCTTTTGCTGTGCGAGCGGATAGATCGTATTCGTGAAGAGCGGCTCAAAGGCGCACAAGAGACCGACAGCCATAAACGAGAGTTGAAAGCTGACATCGTCAATGACGAGTGGATCGAACGCCACAATGACGAACGCGGCAAGCGCGATTGCTGACAGGAAATCGCTTTCGCGCGCGAGATAGTATTCCGCCAGTATGAGCGTAAGCATTGTCGCAGACCGTATCACGGGAACGCTGGCGCCGGTAATGAACGCATATAGCCACACAAACAGAATTCCGATACTGACGCGCGCCTTGGGGCCCAAAGGCAATGGTGTGAGGGCCAAAGAGACAAACAGGTAGACCAGGCCCACATGCAGGCCGGAAATCGAGATGACGTGAAACGTGCCGGTTCGCTTGAACCAGTCGTTCATCTCATCTGTCAAGAGGCTGCGCTCGTCGAGCAGCATAGCAGACACAAAAGCGCGCGTCTCGAGGGTGCGGGTGGAGCGCGAGATGATATCGAGGCTCTCGCGGCGGACATATTCTCTCAGGCGCAAGACCCAGTTGGCTGCGCCCTTGCTCTGAACGGTGACTGCGGCGGAGCCCCGCGCAAACATTTTAGTGAAGATGCCCCGGCGATGCACGAAGCGTTCGTAGTCGAATACGCCGGGATTCTTGAAGCCCCGGGCGAGACTCACACGTCCCTTGACCGAAACCTTATCGCCGAGATCGATTCGGGCGGAGGGCTCCCGCCAGGTCACCTGCGCGCAGCCACTCACGGGTTCGCTTCGGCCGTGGGTTTCAATGGTTTCTGCATCGAGCAGGAAAGTGATGCTTCCGCTTTCGTACGTTGACTGGGTTTTCGAGACGATTCCGGTGAGCGTGGCGGGCGCCATTTGTTCGGAGGCGTAGCTCAAGGCTAGTTGATCGGGTATCTCCGCCACGAAGTCACGCAGTAGATAGCCGCATGCGCCGAGGAGGAATGTTGCGGACAAGACAAAGAACGCGGAGGGCGTTCGTTTCCTGAATATAAGAAAGAGAACTGCGATGAGCCACGCGCACAGAAACGCAACGAGAAGAGGTTTGAGAGGAGGATGAAAGAGAGAGGAGACCGCTCCTCCGGACATGAGGGCAACCAGGAGCCAGACGAGGGGTCTTCTCACAGGTAATTATTTTCCGAAGTACCGGGCGACGAGCGATTTCACGTCTTCCATACTCAGCGGCTTGACGAGGTAGTCGGTTCCTCCGGCGGCCATTGCTCTTTGAATGTGTTTTTCCGTGCTCACTGCCGACACGAAAACGATGGGGGTTAGCGAAGTCTCGGGCTGCTCGCGCATCTCGTGGCAAATTTCGTAGCCGTCCATATCGGGCAGCATCACGTCGAGCAGTACCAAGTCGGGGTGGGAGTCCTTCGCTTTCGTGAGCGCCATTTTTCCCGTGAGCGCGGTGGCCACTTCCAGCCCAAGTTTTGTCAGGCTTATCTGCAGAAATTCCCTGAAGCTGGCCTGGTCTTCGACCACCAGAACCTTTCCTTTCGGCATTGGTTGCTGCCTCCCACGAACGCCTTTATCAGGACTGGCTCCAAGGTCCAGAGTCCAAAGTCGCAAGGCGTCGATTACTACGCTCCACAGACATCAATATTTGGGTGTTCGCCATCTGTGTCGTCATTATCACTCGTAATATTATAGCTGGAAACAGGAGTTTTTGGAAATGGTTTCCGGGAAACCTCGGAAGTATTTTCCCGTAGAGACATTTCTGAAATGTAATCATACAGCCTTGATCACAACGGCCCGGGTCGATTCTGCTCGCGAGCGTTTGGCGGGCAGGGAACTCCCGAAAACGCGCCAATCTGTAAGTATTGGTGAAATAAGCAGATACGTCTTCCATCTTGAATCACCCGCCGGCTATATTCTCATTCTCGGGTCGAGGTAATCCCGAAGCGAGTCGCCGAGAACATTCATCGAAACGATAGTAAGAGCAATTGCTGTGCCAGGGAAGAAAGTAATCCAGGGGGCGGAATGCAAGAAATCACGGCCGTAACTGATCATAGAGCCCCAGGAGGCGGTCGGGGGTTGAACACCTGCGCCGAGGAAGCTGAGCGCCGCCTCGCCGAGCATGAATCCTCCCATCCTCAAGCTTGCCGCAACAATCAGGATGGGGATGCAGTTGGGAAGGGTGTGCCTGAGTATGAGTCGAAAATTGGGGGAACCGGTAGCCGTGGCGGCGGTGAAGTATTCGGTTTGCTTGATTGAGAAGACTATGCTGCGTGTGAGGCGAGCAAAGGTGGGCCATCCCACGAGAGAGAGCGCGACAAAGACCGATGTCAGCCCGGGCGGTATGATGACGCTGATGGCAATCGCGAGAAGAAGACTTGGGAAGGCGAGCGTCACGTCGGTTACACCGACAATCGCGGAGTCCATCGGTCGGCCGAAGAAACCTCCGAGCAAGCCGAGAGAGGCGCCGATAAGAAGCGAGAGCGCGGTTGCCGTTATCCCTATTCCAAGCGAGATGCGCGCGCCCGCGAGTGTGCGCGCGAGGACGTCGCGGCCCTGGTTGTCGGTACCGAAGAGATGATTCGGTCCGGGGGGCAGCAATGCCTCGTCGAGATTCACGTCGTTGGGTGAATAAGGGCATACGAACGGGCCGAGAAGCGCCCCCAGGAGGATCAGTGCGAGCGCCATACCGGCAGAAGCAGCCAGTTTGTTTTTACGGAAGAAGCTCACTTTGAAGACTCCTATTTACCGCAAAGGCGCCGAGAGCGCAACGGAAGAGCAAAACAAGGCTCTCCGCTTCGCTCCAAAGAAAGCAGCAATTGTTTCCCATGATTCGGTTTTCTGCTTGTGCTTCATTTTTTCCTTTGCGTTTTTGCGGTTTAATCATTCTCCGGACCTGATGCGAGGGTCGATGACTGCGTAAAGCAGATCGACGAGCAAATTGATTGCGACAAAGACGACGGAACCGAGCAGCACCGTCCCGAGGATCACGGGGTAATCATGTTTCAGTATGGCGGTCATCGCGTATCTGCCGATGCCGTCCCAGCCGAATATCGTTTCGGTGAGGACCGATCCGTTCAGGTAGCTGCCCATATCGATGCCAATGAGAGTCGTGACGGGTATGAGCGCATTGCGGAGCGCATGTTTGAGGGCGACGGCCATTGGGGACACACCTTTCGCTTTCACGGCGGTAATGAATGGTTGTGACATCACCTCGAGCATGCTGGAGCGTGTCACGCGCGCGATGAAGGCGGCCGAGTTTGTGCCCAGCGCAATCGCGGGCAGCACGAGGTACGCAAGCGCGCCGTTGCCCATGCCGGAAGGCGGAAGCCAATTGAGCTTATAAGCGAACACGAGCACGAGCAGGAGAGCCAGCCAAAATACGGGCGTCGATATGCCGAGGACAGAAACGATCCCGAAGACTCGGTCGATGAGCGAATTGTGTTTGACCGCCGAGATCACTCCGAGGGACACCCCCAGGAGTATAGAAACCATTATAGCTGCTCCGGCGAGTCGGAGGGTATTCGGGAACTTCTCGACGAGGCTGAGCGCGACCGGTCGGTTGGTGTAGTATGAGCGGCCCAATTCGCCGTTCCCGATGAGTATGAGATATCTGAAGAACTGTGCGGGAAGGGGCTCATCGAGTCCGAGGTCGCGGCGTATTTGTTCGATTGTGGCCTTGTCGGCCCGCTCGCCGACCATAGCAAGGGCCGGGTCACCCGGCGTCAGTTTGAGGATTACGAACACGATCAGGGCAACGCCGAGCAAGGTGGGAACGGCAAAGAGCAGTCTTCGCGCGATGAACGGCAGGAGCGCAGGTCTCAATATGAGGTATCCGAAACCGACGGAGAACACTACCACGATGGGCGTGAGAAGAAGCCATCCGGCCACGGATGCGCGAGACGACGCGCCTTCGTGTGGGTGTTCGATTGCGACGGTGGTTCCGTTGTCAGAGTTGTAAATAGCCGGCGGCTTGAAGCCGGTCACCCATGGCTGCGTGAGGAAAAAATCCGTTCGATGCCAGAGGAAGACCCATGGAGCTTCGGCTGTGACCAGCTTCTCGGCTTGCTGATAGAGGAAGAAACGGCGCTGTGGATCGATCTCGCGTTGCGCCTGTTCGATGAGTGAATCGAACTGAGGGTTACGATAGAATGAGCGATTGCCTGAGGCCCCCCAATTTGAGGAATGGAACACCGGAAAGAGAAAATTCTCGGCATCGGGATAATCAGCGTACCATGAGAGCAGAAAGAGATCGGCGTCGCCGTCATTGACGGCTTGTTTGAACGCCGTCCACTCGAGTTGCACGATCTGGATATCGAGTCCGGCTTTCTCGAGATAGTATTGAATAGCTTCGGTTATCTCGAGGGCGCGGCGGTCGGCGCTCTGATAGAGTTTCAACGAACGCCGCGAGGTATCGCGCTGTGAGAGAAGCAGGTCGCGCGCGCGGTCGGGGTCGTAGGTGTATCCTGTTGGCGAGGAGACGTGTAGGGGAGATTCTTCGCTTCGCTCAGAATGACGGGGTGGAGGCTCAGAATGACGGGGTGGAGGCTCAGAATGACGGGGTGGAGGCTCAGAATGACGGGCTAGAGAAGAGTCGTAGCCCATGAGTTCGGGGGGAACCGGCCCGATTGCGGGCTGTGCCTGTCCCTGAAGCGTAACGTCCACAATTTTCTTGCGATCAATTGCGAGATTGACCGCCCGGCGGAATACCGGGTCGTTCATGGGGGATTTCTGGCAATTGAAACCGAGGTAATAGGTATTGAGACCGACGCGTGATTGCATGTGCATTTGCCAGAAGGGATCTGTCGAAAGCCTCGCGAACTCGGCAGTGGGAACTTCGATGATATCCAGGTTGCCCGCCTCGAATTCGGCGACGCGCGTGAAGTCTTCGGGGAGCACACGATACGAGATTGAATCGACGTGTGGGGTTTCTCCAAAATACCGCCGGTTGCGGGCAAGCCTCAATATCTCGTCGTGCTTCCATTCCTTTAATGAGAACGGCCCGGCGCCGACGACGTGGTCGGAAAAGTCCTTCCCCCATCGCTCGGCTTCCTCACGCGGGACTATGTAGGCATTGGGCATGGCCATGAATTCGAGAAACACGGCAAGTGGTTTTCCAAGTGAGATGCGCAGGGTATCGTCGTTGACGAGGGAGATGCCTGCGACCTCATTGGCGCGGCCTTCAATGAACTCGCGAGCGCCGAGTATCGGCTCGAATAGCCACTTGCGGCGCGAGCCCGAGCTAGGCGAAAGCACTCGTTCAAACGAATATTTCACATCACGTGCAGTAAGGCGGCGACCATTGTGAAAATAGACATCGGGCCTGAGAACAAATGTGTATACGCGGCCGTCAGGGGAGATTTGCCAGGCCGACGCAACATCCGGCACAACATTCATTTTGTCGTCGAATCTCACGAGGCCATTGAGAATCTTCGCTGCCACGGAGCCGCCGGGCACGTCAACGATCATGGCGGGGTCGAGGCTGGTCGGCTCCTGCGAAAGACTCAGTTGAAGTGTGGAGTAATCGCGGGGGACGCGGCCGCAAGAAGACAGGAGCAGGAGCAAAGAGCAGAGGCAAAGGGATGCCAAGAGATTTTGGATTTTGGATTTTGGGTTTTGGATTGGAAAGAAGAGACAAGACCGCAAGGTCGGAGAGAAATGGGGGCAAAAGGGAGAATGCGGTTTCCAGTTTCTGGTTTCTGATTTCTGGTTGAGAGAGGTGAAAGGCGAGAGGGAATGCTTCACCGCAAAAACGCAAGAAATGAACAAGACAGAATAAGATGTTTCGCGAAGTTTGCGCTGGGGCGGGAAGTAAAGGGGGAGATTCTTCGCTTTGCTCAGAATGACAGCGAAGGGCTCAGAATGACATTCGGTTGCGGGGTTTGAGCATTCCATTCGCGCCGTTCTTGTCTCATCTCTTGGCATTCCTGCTCTCTCTTGTTCCTCTCTGCCTTTTACCCGGTTCTCCCTCTTGATCCGGCGCATTTCGCATGTCTGCAAATCAAGAATGCGAGGCCTGGTTTGTTTCCTGCTCTAGAGTAGTGTCTCTAACGCTTCTTTACATTTGATCTTCGGGGACAGTCCCGATTCTACGGCGCAAAGCGCCCGTAAATCCGGGACGATCCCCTTCGCGGCGCTTCAAGTTATTTCTGAGACACACCACTAGTGTTCTGTCAACTCTGTTTTGTCGGTTCCCGTAGGGGCACGGCGCGCCGTGCCCCTACAAAACCATACGCTCACACTTGCAGGCTCAAGTGTGACATGACACTAGAGTTCGCCGTTGAGAAACTTTACGGCTGTGGATGCAAGCAACTCGACGCCGAACGGCAGGCAGCGCTCGTCGAAATCGTATCTGGGATGGTGCGACGGATATTCGATCTCGCGGTCCTTGCGCGCGCCGAGCAAGCCCATTGCGCCGGGCACTTTTTCAAGATAATAAGAATAATCCTCCGATCCCATGTGCGGCTTGTCCATCTCGACGACGCTGTCCGGTCCCCACAATTCTGCGGCCACTCCTTTCATCAGGTCGGTCATCCCGGGCTCGTTTGCGGTTATCGGGGCGCCGTGGATGTAGCTGAAATCGAATGTTGCGCCGAAGGTCGAGGTGATTCCGCGGACAATATCCTCGAGCTTTTTAGGTATTGCGGCGCGGCGCTCGCGGGAGAGCGTTCTGACGGTTCCACCGAAATGGACGCAATCGGGTATGACGTTGAAAGCCGAGCCACCCTGAATCGAGCACACGCTCACGACAAGAGGGTCCCTCGCGTCGAATGAGCGCGGGATCATTGTTTGCATAGCGGTGATGACGTGGGCGGCGATATGGATGGGGTCGATGCAGGCCTGCGGCTCGGAGCCGTGGCCGCCTTTCCCGTTTATCGAAACCATGAACACGTCGGCAGCCGCTCCGATGGGGCCCGGCTTTATGACGAGTTTGCCTGCGCTCTCGTCCACTTCTATATGAAGCGCGATGATGGCATCAACTGCGGGGTTTTCGAGGACTCCCTCCTCGACGAGGTCTCGCGCGCCCCCATAGTTTTCCTCGGCCGGCTGCATGATGAATTTGACGTTTCCCCTGAGACGCTCCCGCATACCCGAAAGCACGCGCGCTGTCCCGAGCGCCACTGAGACGTGGCCGTCGTGTCCGCACGCATGCATCACGCCCTTGTTTTGCGATGCGAACGGGAGACCGGTCTGCTCTTCGATGGGGAGCGCATCCATATCGGCCCTGATTGCGATTGTGCGGCCTGGTGAGCCGCCTTTGAGAAGGCCGGTGACTCCGGTCATGCCGATGCCCGTTTTCACTTCGAGACCGAGCCGACGGAGTTCGTCGGCGACTCTTGCCGAAGTGCGAACCTCCTGTAGGCCGATTTCGGGATGCGCATGAATGTCCCGCCGGATTTCAACGAGCCAATCGAATAGCTTTGCGGCTTCCTGTCTGATTTTTTCTTTCATGTGGCAATCCCGTTCTATGACGCCGGTTCGATGATGACTTTGAATGCGCCGTGTTTCTCCTTATTGAGGGCGACGTCGAAGGCTTTGCTGATCTCGCGCAGAGGGAACCTGTGAGTTATCCATGGTTTGACGTCGATCTGGCCGGACTCGACCAGGGAAAGCGAGAGCGGGAACTCTTCGGGGAGGAAGTTACAGGAGGTTTTGATCGAGCGCTCCGACCCGATATCGAGCGAGTTCAGGGTTAGATTCATATCGTGAACCGCCATATTGACAAGCGTTCCGCCTTCTGCGAGCAGAGCGACGCCTTTCCGGAGCGTATCGACAGACCCGACCGTGTCGAAGACAACGGAGCAAGCGCCGCTGTTTGCCTCGAAAATCGCCTTTACGGGGTCCGCTTCGACGGCCTCTATTGCCGCCGTGGCGTTGCATTTGATGGCTATCTCGAGCGCCACTTCGTACGTATCGACAACGAACGCGCGGCTTGCGCCCATCGCACGCGAGGCCTGCATGATCGCGTTCCCTATCGGACCTGCTCCGAATACGGCGATGGACACGCCGGGGCGGACACCGCCAACGCGCGCGGCATGAACGCCGACTCCGACGACGTCGAGCATGGCCGCCTCCTCGAAGATCATTGCATCGGGAAGCTCGAAACAGAGGTTGCCCCAGGCGGGACACCTATCCGCCATGCCGCCTGGATAGTATTCCAGTTTTCCCCACCCTGCTCCATGTCCGAGATGGGTCGTGTTTCTGCAAAGGTTTTCATGACCGCCACGACAGTGCTGACACGCGCCACAAGTTTTGAAGGACATGACGGCGACCCGCTTGCCGAGTAATTGCCGGAATCCTCCGGCATCGGTCACGGTTCCCGCAAACTCGTGTCCGAGGACAATATTGTGCGGATTCGGCAAGGACACTCCGAGCGTATGAAGCGCCCACGGGTTCTCGCCGTGATAGTACCGAAGGTCGCTGCCGCATATGCCGCAGGCCGCGACATCGACCATTACCTGATCGAACTCAAGCTCGAACCCCGGAATTTCTGCCAGCCTCAAGTCTCGTGGGCGATGGAGCAGCGCTACTGAGATCAATTTTGCCTCGATAGTGATACGACCTACTGTCTTGCCATTTTGGATTTTAGATTTTGGATTTTGGATTGAGATTCTTCGCTTCGCTCAGAATGACATTTCCCTTCCGTATGACATTTCCCTTCCGTTATTTGTCTTGATCCTCCGGCTTTTTCTTTCGCCTTTGCCCCTTTCCTCAAGTCCCCCCTCTCCCCCTTTGTGAAAAGGAGGATAGCGGAATTTCCCTTTCGCAGTTCCCTTTTTCAGACGCCCATTGCGAGGAAGCCGCCGTCAACCGTAATGGACTGACCGGTCATGAAATCGGAGGCAGGCGCCGCGAGATAGACGGCGGCGCCGACGAGTTCGTCGACATGGCCGACACGGCCCATAGGCGTTCGGGAAACGAACATTTGGTAGCGTTCGGGGATTGCCAGCAAGTGTTCGTTGAGAGGCGTGCGGAAGACACCTGGCGCAATGGCGTTGACGTTGATTCCGTGGCTCGCCCATTCACGGCCGAGCGCGCGGGTGAGAGAAAGGACTCCCCCCTTGCTCGCGCAGTAAGCGGCCACCTCGTTCAGTGCGACAAACGACGCAAGAGACGCGATGTTGATTATCTTTCCGCCACGCTTCTTGGAAATCATGATTCTCGCCGCCGCCTGGCATGCGAAGAAAACGGCTTTCAGGTTGGTGTCCACGACGCGGTCCCATTCAGTCTCGGCGAGATCAACGGACGGCTTCTTCAAAGTTGCGCCGGCCGAATTGACGAGGATATCGAGCGAGCCATATTCGGCCGCTATCACGTCAAAGAGGTTGCGGGTAGCAACGCAGTCGAGGATATCGAGAGTATGGATTGACGGTTTAATGTTCGAGATTTTCTCGATTTCGGCAGCCGTTTCCCCGACTTTCCCATGGTCTCGCGAGACCGGCAGAACGGTAGCGCCGGCGCCGGCGAGCCCAAGCGCTATGGCGCGGCCTATCCCACTGGTTCCTCCGACGACGACCGCCACTTTTCCGGCGAGCCCGAATTTTTCTTTCAGCAAGTCAGTCAATTTCCGGCCTCCTTACTCAAATACTTTCTAAACCGCAAAGGCGCAAAGTTCGCGAGAAGAACTGCGGTTTGATTTATTCGAAGTTCGGGTCCACGCGGATGCGCAATTTCCGGTTCTTGCCTGCGAGCGCCCAGAAGTAGTAGAGTCTGGAGATCGGCGCGGCAGCGACCGGATGGTAACCGCGCGGAAGCACGCATAGATCGCCGTCTTTGACCGTATGAGCTTCATCGATGCGACTGTCGTCGGTATATATGCGCTGAACCCCGAAGCCACCCGGTTTTTCGAGCTTATAATAGTATACTTCCTCAAGTTTCACCTCATGCGGCAGCGAATCCTTCTCGTGGCGGTGAGGCGGATAGCTCGACCATTTCCCGGCCTCATTTATCGTTTCTCCGACGAGCAGTTTTTGGGCAGGGAATTCCTCGCCGATAATCGTTCTGACGCGGCGCTCGTACGCGCCTGCGCCGACAATCTTCTCAATCACGTCGGGCGGCTCGATCACATGAACAAGCGGATTGCCCTGCGAGGCCGCGGACATGGAAGCAACCGCCTCCGCGTCGGAAAGCGCTTTGATTCTGAGCAGATCGATTCCGCTCGCATATATTGCCCAGGGATAATCGTCGAAGACGTTTTTGCGCGGGCCAAGAAAGTATCTTCTCCCATCGCCCTCGAGTTCGCAATGACCCTTGAGCAAGGTGACGACGACTTCCTTTCCCTTGAGACTCAGATTGACGGCGCGTCCATGCGAGAGGCTGATAGCGCCGAACTCGATCAGTTTGAGCGCGGCATTCCGGGGTGAGACGATGCAGCGGTATCCGGCTTTAGATTTGTGGGGGAATTTCAGGTTTGTCCTCTTCATTGTCAGGGCCTCAACTTGATTCTGTTTCGGATTTTGGCGCTCCCACTTCCCGTCTCATTGTTGTTTCTTCATATTGCTTATCGTTGCGTCTGTCATATCCTTGAGTTGGACTCCCGGCGGCGGATTAAACTGGAACTCGGATTCGGCAATCTGAACGTTGAGCCGGTAGTTGGAATAGGTTGCCTCGATCATAATGGAGCCATCTTTTGCGTAAACAAAATGCTTTTGGCGCATGCCGGTGGCGGGGTCAACCCAGAGGATAACCTTTTGAGGAGTCAGTTGAGGGGCTCCTTGTGACTGCGATTGGGCTGCCGTGGAGATGACACTGTCAAAAACATAGACCGATTTCCCCTCCACAGTCTTTGCCTCGATGAATTTGATTTTGTTTTTGGGTAATCCCGCAAAAGGATTCACCATGTCACCCGCGCCGGTGGCGACCTGTTTCTGCATAGCTTTCTTCACCTTTGCCATATCGATTTTCTGGGCGGCTTTCAAGGAAGGTATGTAGGTCCACACGACATCACCGATGACATACTCCTCTTTTGTCGCTCCTTCCTTCACGTTAAATTTCGCGGTCTTGTGCATTTTGTCGGGGCTCTTGACGGCGAGTGTTCCCTGGCTGGTCATTGTTTTCCCTTTGCTTGAGATGGTTTCTTTGAAATCGGCCTTGTAAGTCGTAACGGTTTTTGCTTTTTCAATGATTTCATTCATCATCTGTGTAGTCTTTGCGTCGGTTTGGGCAGTTACGGACGCGGCAAGGCTGAGGATGAAAATGAATGCAAAGAATATGCGAAGAGGAGCCTGTCTGCGCCTTAGTCGAAGGTGAATTGCAGGCGATGCCTCTTGCTGACTGCTTTTGTCTGATTGCGCCATTCGTATGCGAACAGATTCGCACCTGGGGGAACACCGCCGCCTTTGTGGATTTGGATATATTTGACTGAATGCGTTCAAGGGGTTTCTCCGCGCTCAGCGCCGCGCTTCTGCAGTTAACGACCCACATTCTACACGATTTTGGATTCAATAACAAACGTTCTAGACGTATGGGCTTGGCGTTCAATGGCGTAAATCCCCCCTGCCCCCCTTTGCAAAGGGGGGGACACGGAGGCCGTTTGCAAAGCGGGGTAGCACAGAGGCCCCGGGGTTTTACAAGCGAACCGCCGATATCACTAAAACCGGCTGAGAATAGGGGTTTTGATGCGTCTCACAGCCTTCCGACGGTGATTGCAATTCGGGTCCAAATGTGGTAAGCTTTGTACCAATTCGGGGAGAGGGAGAAATGTTTTCCGGGCACGGGGCGCTCCTGTCGAGTGAACGAAAGAGCGGACAAACCTCCACGCAAGAACGTATCCCGCAATTGTGTGCGGTCGAATGAATGCGACCCCATAGGGAATTCAGAAGTCTTGTACAAGTGCCAATTCACACGTACAAGGATTCTGGTCTGTTTTTGGTTTTGCAGTTGCGAATGAATTCGCACGCACACAATTGCGGGCAGATTCCACAGAGACGAATATTGAGGGATTTGTCGCGTCTAATGTTATATGCAGATTCCGGGTCTCACGAGACGAGGCGAGGACCAGATTCAGCCCCGCGAACGAAAGACAATCAAGGGGTATGAGCCTTACACACTTGGAGCAGGTAGGCGCGCATGTTTGCTGGTGCATGGGATAGCCGGCTCGCCTGCCCAGATGCGCGGACTTGCAGAAGCCCTTGCAATTTCGGGAATTACAGCGAGGGGAACTCTCCTGCCGGGACATGGCACGCATCCGGACGACCTCGACGGGATCGTGTGGCAGGACTGGTACGAGCACATCCACAAGGAATACTGCGGACTGAAAAGCGAATTCGATGATGTTTCGCTAGTCGGTTTCTCAATAGGCGCCGCCCTCGCCGCGCACTACGCGGCGTACAACCACATCGACAGACTTGTTCTTCTGAACGTCCCTTTGTGCCCTCTGAATGACAGGTTTCCGACCAGCCTGATGCTTCGGCTATACGGCGCTTTTTTCAAAACGGTCAAAGGGAGGCCGGAGAAACTTGTCGATGCCGACGGCGAACCTTTCAGCTATGTCTACGACAGAGTGCCGACGGCGATTCTCCGCACTATGTCGGAGCTGATTGAAATCGTAAGAGAGCGGTTGGATCGCATCCATTCGCCCGTACTCATAATTCAGTCGCGGAACGACAAGGTTTCCGGCAGTAAGAGCGGCCCTCTGGCGTATCAAAGGGTAAGTTCCTCCGACAAGCGGTTGGTCATGCTTGAGCGCAGTGGCCATAGTATTATGATGGACGTCGAGCAAGAGCTTGTTTTTCGGCAAATAATCGGCTTTTTGAAGGGGGAAACGGTTCAATGAGGAAGCGCCTGTCGCTGAGACAATGTGCGTCTGTGGGTGTTACTGCCGCAGCGATGGCCGCGTCGATTGTTTTTGTGTGGATGCTGGCCCAGGCATCGGCAGCGGACGCAGTCCAATCCGTCAATAGCGGCAGGCAACACAACGAAAACGGAGATACGCGTGTGGTGGCGGTGTTATTTTCGGTCGGAAAGACAAAGGACGCCCGAAAGGAGTTCAAAGACGTCCCTAATCTCGATTTGCTCGAGGTGAATGGCGTCCCGATGATAACCCGCGTCTATAATGTCTTGCGGCAATCGAAACACGTGCAAAAGATAGTTGTTGTCGCTGCGCCGGAGACGGAGGAGAAACTCGAGATAGGAGACTGCCCGCCGACCTCGTTTCTGATTGATAAGGGCGACGCCGCCAAGAACGTTCAGTTTGGGATCGGAGAAGTATCGAAGGGCGATCTGATAATGTTCATCCCCTCTGATTTGCCGCTCGTGACGGCGGATGGGCTGGACCGCTTGATCGAGCGGGTTCTCGAAGAAAAGCGCGTCGATCTGGTCTTTCCCATGGTGAGCCGTGTTTCGTGTGAAAGGAAGTATCCGGAGGAGAGGCGCACGTACGCGAGCTTTCAGGAAGGCCAGTTTACGGGCGCGCACGTCGAGTTCGTGAGACCGGATTTGTTTCTTGAGCATGTCGATAAGGTGAAAGCAAGCAAGGATAATCTGTACAACGTGTACCATATGAGGAGAAACGCGATCGGGATGGTCAGATTTCTCGGCCTCCGGCTAACGCTGAGATACATTTTTGGCTCGCTCTCGACTCACGAGGTCGAACAGCATATCTTCGACACATACCACGTCACTGCAAAGGCGATTGAGTGGAATGACCCGGATCTAGCCACCGACTTGAGTGAACCGGACGACATACGGATGATTCAACGCGCGTTGGAGCAACGCGAGGCTGCGAAGTCCCGGAAGGCGCCTGAAATTTCCAGAGCCGGTCACGGTCAGATTTGATCCGTGGCGCGCCGCCGGCGCTCCGTTCCGCAGATTATTATGTTACAGGCATCGGGCAAAGACTAGGGTGACGCTGGCTTTTTGAGCCTTTTGCCGTAAATCTGAACGCAGCGAAGAATCTCAGTTTCAAAGTAAATTATTCTTGAATAAGAGATTCTTCGCTTCGCTCAGAATGACATCAGGAATTGTCCTTTCTGGTATCGGGATTGTGCTTTCCGAGATGAGGAATTGTTCTTGCTGACATCGGTGACACGGAGAAGTTGAATGGATCGTTCACGCTTGTTCCATCAGGATTGTGGAATTAGGACAGGAGGATTGCAGGAATGCACGTGGATCGGATGATGGGTTACTTGAAAGCAAAGGGGCTGTCGTATCTTCTTCCGTCGCTGACAGGAAACGGCCATTTGCTCGAGACCGTCATCGACAAACTCAAGGATGGAGCCTCGGCGAAGGCGTTCGGGAATTTGAGGAGTCAGGACCCGACGAAACGGCAGAAAGTCGCTGACAGCATGAACATGTTCTTTGAGATGGTTAAGCGTAACCTCCCGCGGCTATCTCCCAACACACAGCGGAAACTTGCGTTTAACATGTTTTTCAACCACATGACTCTCGGTCAGGAAGCGCGCGACAAGTATCGCGACAAATATGGAGAGCCGCCGCCCTTCCTGATGGTCATAAGCCCGAGCATGAAGTGCAACCTGAATTGTTTCGGCTGTTATGCGTGGGAATACAACAAGGCTCAGGAGCTCACGCGCGAAGAAGTGAGCGACATAATCGGGCAGGCGAAAGAGGAACTGGGCATTTACTTCATAACCATAACAGGCGGCGAGCCGACGATTTGGCCTCACCTGTTCGAGATCGTCGAGGAACATGATGACGTCTTTTTCCAGATATACACACACGGAATGATGATAGACGACGCGATGGCGAAGAGGATGGGCGAACTTGGCAACGTGCACCCGGCGATCAGCATCGAGGGCGGGCCGCGCGAAACTGATGAGCGCCGCGGCAAAGACGCTTATTCCAAGATACTGGCCAGCATGGACCGCCTCAAGAGGGAAGGGGTGCTCTTCGGTTTCTCCGTCACGCACACGAAGAAAAATCACCACGCAATAACGAGCGACGAGTTCATCGAGGAGATGATAAGTCACGGGCCGTCCTTCGGTTGGTATTTCCAGTACATACCAACGGGAAAGAACCCTGACCCGTCACTGGCTCCGACGGCGGAGCAGCGGGCCGAGAGATACGTGGCGGTGGACCGTTTCAGGCGCTCAAAACCCATCCTCGTCTATGATTTCTGGAATGACGGCGAGGCGACCGAGGGATGTCTTGCGTGGGGTCGCAAGTACCTGCACGTCACCGCAAGCGGCATGGTCGAGCCGTGCGTTTTCCTTCACATGGCCGTGGACAACATTCGCGAGAAATCGCTTGCCGAAATCCTCAACTCACCGTGCTTCAAAGAGGCGAGGTCGATGCAGCCGTTCAATGAGGACCATCGACGCCCGTGCTGCATCATCGACAACACCGACGTGCTGCCGTACTTATACAAGAAGCACGCCCTTGTGCCCACACATGCGGGCGCCGAGAGGATCGTGACGGACCTTCACGAAGCGCTGGCGCGGAATTCCGAAGCGTACAGGGTCGAGCTCGAACGTCTTGATGCGGTACGGAAGGTCGGGGCGCGCGTGAAAGAGTGATCTCTGGAACTGATCCGTGTTGTAATCCCT
>JACRIR010000267.1 GCA_016215705.1 Candidatus Poribacteria bacterium | reverse complement strand
GTGCCATTTTGCTATCGAACGCAACGCACGTCGATGCGATCATTAGCTATAATTTGTTTTGTATCGCAAACTGCGAAAATAGAAACGAAACACATCCATGCGAGATCACACTTATCAGGTCAGAGCAGTTTGGGATGACGAGGCCAAGGTCTGGGTCGCCATCAGCGACGATGTACCGGGGCTGGTTACTGAAGCGTCCACCGCGGAAACGCTGATCGAGAAACTCAAAGTTCTGATTCCGGAGTTGCTTGAAGCAAATAGCATGCTACCGGTAATACAGGAAACTCCTTCGAGATTTTGAAAGAAGTGGATTCCGTTTTTCGGACACAAGCAACAGTTGTTAGCAACGGCATTTAACCTGACTGGATAACAAAAGCTACAAGGCCATGTTCAGCGAACGCAAAATTACGCAAATGGCCGTATTCCTGCTTCACAAGCGCGGAGGCAGGATGTCTCACCTCAAGCTCATGAAACTCCTGTATCTGGCCGACCGCGAAGCCATGGCCAGGTTCGGTACACCTATCTCCGGAGATCACATCGTTGCCATGCCGCACGGCCCGGTACTATCCATGACCCTTAATTTCATGGACGGCGATGTTGAGTCCGCTCCGGGCGGCTGGGAGGAATGGATTTCAGACAAAGACAATCACGAAATCTCGCTTCGCAACCAGTCCATTACCCGTGAGTTGCTCGATGAGCTGAGTGACGCGGAGCTTGAGGTGTTGGAAGCGGTGTGGAGCCGTTTCGGAAAAATGAACCGCTGGGAAATCCGCGACTATACGCACACCCTCCCGGAGTGGCAGGACCCGCGCGGCTCCTCACTGCCGATTCCTCACAAGAATGTCTTCCATGCGCTGGGACGATCGGAAAGGGAGGCGGAGGAACTTGCCGCCCGCATCGAGGCTGAACGCTCTATCGACCGGCTCTTCGCCGCTCTATGAGTTTGTTCGTGCCTGTGAGGCGAGCGACGCTGCTCGTCCCATCAGGCCCGGAACAAGACCCCAGCCGAAAACACCTCTTCATCCTGCTCACCGATCCGCAGCCGCCGGATCAATCCATGCTGCTGGTGGGCGTCGCCACCGTTTACAACGACATCCCGCATGACTCTACATGCTATTTATACCCGGGCGACCATCCCTTCATTCGGCGCAAAAGCTACGTGTACTACGCGCGGGCACGCATCGAACCTGCCAAGAAACTTCTTGAAGGAACGAAACAGGGACTGATGATCCCGCAAGGGGCCATTGACAGCGGCATATTCGCTCGCATCTGCCAGGGTTTGCTTGAATCCCGCCACACTGCTCCGAAAATCAGGCAGTTTTTCGAAGCAGCCAAATAGTCAAAGCTCGCCGTGGAAGGCACGGTGAAGCATAGACTCGAACAGCTGATTTTCACGCAACTCGGCCGTTTCGTATTGCCGCTCAATCGAACTTACATCATTAGCGCGTGCCACGAACTTCGTTTGATCAGACAACGGCGAGATCGGCACTGGTAAATTCCGCAGTTGCGTCATATTAATGCTCGCAAGATTCGTTGTTCGCTTGGCGCTTTTGAGGAAATAGAGGCGAGCAGACTGAGTCTGTAGAAAATTTGCGAAGTACACCGGATCTAGCTTTGAGCGATCCGCTCGAACTCGGAAGATATGATTTTGGTGGATGCAGTTTTCTATTTCGTGATCCCACAAAGCTCCCCTGCCCAGCTTGTCGTAATCGCCACCTTCCGTAAGCAGCACATCGCCCTTCCGCAGCACCAGTCTCTCAACGTCGGTTGGCAGAACCTCGACCGTCTTGATTTCGCTCAGATCAAGATGACCGGCCTGCACATTTGCCACGCGCAGATATGGCACGACGACAGTTTTCTGGCCGTTGAATCGACGACCTTTGGTTACTCCTGAAACCACATCCGCTACATCACCAAGCCGCAGTATTGGATGCTGCTGTTTGCCGAACATGTCCACGAACAACGCGGGAATGAGTTCACGGGCGGTTTGGATGGCCTGTTTGCGCAAGCGGCGGATGCCGTCGGCGCGCTTGAGGATATCGACGATGCGGCGTTGCTCGTGAATCGGTGGAATAGGAACTGAGAAATTCTCAAGTTCACTTTTTCTGATGTTCTTTATATTGATACCTTCGCTGCGAGCCATGGAAGGTGCGAAGCACCGATGGCGAGTAGTCCGCGGTAGGCGCAGGCCTGGCGGGCGAAGCAGCCAGGCCAT
>JACRIR010000018.1 GCA_016215705.1 Candidatus Poribacteria bacterium | reverse complement strand
TTCATACAAGCGTGCTTGAAGGATGTAATAACAAAATAAAAGTCGTTTCCAAACAGGCTTTCGGTTTCCATGACAACCGATATTTTGCTCTAAAGGTTATTCAGGCATTTTCAGTAAACAACTAATTTGGAGAAGAACCTCAAAAATAAAACAAATGTCAACAATCCCCCTTTTATGTCGCAGGCCCTTTACATCTTCACATCTTGACAGGCGCACAAATATTGATATAAAGTTATTGTGACTTCGTTGGGGAAGAAATTCACATCGGCAGAAGCGTACCACCAAGACACAAAGAGAGGATCACTTCTTGATCTGACTCGCGAGACGCAGCCGCGCGTCCTGCAACCGCGCGCGAGAGGAAACGACATGAAAACTAGACCGACAGAAAACGATGTCGAGGGGGCACAAGATAGCGGCCCGGGCAATTGAATGATAACCTTTTTTGGAGAGTAGCATCGGAATGAAACGAATAGTTGTATTTTGGATTTTAGATTTTGGATTTTGGATTGAACAAAGAAGAAGTACGGGAACCGCCGATGCACTCGGATTTGGGAAAGAGATGGGCGAAAAGAGGAAGAAGAAGAAGCGTTCCTAACCACAGATTAACACGGATTGGCACGGATTTGCGGAAAGAAGAAGAAACGACAAAAGGCATTCCTAACCGCAGATGCACGCCGATAAACGCGGATTTGGGAAAAGGCATTAACCACAAAGGCGCGAAGAAAAAGAAGAAGCAGCGATTAAGAGCGATTTCGAAACTGGGTTGTACAGGAGGGTGAGATGAAGTACTTATTGGGAATACTTATAGCCCTGGCATGGGCGGCAAGCGCAGAGGCGAAGGTAATGACGGAAGTCGTCGAATACAAGCAGGGCGACACGGTTTTGGAGGGATATCTGGCATATGACGACGCGATCAAAGGAAAGCGGCCCGGCGTATTGGTAATACACGAATGGACCGGGATCGGGCCGTACGTGAAGACGCGCGTTGAACAACTGGCGAAGCTAGGATATATTGCGTTCGCCGCGGATATTTACGGGAAAGGCGTCAGGCCAAAGAATCGAGAAGAGGCGGGGGCCGAGGCCGGGAAATATCGATCCGACCGCGAATTGATGCGGGCTCGCGCAAACGCCGGATTGGATGTTCTGAGAGCGCACAGACTCACCGATTCAAAACGTATCGCGGCCATCGGTTATTGTTTCGGCGGCGGCACAGCGCTCGAGCTAGCCCGAGGCGGCGCTGATATTGCAGGAGTCGTAAGTTTTCACGGAAATCTCGATACACCGAATCCTGCCGACGCCAAGAACATAAGAGCAAGAGTCCTTGTACTGCATGGCGCGGATGATCCACACGTGTCGGCCGAACAGGTCGCAGCGTTTCAAAAGGAAATGCGCGACGCAAAGGTGGATTGGCAGATGGTGTATTACGGAAGGGCAGTGCACAGTTTCACGAATCCGGAGGCAGGGAATGACCCGTCGGCCGGCGCGGCATACAACGAAAAGGCCGACAAGCGATCGTGGGAGGCAATGAAGGCATTTTTTGCGGAAATATTCAAGTAATATAAAAGATGGTTCATGGTTTATGGTTTATGGTTCATGGTTTATGGTCAAGACAAAGTACGGTTCACGGTTTGCGGTTCACGGTCAAGACAAACCATAGTTCAAGGTTCAAAGTTCAAGGTTTGGGAAAAGGAAAAAGGAAAGACGAACTACGGTTCGGGGTTTAGAGCTTAGTGTCTGCGAAGATTTGCACGATCGTGTTGACGGCTTCTTCGACGCTCATGACGGCGGTATCGATGACGTGGTCGGCGGCAGCCCGGTATTTCGGAGTGCGCTCGGCCAATACTTCCGTCACTTCTTCAAGAAAGGATTTTGTCCCGGTCAAGGAAGGCCTTTGGTGATCATACATAATACGGCTGACTATGGTTTCTTCGTCGGCCACGAGCCAGAAGATAATACCGTTTTTCTTGAGGCTGTCAATGTTCCGGGGCCTTACTATGACGCCACCGCCGGCGTCGACTACCAGATTGTCTTCGGTTTCAAATTTGGCGGCAACCGCCGACTCGATATCGCGGAAATGGTCCCAGCCGTATCGTTCCACTATTTCGGGGACAGTCATTCCGGCTCGTTTGACGATTTCAGCATCCATGTTCACAACCCGCATCGAGAGCCGCTCGCTGAGTTTCCGGGCGATGGTGGTTTTGCCGGTTCCCCGGTAGCCTATCAGCACGACGTTCATCGCAGGCTATCCTCTACGACTTTCCGCATCACGGCTACAGGGGCGCGCTGCCCTGTCCATAGCTCAAACTGGACGACGGCCTGGTTCACGAACATCTCCAGGCCGGGGATAGTCACGCAGCCGGCCGCTTCCGCTTCTGCAAGAAGCCGAGTCTTTTTAGGATTGTAGACGATGTCGAAAACCACGTGCTCGGGACGG
This sequence comes from Candidatus Poribacteria bacterium, assembly GCA_016215705.1. Lineage (GTDB taxonomy): Bacteria > Abyssobacteria > SURF-5 > SURF-5 > SURF-5 > JACRIR01. Next base: position 27,974 of record JACRIR010000018.1, on the reverse strand, counting down.
AGCAGTTCTTTCGGTACGAGCGTCTCGTCCGTCCGTGGATGCATTCCCATGGGCGAACAGTGGATGACGATGTCGGCGGCGATCACGCCTTGTTTGAGCGAATCGGGGTCACCCATCATGCCGCTCACACATGCAGTCGTTTTATCCTTCAAGTCACGCACGAGTCGGTCGAGTTCTTCTCGAACGATACCCATTATCCAAATCTCGGGCGGCTGCTGCGACATGGCAAGTGTGAACGCAATCGCCCTTGCGGCGCCACCGGACCCAATGATAAGTACTGTTTTCCCCCGCAAATCAACGCCGTAGTCTACCAGCGCCTTTAGAGCACCTTGCCCGTCGCTGGTTATGCCCTTCAGGATGTTGTTCTCCTTGACTACCGTATTTACGGAGCCGATATTCCTGGCGGTCGCATCGATCTCGTCGAGGCACTCCATGATCGAGACCTTATGGGGAATAGTGACGCTGAGTCCCCTGAAATTTCCCAGTGCGCGCAGGCCCGCAACCGCGCCCGCGATGTCCTCGACTCTGAATGCGACATATGCGTAGTTGAGGTCGAGAGCCTCAAAGGCGGCGTTATGGATGGCCGGCGACAGCGAATGTTCGATGGGGTTTCCTATGACAGCGCATAGTTGGGTTTTGGCGTCGATTCGCACAGTCTTTCTCGTGTCCTCTCTATCCGTGGATAAGACTCTCAGGAAGGCAGCTTAAACAGCCAGCAGTTTATTCGTGACCAGGTTGCACATAGCCCACAGGACGTCGAGCGCGAAATGTTTTTCTGCCGAGGCATCGAAGAGTATTTGCGAGCGAGCCGGAAACTCGTCGTCTGAGATCCAAAGGACATAGGCTATCCGGACACGCGGAAGGACGAGGAACTCGAGCGCGGCGTCGCCAAAACGCACCGGCTTGCCGCCGATGAGATGTCCCTTCTCGATGAACATCGCAGCGTCGTTGCCGAACTTCTTCTCGACTTTCCAGCTTGGCAGCGCATGCGGCCCCTTGAAGAAGAATCCCCCATCGGTCACTTCGGTTTCTGTGATATACTCACGCGCTATCGGAATCTCCTTTGCCCTGATGAGATAGTGTACCGAAACAAGAACGGCATTGAATCCGGGTGGACGGTCATTCCCGCTCGCGGGCTCACTGACGCGCGTAACCCTTTTCTGATCCGAGTATACAAGCAAATCATCGTTCAGCACTCTCAGTTCATAGGCCCTCTCGGTTTCATTGTAGGCGGCAAGACTCCTTCTGCAGACATCCAATGGGTCCATCGACATCAGCTCTTTCCAATACATCGGATCGATCTTGTCGTCTTTCTCGAAAAAGGTGTCGCCGCTTGCCTGTCCACTTGCGTTACGTGCAGTCATATGACTACACCCACCACATGCCGCCCGGCACTTCTTCGTTGAAGAGGACCTCCCGGAGGAAGGATATCGCCTTTCGCAAGCCTTCGTCGGGCGATGCGAGTATGTCCTCATGCTCAATACTGAGAACGTAGTCGTAGCCTACCGTGCGCAAGGCGCTGACAATATCTTTCCACGTTTTATAATCGTGTCCGTAGCCGACAGTGCGGAAACTCCACGAGCGCTGCGGCACCTGGGCGTAGTGCTTCGTGTCGAGCACACCGTTTACCGTGCTATTAACGGGATCGATATACGTGTCCTTTGCGTGAACATGATAGATTACGGCTCCCAGTTTTCGAATAGCGGCCACAGGATCGATTCCCTGCCAGAAAAGGTGGCTTGGGTCGAAATTCGCTCCGACGCTATCCCCCACGGCCTCCCTGAGTTTCAAGAGAGTCTCCGGATTGTAGACGACCATACCCGGATGCATTTCGAATGCAATCTTGTTGATTCCGTGTGATTTGGCGAATTTCGCCTCCTCTTTCCAGTAGGGAATCACTTTCTCATTCCACTGCCATTCCAGGACTTCCAGATAATCCTGCGGCCACGGGCACGTGACCCAGTTTGGATATTTCGAGGTCTCCGAGTCACCCGGACACCCTGAAAGGCAGTTGACTACCTCCACACCCAATTTGTCGGCGAGCTGAACGGTTTTTCGCCACGTGATGTGATTATTTCGTGCAAATTCCGTATCAGGATGAAGCGGATTCCCGTGACAGCTTAACGCGCTGATCCGAATCTTCCTTTCGGCAAACTTATTCTGATATTCCTTCAGTTTTCTCTCATCACCGAGCAGTTCATCGATGTCGCAGTGGGCGTTCCCACAATAGTTGCCGGCGCCGATTTCGACCATTTGCGCCCCCAGTTCCGCAAGCTTGTCGAGCACCTCATAGATCGAGAGATTGAAGAACAAAGGCGTAAACACTCCGATTTTCATTGTGCCTCCTCCCGCAATTCGACGCCGAACCCGACAGGGACCGGATTATTCAGGCGTACAAAGCATGTGGTCAGGCATGACAATTGGGACCAGCCCTCGCGAGGCGCCTCCCGTCACACGTCGCACTTGGTCCAATGTTTTTGGCGGTTGCTAGTAAATATTTTGTCGACCAGCATTACGGCTCTGTAGCCATCCGCGAAGGTAGCAAAACCCACGGTGTCGCGAGCCGCTCTCTTGCCTTTGCCGATGCACTGGTATACCTCGCTCATGAAATTCTTGATTCCATCCTCCCACGCGGCATCGTGCCCGGGGGGATACTGAACCTGTCGGCGTGCTTCTTGCTTCTGTGCCGGTTTTTCCTTTACCATGCGTTCATTTTGGCGGTCCCGATAACCGAACCAGAGCGCCTCCGGCTCTTCCTGATCCCAGGCGGCTGAACGCAAGGAACCATCTATCTGGAAGTAGAGACGATTCTTTCGGCCGGCGCTCACCTGCGACAGGGTGACGACTCCCGGCATATCGTCCTCGAACCGAAGCAAGGCGGATGCATAGTCTTCAGTGGATACGCGGACGTCAACGAGGTGAGGGGTAATCGCGCGCCCGAAGGTGCCTACCGTAGTAACGCTTTTCTTGCGGACCGGCAGGAAAGTGCGGAAGTCGGCGACTACCTCTGTTATCTTCCGGCCGGTTATGAATTGGGCAAGGTCGAGCCAATGTGACCCGATATCGGCCACAACTCGAGAGGGTCCACCCAACTCAGCATCCACGCGCCAATTATAGTCGGTCTCATACAGGAGCCAGTCCTGCAAGTAGCTGCCGTGAATTGCATATATCTTGCCGAGTTCTCCCGCCTGCACCATAGCTCGCAGATGGGCCACCATCGGGTAGTGACGATAATTGAACATCACCGCGTGGACCACGTTGGTCCTTTCGATCGCGCTCATCACCAGTTTGGCCTCGCGCAGATTGACCGTGAGAGGTTTTTCAGAAATAATGTGTTTTCCTGCGGTCAGGACGGCCCGGTTTATCACATAGTGCAGATTGTTAGGCGTGCAGTTATGGACAACCTGCACATCGGGGTCCTGTATCAGTTCCATGAAATCGCCATAGGCACGGTCCACGCCGAGTTCAGCGGCTTTTTCACGCGCCGCTTTTTCGGATGAGCCGGCTATCGCTATGACTTCACCCAAACCGCACCGGCGGATCCCTTCGACATGAGCTGGTCCCATGAAACCCGTGCCGATTACGCCTGCTTTTAGTGTTGCCATCTTTTCCCTCCGTAACTTGCGCTCGCAAAACGCGCAGCTTCTTTTGTTACAACTACAGTGAGATTCGGGTGAAACTGCAAGATTGAGGCAGGAACTCGTGGATTCACGGGTCCCAAGAAAGCACGCTTCAGCGGGTTAATTTTGTCGGGCCCGTTTGCAAGAAGCAATATCGCGCGGGCGCGCATGATCGTTCCCACTCCCATTGTGATTCCATATCCGGGGACATCTGACAGAGCAGGGAAAAGCGACCGGCTTGCTTTTCGGGTTCGCTCATCGAGTCTTACCCTCTGCGTTCTTCGGGAGAACGCATTTGACGGTTCATTGAATCCGATATGCGCATTCTTTCCGATGCCCAGTATCTGGAGATGAATGCCGCCGGCCGCCCGAATCTTTGCCTCATATTGTTCACACGCTGATCGCGGGCTCCCGGAACTCGATTCCAATGTGTTTCTGCGGGCAAACGGTATGTTAACCCTGTCAAGGAACTGTTGTCGAAGTTGGGTCGCGAAACTCCGCTCATCCGATGTTCGCATCCCGGCGAACTCATCCACGTTGAATGTTTCGACATGCGAGAAGTCAGCCTCTCCGGCCTCATATTTCTTCACAAGCTCCTCGTATACCGGCACGGGCGTGTTGCCGGCCGCCAGCCCCAGGATGAACGGCGACGCCTTCTTCATTTCATCAAGGATGAATTCGGCGCCTTTGCGGCCCAGGTCTTTGCGGTTGTCTGCAATGATAAGTTCCATCAATATCTCTGAAAAGGGCTCCTCCCTATGTCCCAAGTACGTCTTTTCATAAATACGGTAACGTATGCACCTGAATTCTGTAGGGGTGACTCACCGAGTCGCCCCTACAAGATACGATACAGGATTTATGAAACGACCTCCTAAGACGGCAAGATTATGATATGAAAAAAAAACGGAAATTGCAACGATGCGGCGGTAAACACCACCCGATTTGTTTCCTCTGTCTCAAACATTGGCCTGGATAAATCCATATGAGCGCGAGTTTAATTGCGTTTTTGCTATTTCCGAAACCAATCCTGAGCGACATCTTTCGATGCGAGTATCCGTGTGTTGACGGGCGGAAGGAACTCGAATGCCGCCGCCGGTATTTCGGGATCAACCTGTGGGTCGCTTGTTCGCAAGACTATCGAAACATGTCTTTGCGGGAGAACAATCTCAATATCGACAGGTATGACCGTCTCTTTTTCGAGCGCCTGTTTCCTGTAGACGATCTCGGCCTGCGCGACTCCTTCCCTATCTGCAAGCAACTGACGGGCCGCAAGACCTGTTTGCGGATCGAGCCATATTGTTCTTTCGGCGCCGCCTTCTTCGATCAATTGCAACCCGACGGCATCATCCTCACGTTCGATCTGCGACGGAGCATCGGACAATTTTTCGGGATCGGCTATCACGGCCAGAGCAGCGATTATTGTCTCGGCAGAGATTGCTATGCCGCCATCTGCGCCTTTTGACAAATCGCAGTCTTCATTCAGGTACGCCGTTTTTTCCGAAGGAATATATAGCCAGCATGCTGCGCCGTCGGACACTAGCTCGAATATGAAGGGAACAAGCGGCCTATAAGCCCGCAGGCGCAGTTTGTCCGGTCGCTCAAGCATAAGAACAAACGTGGCAGGTTTCCGCTCGTTCTCTCCAAGCCTGACTTCGATCTCGCCGCTTGCCTTTAGAGATCTCATGCGGCCATAGCTACGGATAAGGAGTTGTTTTGCGTCTTCCGGCGTCTCGATTGTCGGCTTCTCGGGAGTTGGTGAAACAAAAGGTTTCCGCGTGGCGCAGGCAACTTGAAGAACGCCGAACACAAGCGCAATAATGCAGGCGCTGAAACACGGTTGAGAGCGCATTATTTCCTCCCGCGTGGCCTCTCACATCGAGCGCTTTTCGAACTCTACGGCGTAGACATCGGTCGGCATCCCGACGATGATGGTCATTCCGGGCCGAGCGAAGAATGACGGCGAAGGACTCAAGGTGACGTTCAGGCCCGGTTCCCTGTAAACTGTACGAATGAACTCGAGCCTGTGCAATCAGCGGACGGTTTCTTAGCGCGCGTGTTCTGCGCCATTTGATGCGACACACTCGAAGAATCTGGGGACTGTGTCGAACGCTTTCAGGTACGCTTCCGTAAGCGTGTTCTGAAACAGGTCGATTGCGGAGTTATGGACTAGATTGATTGTGGAGCCGCCGAATCCCGCGCCGGTCAGTCTCGAGCCGAGCACGCCCCTGACGGACCGGGCAGTGTTCACGAGCAGGTCCAACTGGGCGCAACTCACTTCATAATCGTCCTTCAAACTGTCGTGGGAAGTGTTCATGAGGCGCCCGAACTTTTCCACATTGCCTGTTCGCATCGCCTCGATTGCTTCCAGCACTCGCGCGTTCTCGGTTACCACGTGGCGGCATCTGCGAAATATGGTCGGTTCCACCAACGTAGAGCATTCCTCCAACTGAGACAAAGAGACATCCCGAAGCGCGCGCACGCCCTCGAAGCGTTGAGCCAGTATGCGGACCCCTTGTTCGCATTCCGCCCTTCTCCGGTTGTATTCCGAAGTGGCCAAGCCTCGCTCGACACGCGAGTCGCAAGCGACGAGCGAGTAATCGCCCAGCGAGAGGGGCACGTGCTTGAACTCAAGCGTGCGACAGTCAAGGAACAATGCCTTTCCTTCAAGGCCCATGACCGAAACGAATTGATCCATTATTCCGCAGCGCGTTCCGGCGAATTCATGCTCAGCCTGCTGGCACAGGAGCGCGGCCCCTGCAGGGGGTATAGAGTATCCGAACAGTTTTTGGAGGAGATAGCAGACAACCACTTCCATAGCGGCCGAACTGCTAACGCCTGCTCCAATCGGCAGATTGCCCAGGAAGAACGCGTTGAAGCCGGCAAGCGGGCGCTGTTCCCGACGAGTCTTCGCCACTATGCCCCTGGCATAGTCGCCCCAATCTCCCGATGGCTCGATCCGGTTTATATCGAAGACGACCTCGCCTTTGATGTTTCCTGAAACGATGGTAACGGTATCGTTTCCACTGGCGGCTCCGGCCGCATATATTCTTCTGCCGATCGCGATAGGCAGCACGTAACCGTCATTATAGTCCGTGTGTTCGCCAATGAGATTGACTCGTCCCGGAGCCCAAAGACTGACCTGCGGTTTGCCGCCGAACCGTTCATAGAACCGTCTTGTCAAGAGGCTCTCAGTTTCGTTCATAACTGTCTGGTATTCCTTGGTGGTCGGTTTCACAGATTCAATCACGTTTCTCACCACGGCACGGATGCAAGGGCGACCCACCGGGTCGCCCCCACGTAAGACCGGGGATACGTGACCGTCCGTATGAAAGTATATACTTAGGTGAACTTCTTCTCCACCACGGATGAATAATCAACGACTATATAGTCGATAATGCTTTCCAATTCGAGCGGCAGGAGTTCAATGTAGCGATGGCGTCCCTCGGTGTATTCCCGCTGGACATATCCGCTAATAGTGGCCCCCTTCTTGAACATCAATTCCACGCGCTTCATGGTATCGGGTTTCACTCCCGACCGTGACTTTTGCGCGAACATATCGATGGCCCTGCGATGAAAAGTGACCGAGCGTATATCCGAGAATTTCACGCGCGCCCGTTCGCTGGTTGATACGGCGTCCGTCGGACTTATTTTGAAGCCTTCCGCGTCCATGCCGGCTACATCGAGGATGCCGGCCAGCTGTTTTCCGTTCTTATAGACAACTTCGACTTTCTTGTAGAATTGGGTATCCTCGAACTGGTAGATAAAATCGCCGATTTCGATTTTGGCCCCATCGTTGAGACACGTGCTTGAGCGGATAGCCTCGCCGTTGACGCTCACTTTGGCGGAGCCAATCGGCTCGATGTACGTCAGCAGGCGATCACCCGCCAGATTCGCCCCCAGCGTACAGTGATCGGGACTAACTGAAGCATGTTTCAATCTTACTTCCGCAGTTCTGTTGCTGCCAATCACCAGCGAAAGGCGGCTCGACTTTGTGCTTATCTCCTCCAGGTTTATGGTGCCTACGCGGCCTCCCGTCGGATCGTTGACCGCAATCAGACGTCCTATGACGCGGTGCGGCCTTGGGCGCTCCGCCTTCCTGGCCCGGCGCGCAAAGCTGATCCCTGCCGCGCATACCCCTGCCAGAACCGCGAATATTCCCAAAGCCAGAATCCGGGGAGGAACCAAGGCTCCCTTTGTTGTTATCGTGAGTTGAACCGGTATTGTTTTGAAAACGATCCCGGAATCGGGAGCGGGCACAATCTTGAGGAGTCCTTCGTGCTTCTCTCTTCTGGTCGCGCGAAAACCCTGCGTGCCGTCAACTTTCACCGCCAAGACTTTCCTGTCCGGTCTGTCGCCGTCGACGACGCCAGTCGACAAAGAGAGGCCCTCGGGCAGGTCTATCGAGGTGTCCACCGCCATTTTCACCTTTAATGCGTCAGCCGCTCCCACAATCTGAATTGTGAATGTCGCAGCCTCTGAGCCGCCCGATCTCACGGGGCCGAGCTTTATTGTCTTGTGAGGAAACACGACCTCGGGGATACTAAAATCGAGCACGGCCAGAGACGTTTTTCCGACAAGCGCTTTGCTCCATGACTTCCATTCCTCGATTACGGAAGCCTCTGAGGGGTCGGCCTGCGCAAGTATTTGGCCGCCGCCGAGGCGCGTCGACTGGTTCAACGCGACGTTAATCGGCTCAGCATCCTTTCCCGCAACGGCGACCGACAACGAATCACAAAAAGAGTTCACTTGAAGGTCACCGGTTTCCGTCAAACGGCTCACTGTCGCCGCTTCGCCCGTCACCAACAGCCGCCCTCCGTTCGCGTCTACTTGCAGCGTACTTGCCGGTTTCTCGCCAAAATGCAGCCACATGGAACCAGTATTCAAGGAGAAACGAAAAATAGCCCGATGTTTGAGAGGGTCGTTCTTCATACTTATCAACGCGAGGTCTGCCTCGGGGTCGAGCCCGATCTCACCATAGTCGCCGAGCGCAAGGACGGCGCGCGACTCTGTTGCGACTTTTAGAAGTGTTTGGGCCGGGACGCCGGCGCCGGTCTTGAGCGGCGCCCAATCCCCGCCCTCAGCCCCTTTAGCCAGGACCGTATTCTTAAGGTCGAGCACGCGCACCGCGCAGAGTTCTTCCGGTGTAGAGACGATTTTATAGAGTTCCGCAATCGTTTCCGTCGCGTCACCGGACTGTAGCGCGCTGACATCATAGGAGAGTCCGCCGACAGAGGACACAAAGCTCTCGACTTGCGCGTTGCGCTTGCCATTGAGATAGCAGTACTGGATATACCATTCGTTGTTGTCAACAGATTTTGACGCATCGCGCAACGCCTTCTCAAGCGCCTCGGCGACACTTTCGTTCCCGGTCGATTCGGATGCCGAGACAACGACAATGCCCTTGACGTTCTTGTCGCCCTTGCGTTTGAGTGTCGCGGTTTCTTCCAACGCCCGGACTATTCCGCCTGCGACATCGGCTGTCGCGCCATCCGCGGTCATTGCGTCAAGCATCATGCTTATGGACTTCTGATCTCTCGGCCCGCCGATTTTCTTGCTCAGCAGCAGCTTTGCCATGTCAGAACATGCGACAATTCCAAGATAATCCCCTTCCCTCGATTGGTCCGCACAGGTCAGAATCACTCCTTTGATGCTGGACAGATATGGGGACATGTTCCCAGACGAGTCGATGACGAATATCAGTGTCCGGTTGTCTTCCCATGCGCCGGCAAACGGGCTGGACAGACCTATTCCCAAGAACAAGCCAACGAAGACAATGAACCGCAGCAGTGTCACTGTTCCCGTGTATCGACTTTTCTTCCTATCGGCCATATCCGCCCCCGCCAGGAGTCATAATGCGCAAACGCTCTCCTTTTCTGCAATCGAGATTTGCCTTCGACGGCAGACTCTTCCACTCGCCGTTCCTGAACAGATGGTTCTCGCCCCTCCGGCCGTCCTTACCTCCGTCAAGTCCGTAAGGAGCGTAGCGACGCCTCTCCGACAGAATCGAAACGCTTGAGTCGCAGAGCAATTCGTATTCTCTTATTAAGCCGTCTCCCCCCCGGCGCACTCCCGATCCGCCTGAGTCTTGCCTGATATTGTAGCACAAAACTCTCAGCGGATAGGCATTTTCAATTACCTCGACGGGAGTATTCATGGTGTTTGTCATGTGGGAGTGGACCGCGCTGACGCCGTCTTTGTCGGGCCGCGCGCCCATCCCGCCCGCTAGTGTCTCATAGTACGCAAAGGGACGACGCCGTATGCAGTCGTAACCGCCGATTGACACATTGTTCATGCTTCCACAACTTGCGGCCGGGATTTGACGCGGAAGCGCCTTCGCCAGCGCTCCGAGCAGGACGTCCACTATTCGCTGCGAAGTTTCGACGTTGCCGCCTGCGACGGCAGCGGGTGGGAGCGCATTTACAAGCGTGCCTAACGGCGCCGACACGGTTATCGGTCTCATGCAGCCTGAGTTAGAAGGGATATTCTCTCCGGCAAGGCATCGGAAGACATAGAATACGCAAGAAACGGTGATCGCAAGAACGGCGTTTACACACCCCTTAACCTGCGCCGCCGTTCCCGAAAAGTCGATGGTGGCGCTATCATGCTCGACGGTTATCGTAACGACAATAGGGATTTTCTCGTCAGTTACGCCGTCGTCATCCATAAAATCCTGAAAACCGTATCTGCCGGACGGTATCCGCGAAATACATTGTCGCATAAGGGTCTCGGAATAATCCTGCAACGCGGCGGCATGACTCTTCAGTTCATCCAGTCCGTAACGCGCAGTCATTTCGGCAAGCCTCTTACCGCCGGTTGCGCAGGCGGCAAGTTGCGCGGAAATGTCGCCCTCTCTCTCTTCCGGAGTTCTCACATTTGCGAGAAACATCGAAAGGACATCCGGCACGGGTTTCCCTTTCGCCATGATCTTCAGCGGCGGTATTCTCAGACCCTCCTGAAAAATCGACGTTGAGAGGGGCATCGAACCCGGCGTCGAACCGCCTACATCTGCGTGATGGGCCCGGCTTGCAACGTAGAAAGTGGGACGTGGTTCGCCGAGAAACACCGGGGCTACCATTGTCACATCCGGCAGATGCGTCCCGCCTCGGTACGGATCGTTCAATATTGCGACGTCGCCGGGTTCCATTGGAACGTCCTGCACTGCGCTTTGCACTGATAGGGGCATGGAGCCTAAATGAACGGGGATATGCGCGGCCTGAGCAACCATGTCGGCTTTCTGGTCAAAAACAGCGCATGAGAAGTCCAGCCGCTCTTTGATGTTGGGTGAAAAGCCGGTGCGCTGGAGCACCACCCCCATCTCTTCGGCAACGGAACCGAACAGGTTCTTGAAGATTTCTAGTGTGATAGCGTCAACCATACTCGAACAAGCCATGCAGAATCAGTCCCGCATTGCGTATGTGGGAATTCGTTCGCATGCCAAGGCGAAAGGAGACCGGAAACGTGGTGCGAACAGATTCGCGCCCACAGCGGCCTCGCCCCGGTGGTTAATTGCGGGACAATTCCTAGAGTAGTGTCTCTAACGCTTCTTTACATTGATCTTCGGGGACAGTCCCGATTCTACGGCGCAAAGCGCCCGTAAATCTGGGACCGTCCCCTTCGCAACGCTTCAAGTTATTTCTGAGACACTACACTAGAGTCCCAATTCGCCGGCTATACCCTGCATAGCCGCGAGGCATATGCCGACAAATTCCTCGAGCGCCAGGCCCAAGCCTTCACATTTCCGAATCTGCTCTCGGTTGGCGCCCGCAGCGAACCGCTTTTCTTTGAAACGTTTCATGATGAATTGAACATCTACATTCGCGAGTTTTTTTGTCGGATGCATGAGGCCCGCTGCGACAATCAGCCCTGTGACCGGGTCGATCGCATAGAGAGCAAGGTCCATATTGTTCACTATGGGAGTGTGTCCCGTATGGGCCTTGATGGCGTCGATTATCTTTGGCGATATTCCCTTGTCCTTCAATAGCTCCTCGGTCACGAACCCATGCCTGGGGAAATCGTTGACCGTCTGATCGTAATCGAGGTCATGCAGCAGACCCGCGATCGCCCATTCATCCGGATTCTCTCCGAGTCGGCCGGCGAGCGAACGCATGCAAGCCTCCACGGCGAGCATATGTTTGTTCAGATTCTTAGTCTTCACGTGTTCATTCAACAACTCAAGCGCCTCTTCTCGATTCATTGAAATTCTCCCGCAGAACGAGTCATAATGATGTTGCCATAAGAGTCCACCCCGGCTTCAAACTCCGGAGTGACGACGGTGGTCGCGCTCATCTCCACAACCAAAGCGGGGCCGCGAAAGCGGTTGCCTCCGTGCAGTTCCGACCTGTCATAAATGGGAGCGTCAACCTTCAAGTCACCGAAAACCATCCGGCTTTTTCCGACGACCGCACTGCAAAACGAGTCGCGAGTCTCCTCTACCGGAGAGAACTGCGGCTTCTCGACGCGACCTGCGGCTGCAAGTCTCACATTGACGATCTCGACCGGCCACGCCCCATTCGAGTGGCCATACAGCCGCAAATGCTCCGAATGAAAGCACGAAAGAAAGTCGCCCCCGGCGGGAATCGTCACTTCATACGATTGGCCGACATAACGCGCATCGAGACGCCGCTCCAGTATGATTTCCTCCCGTGAGAAACCTTCTCGCGTCAGCTCCTCGAGTGCTTGCTCTTCAAGCGGAGAGAAGAGAGTGTCGAGTTGAGGAATAGAAGTATCCTCCGCTCTCAAGAGAACCGTTTTCGAGAAGTCCCGGCTGACATCTGCTATAAGTAGCCCGAAGGCAGATAGAACACCTGCATTGCGCGGGATGACTATCCTTGGGATACAGAGAGCGCGGGCAAGGTCACATGCATGCATTGGGCCCGCGCCACCGAAGGCGACAAGTGAAAAGTTGCGCGGATCGTGTCCCCGTTCGACTGATATGACGCGGATGGCCCGCTCCATTGTTGCGTTCGCCACCCTGAGAATACCCTCAGCCGCCATGTCAGCAGGGATTCCTAAGTCATTGGCAAATTTTAACATATGCTCATTTGCTCTGTCAAAGTCAAGCGTTATTCTCCCGCCGAGAAAGCGGCTCGCGCACAATCGTCCCAGGCACAGATTCGCGTCTGTGACGGTCAAGCTTCTCCCCTGCCCGTAGCAGACGGGTCCCGGCTCTGCCCCCGCGCTTTGAGGGCCGACACGCAGCGACCCCGCCGAATCCAGCCAGGCAATCGACCCTCCTCCGGCGCCCACTGTGTGAATATCAACCACCGGGATTCCAATAGGGCAGCCGGCCACAGTTGAACGAGTTCGCAGCGATACACTGCCGTCGCACAGGCCCACATCCGTTGAGGTGCCACCCATATCGAGTGTTATCACCTTTTCAAAACCTGCCGTGCGCGCCACTTCGAAAGCGCCGATTACTCCGCCGGCAGGTCCGGAGAGGATTGTTTGCGCGGCCGCTTTGCGGGCGGCGGAAGCAGACATGGAGCCGCCGTTGGACTGCATCACTCGCAAGCGAACGCCCTCCGGCAGATCTTTTTCTATCGAGCCGAGATATACGCTCATCTTTGGAGAAACGTACGCGTTCACCGTAGTCGTGCTGAAGCGTTCATATTCGCGGTATTCGGGAAGCACCCGATGCGAAACGGAGATTGGCAAGGGGGAATTTCCGCAACGCTCTCTCATCGACCTCTCAATCAGTTCTTCGACCAGCCGCTCGTTCTTCGGATTCGCATATGAATGCAGGAAGCAGATTGCAACTGACTCGCAGTGTCGAGCTATTATTGCCTCCGCAATCGCCTCAATTTCTCGTTTTTCAGGCTCATTCAGAATTGTTCCATCATACAAGGCGCGCTCATGAACTCCGAAAATATTCTCACGCGATACGAGCGGAGGCGGTTTCTCAACCTCAAAGTCATACAGGGATGGTCTGTTCTGGCGGCCTATTTCCAGGACACTCTCAAACCCAGCGGTTGTGACAAGAGCGACGCGCGCCCCTTTTCTTTCAAGGAGCGCGTTCGTTGCGACTGTAGAACCGTGGGTGACAAACAGCGGCGCAGCGGGATGGCAAAGCTCCCGGACACCCTTGAGGAAAGCAGCAGCGGGATTCTGCGGCGTGGACGGAATCTTGTATACTCTGATTCGGCGACCGTCACTGAGAACGAAATCAGTGAAAGTTCCGCCTGTATCGACGCCGAGGGAATACATGGGGAGTTATTCCCCGCTCTCATTCGACTGAACAAAGAGAGGCTTTCTCTTTGTTCTTGCCATTGTTACAATATGGTGCGCCCTCCGCGTAGGCTCGGGAATCCGGTATCCGGCGCCACACGCGAGAATCAGTTTGATTGCTCCCCTGAGATTGACCATGTGGCCGACGGAAACGTATACAGGCTTCACGGCTCTGCGCGTTCTTAGTACGGCGCCGATTGTGCGCCCGTTGTCCTTCAATGGAGCATAATCCCCCACCTCCGGACCCACCGGGCCGTGGACACCACAGAGTCGGCTTTTCGCGCATCCAATCGAGGGAATCCCGAGAAGCAGGCCAAGATGCGAAGCCAGGCCCAATCCACGCGGATGCGCTACTCCCTGGCCGTCGCAGACAAGAACGTCGGGCGCGGTCCGAAGCCTTTCGTATGCTTTCACCACTATCGGAGTTTCTCTGAAACTGAGCAGCCCCGGAATATACGGGAAAGCAGCTTTTTCCTCGACAATCACTTCTTCCAAAACATCGAGCGCCGGAAAACTCAAGACGACAAGGCTCGCATATAGTTTATCACTGTGCTTGTCATACGAAACGTCGGCGCCGGCTACGGTTCGAATCTCTCGTTTCAGAGGGGAGAACAAGACTTTTTCCCTGAGCTCATTCTGAATTGCGACTGCCTCGTGGTATGAGACATTCCATTTGTGGATTTGCTTTATGCGGGGCATACGCTCAGCCTTCACCCACGTGCTCCGTAAATCGGAAGTCGGCAATCTTCATTGCAGGCGTGATGGTTGAGCCGATGCGGCGGACCGTTTGCGATATCATCTCTGCGCGCGACAGAACCTCAAGGATGTTTTCATTGAACCGCATGTCTCTCACACCGGAAACGATTTCTCCGTTCTCTATGAGAAACGTGCCGTCGCGAGTCTGACCTGTAATAAGAGTCTTGGCGGGGTCAACCACCCGGCAGTACCAGAAACGTGTAACGAGCAGTCCCCGCTTGATTGATTGAATCATCTCGTCAGATGTCGACTGTCCCGGGCTTACGACAATGTTCAAGGGCAACGGCCCCTCCGTAAAGCCAGCCGGGAGAGCGTGCCCCGTCGACGATTTTCCGGCACGGGCCGCATGACTCCTGTCGTAAACAACGCCATTGGCGATTCCGTTCTCGATAAGAGATACGCGCCTCTTGGGCGTTCCCTCGTAATCGAACGGAATTCCGATGCCGGCCGGATGATACGCATCGTCGACCACGGTTATGTTCTCGCCAGTGATTTTCTTGCCGAGTTTATCGCACATGAAACTACGACCCTCTTCGACCGCTTGTGCGCCGAACCCAAGCCACATGAGGAAGTCCATGAAATCCTTGATTGCCGGCTCTTCCAGGATGACGGTATATCTGCCCGGCGGAATCTTCTTCGGATTTCTGCCCGCGAGCGCGCGTTCGAGGGCGTTTCTGCCCATCTGCCCGGCATCAAGCTTTGAAACATCGACTGCGTAGCAGTCACACCATCCGGTTATCTTTTCGGCGGAGACTGTCGCTGTGAAGTTCGAGTCGGTCAATACGTGATACGCCCGAAGTCCGTTGGAGTTTACGATCGCGAGAACATTTTCGCAGTTCGAGACAGCGCCCGCGGCTTCGGCCCCTTTTTCGGAGCATTCGTCAATAAGCTGTTTTGCCACCATTGCCCGGTCGGAGGGGGAAAAATCTGCGGTCGCCCGACAGCGATTTCTTATACCGACATACTCCTGCCGGCCGGGAAGATCGGGAGGCTCAGCCGGTATTCGGCCAGTGCGGGCAACCGCCATGGCGCATTCGAGGGTCTTGCGAAGCGAATCAGAATCAAAACTATTGGTGGAAGCGGAGCCGATGGAGCCCTTTTCGATCACGCGGACCAGGAGTTGGCAATCGGACTGGCTCACGTTCTGATGTATGTGGCTGTTTGCGAATCGCGTGAGTGAGCTTTTTTCGGCCTCGAGCACAGCTTCTGTTTGAGAAGCGGGCGACATCGCGACAACTTTCTCGAGAAACTCGAGCGTCGATCTCTCGTCTGCGGGATCAAACCGGAGTTCATCCGCCATATGCGACTCCGACAGAAACTCTGCGAAACCGAGATGGAGATGCGCCGTGGCCGGTGTGCATAATCTGCTCGGGCTGCCCTTTGCCGCAGTTCGGCGTACCCCAAATCACCCATTCCTTTTGTCCGCCTATCGCGTCACAACCTCCCCAGAACCGGGAAGTCACGCCAGAGTATGTGGGATTCTTGACCATTTCTGCGCGCTTCCCGTTTTTGATTAGCCACCCTATTTCAGTCCCGAATTGAAAATGCAGTCTCCTGTCGTCAATGCTCCAACTGCGATTGGTGCACATGAGGATTCCCGAGTCCGTCGATGCAATCATCTCTTCGAGAGAAGAATTTCCCGGCAGCAGACTCACATTCGTCATTCTGACGAGTGGTATCCGATTCCACGACGAAGCCCGCATCGCGCCGCTCGACCGGCAGCCTATTTCGCTCGCCGTCTCACGAGACGAAAGGTAGCCGACGAATATGCCGTCTCGCACGAGCGCAACGCATTGCGCGGGCGCACCTTCGTCATCGTAACCGAACGTGCCAAGTCCCCCGGGCGAACTATGCTGTGTTGCATCCGCGACCAGATTCACGATTTCGGAACCATAACGGAAGTTCCCCCTCTTCTCAGGCGTGAGAAAACTTGTTCCCGCAAAATTTATTTCCGAGCCGAGTGCTCTGTCCAATTCCGCCGGATGGCCGCACGATTCGTGTATCTGCAACGCCAGTTGCGAACCATCCAGGATGAGGTCCATCTCGCCTGCGGGACACTGACGCGCGGAGTGGAGCGCCACGGCCTCGCTCGCAATCCGTTCTGCATTTTCAAGAAGCCCCATGGACCGGACAACCTCATAACCGCCGGCCTGATACTGGCCTCGAGCCGAATTCGGATACGAGCGGGTTTGTATTTCACCGTTCTTTATGGAAGTGGCGCTCATTCCAGCTCCACTGAAGACCGTGCTCTGCTCTATTTCGCTTCCTTCGGTGCTTTTGAACTGCTGCTCTCGCTTCCAGAAATTCATGAAGCCTTCTGCAATATTCACTCCCGGAACCGAGCGCAAACGCGAGACGGCGCCGTCCAGCAGCAGAAGCTTCTCATCCAGAGAGACCGGGAACGGGTCTTTCAAGAATGGCGTGACCCACCGGTCCTGCACGACGACTGATGGCGCGAGCCTGACTTTCTTTCTCTGAGCAAGACGACTGGCCCGGCCAATCGCCACGGCCTCCCTCGCGACAGATTCAGCCTCTCTTGAAGACTTTTCGCGGCTGCTCGAAAAGCCCCATGAGCCATCGATAAGAACCCGGACCCCGAATCCGGTTGAGTTGCTCCGTTGCGCCGACTCCAGTTTCCCATTCTTGACGACGATGGACTCCTTTTGCATCTCTATGACACGAACGTCGGCATACTCTGCGTGCGCAAGCCGGGCGACATTCAGAGCAATGTCCGCAATTGATTCAGTCATTCCACGTCACATCCTGATTATGACTTTCAACGACCCCGCGCGCGATGCGACCTCAAACGCTTCGAGCGCCTGCTCCATTGGGAATATTCCCGTCACCATCTCGGCAACCTTGACGCTTCCATCGGACAGCGACTTCAAGGCGGGCTCGAACGGCCCGCATCGTGAGCCGACGACGGTTATCTCGTTTATTACCAGCGGCGCAAGGTTTATGAAGAACCTGTCGGCCACAGTCGTCTTCACGACTATGACACCGCGTGGTCTCACAAGGTCCAGAGCCAGAGCAAACCCCTCGGTCGAGCCGGTGCAGTCAACGACGACATCCACTTGTTTGGCCTTCCACGAATCTTCCGAAGGGACAGTGCGGATGAACCACCCCTCTGCGAGTCGAAGCTTGTCCGGATGCCGGCCTATCAGCAATACGTCCGCGCCGGTCGTCCTCAAGACTTGCGCGACCAACAGGCCGAGCTTGCCGTCTCCAAGCACGACCGTAGTTTGGCCGGATTCGATCGGGACCTGTGCAAGAATCTCGAACGCGGCGGCTACAGGCTCACAGAAGACAGCAGCATCGTCAGGCAGGTTTTCCGGAACTGGATGCAGGTTCACATCGGGTAGGACACAGAGGTCAGCCATTGCGCCTGGATGGTTCATGATGCCGAGGACAGAGCGGTTCGGGCAATGATTTCGCAAACCGGAGTTGCACAAGTCGCATTGTCCGCAACTGAGGTTTATCTCGCCGACCACGCGCTTGCCGAGAAGATGTGGCGAATCAGTTTCTTCGACAACTCCCACGAATTCGTGACCCAACACGCCCGTATAGCCCATATAGCCTTTGGCTATTTCGATGTCCGTGTTGCAAATGCCGGCGAGCTTGACCCGGATGAGCGATTCCCCCGGCCGCTTAAGTGGCGTGGCATAATCGCTGACCAGCCTGAGCCCACCATCGAAAACCAAAGCTCTCATATTAGATTTGCCAAGCGAAGCCGACCCTAGCCGCAGCCAAAAGCAGATTGGGCGCGATGAATCGCGCCCCTACAAAATCTTCTGGTGTATGTCCGCAGGAGTGCAATTCATTGCGTCCCTACGGAATCTTCCGGTGTATGCTCGGAGGAGTGCAATTCATTGCGCCCTCGCAATTAGCAGGCCCCCGCAGGCGCGAAATTCATTCCACCCTTTTTGTAGGGCTGAATGCACTCGACAGACAAGAATTCCGAACAGATTCATACGACATTGGGTGATCTGCCGCGAATTATCTGAACAGGGCGCTGACGGATTCGCCTTCGTGGATTCTTTTGATGGCTTCTGCAAACAGGGGCGCGACCGAAAGAACGGTTAACTTGTTCAGTTTCTTCTCCGGCGGCACCGGCAAAGTGTTTGTGACAACGAGTTCCTTGAGCTTTGAACGCTCCAGCTTCTGAATAGCATTCCCCACGAGCACCGGATGTACGATTCCCGCCAAGACCTCTCGCACTCCAAAACTCAAGAGTTCCTCCGCGGCCTCGACCAGCGTACCGCCCGTGCTTATCTCGTCGTCAAAAATGATCGCCTTTTTCCCCTCGACCTCGCCGACAATGTTGAGCACAGCCGCTTTGTCATCGTCCGCAAATCGGCGCTTATCAATTATGGCCAGCGGCAGGTGCAGTCGTGCTGCATAGCCAGCGGTCGTTTTCACACCGCCGGCGTCCGCCGCGACGACCACATAATCGTCCTCCAGCTTGGCCCTGAAATAGTCGCACAGGATCGGAAGAGCGAGCAGTTGATCCGCCGGAATTCGGCAGAACCCCTGTATCTGCGGGGAATGCAGGTCCATGGTAAGTATCCGGTTTGCGCCCGCCGTTTCAAGAAGGTCGGCGACCAGGCGCGCGGTTATGGAGATTCGGGGCTCATCCTTCTTGTCGGAGCGCGCATAAGCATAGTATGGCAGAACCGCGGTAATCCGGTTTGCGGATGCATGCTTTATGGCGTCAATAATTATGAGAAGCTCCATGAACCCTTCATTCACTGGAATTGTGGACGGCTGAATCACAAACACGTCTGCATTGCGCACGTTTTCCTCAATCTTCACCTTGATATTGTCGTTGGCGAATTTGTGAATGGTCATTTCGCCAAGACCCGTCTCAAGGAGGTTGCATATCTCGCGCGCCAAAACCGGATGCGCGCTGCCCGAGAAAACCTTCAGTTTGTCTCCCATGTTACCCACCTCATTAATTCTCTCTCCTGTTTCTCCCCTACCAAATCCGCCAAAAATATCCCAATTTGTGGGGGCGCGATTCATCACGCCCATCCTTGTTAATTCCCACAATGGTCAAATGATCCCAACCCCACGTCAAATTCGGCCACCCCTGAAGGCGCGAATCGATTCGCAAGGGCTCTGCACGGTTTCCCAAACTCCCTGTAGGCGCCAATTCATTCGCACAAATATTACTGCAATGATTCCCTACTTATCCAGCGCAGCGACTATGCAACCGGCAAAATCCGCCGCCTTTTCCGAAACCGAAAAATCAACATTATAAATAGTGTCGCTCGGCCAGTGCCAATGAGCGATACCATCCGTCTCGTCAAGCGCCATGAGGCTCAGGACTTTGTATTCCCTGCTCGACGCCACAAGCGCGTCAAGCGTAGCGAGCCGGTAGACATAAGGGCGGACGTCAGCGAATCTTTGTTCATTTGTGAGCCCCTCCGCGATGCACACGAGCTCCGCCGACGAGGGATATACACTGAGCATTCCTTCGCCGGTAATATACCTCAATGTTCCCTTTCCAAGGTTATCGAAATTGATGAAATAGGTTGTGCCGGCGCTAAGCTCGTATTGGTGCGAGCGCATGAAGGCCGTCATCCCCATCAGATTGACCTCTTCGCAGCCCGTCGCCAGAAACCATGTCTCCAATGTCTTTGGCGGCTCCTTTACCAGTTTCTCTGCTACGCCCAGCATCGCGGCCACGCCGGAGGCATTGTCGGCTGCGCCCTGCACATACTGTCCGAAAATTTCACGATGAATCAAGAGAATAATCGGCAACAGCATATACGCGGTTGCTATGAAACGCACGAAACCCAGGAGAGCGCCCGAGCCGCCAAAGTATCGAATGACCAGGACCTGCGCGAGCACAAGCATCATGACAACAGAGGTGATGAACGAACTTCTGAATGACCCAACCAGGGAAGGATGGAAGCTCAGGCCGCTCTTCGAGCTATCATAATGCGCCACAAACACGACCTTTTTCCTGGCCGCAGGATTCTTGAGAACGCCAAGCACGTTTTGCGACGGCCGTTTCGGGAGCAGGCCGGCAACTGCTTTCCACTTCGAGGTGCATTCCCCATAGAACAACGCGAGCATCAGGCCGCACAGAACCACTCCGATGAAGGATGAATTCCATCCAATCCATCCGGCAACAAAAAAGCCGCCATAGATGATGAGGTAGACCCATGAGAACGACGTGTGCGAGACGAAATGCTCCAGGCGCGCCTCCAGCCCCAGGGCGCCCATCTGCTCGCGGATATACTCGGCAGCCTGTCGCTCGTTTTCGGTGGTTGAACCTCTGTGGCTCCACCGGCACAGCCCTTCGAGATAGTTTCGGATCGGCATGCGGGCTACCCTCCTACCTTTACGTTGATCGCCGCCGGTAGAATCTCAAACCTTGCCGGCAATCTCCCTATTTGCTCCCCTTCAACATCGAGGAGGACCACGTCGGAGGACTCAGCAATGACCGTCTTGCCTTTCAGGTATTCGACCTTCGGATTCTCTATGTGGGTCCCCTTGTAGAGCTTGGGAATACTGTTCAGCGATTCCAGGAGTGACGTATGCTCAATCACGAGAATGTCAAAAAGGCCGTCGTCAACCTTGGCCTGGGGGGCAATCCGCATGCCACCGCCAAAGAATTGCCCGTTCGCCACGACCACATTGTTGACCAGTTTCTCGGTCTCATACTCGTTATCGACTTTGACTCTGACTCTCTTCCCTTTATATACCACCAACGTGCTCAATGCGCCGTACAGAAAGGATGCGAATCCGCCAAACGCCTTCGTTGTCCTGTTCACGCGCTCGACAGCTTCGCCGCCGATGCCAAAATCGGCTATATTGATAAAATAGCGTTCCATAGTCTTGCCGTTCCGGTCAAGGCAAGTGAATCGGCCGGCGTCGCACCTGCGCGTCGCCCGCCCCAAGAGCGTCCGGCACGCAGCCTCGATCTCTTTCGGAATACCGAGCGTTTTTATGAAGTCGCTGCCCGTCCCCCGCGATATGACACCCAGAACGGCATCGGGATTGATCAACGCGCCGGCATCGAAAAACCCGTTCACAACTTCATTAATAGTTCCGTCGCCTCCGACTGCGACGACCATCTCGGCGCCGGCCTTGAGCGCCTTTCGCGTCAGTTCCGTCGCATGATTCGATCTGTCCGTAAAAGATACGTCCGGAGGGGCAAAGTCTCTCCGTAGTATCGCCTCGATCCGCGCCCATACTCGCCGTGTCGAACCATTGGCTGACGCGGGGTTGACGATGAATTTGGTCCGGAACGTGTTACTTTGCATAGAGCCCGAGCCGGAGTCTCCACACAGTCAGGACAGCTTCAAGTATATCGAATTTCGACATCTTTGTCCTTCCCGAACGCCTCTCGAAAAAGATAATGGGGACCTCTCCTATCTTGAATCCGCCTTTATGCGCCCGGTACTTCATTTCCACGAGGAAAGAGTATCCACGCGCGCGAACTGCATCGAGATTGATCCGTTCGAGCACGTCTCGCTTATAGCAACAGAAACCGCTCGTGCAATCGCGCACAGGGAGGCCGGTGATGACGCGCGCGTAGTTATTTGCGAAAAAGCTTATGAAAAGCCTGCGTATTGGCCAGTTGACGACGCTGATGCCGCTCAGGTATCGCGAGCCGACAACGACGTCGAATTCGTCAAGTGCTTTCAAGAAGTCGGGCAAGTATTGAGGACTGTGCGAGAAGTCGGCATCCATCCCGAACACGCAATCCACGTCCGGCATCGACAAAGCGCGTTTGAATCCGTGGACATATGCCGTGCCGAGCCCGAGCTTGCCGGGGCGAGTCTCCAGCAGGACATTCTGATTCCTGGCCGATATCCTTCGCACGATATCGCTTGTGCCGTCGGGCGAGTTGTCATCTACAATGAGAATCTTGACTCCTTCGACGGAGCGTGTGACCTCCCCGATGAGTCGCTCGATGTTTTCGGCCTCATTGTAGGTAGGTATTATCACAAGGGGCCGGTATGCCGACATGACCGTTGATTTATCTCGCTTTCCGATAATAGACCTTTTTCGGCCCGCCGATGCTAATACCTCTTTCGAATCCGTCCCAGAATCCGAGTTTCCAACAAATCAAGCCTGCTTTAAGTCAGTCTTGTTTTTTGCAGAGGCGCAGCATGCTGCGCACTTTCTTTCGCGAGTTGCGGGACACATTCGGTCGTAAAGAGTTCGTGCCCGGGGATGGTTCCGATGTAGGGGCGTGGTTCATCACGCCCTTTTCATTCCGGAATGAAACGAATTATATCTCAGTCTCTAAAACCGTGTCAAGGCGCACGAGGCGACGAAAGATGAAAGGAACAAGACGAAAGGGAGAATCCGGCTGATTTGTTGCGGCTCTTGCGTTTAAAGAAGTTAATGCACATAATAAGACTAGTTTAGTCCGCTTTCGGTTTTAAGGGGAAAGGAGTCGATCATGACTGGAAAAATCGGAATCTGCGGATATATTCGACGCAATCCAGCCGACGAGTTGGAACAACTTAGACGGGAACGCGACGAACTCGCAAAGCGGGAACGCGACCTGCACCAGGCGCTGTCCGACATGGACACCACGATTCATGCCCTCATGTGGAATGCGGCCGATATGCAACACGAGATGAAATGCAAGCTACGAGCGATCCAAAACCTCATGGCTCTCTCAAAAAGAGCAATTTGCCAACCATCGGGAACAATCGTGAGACTGGTCTTTCCGAAGAGTCCAACGCACACACGGCAATCCGTCAGACCGGCAAGCGCGGCAAATTCCTGAAACAGTCCCCCGGTCGCTGCTTCGTCCGTGTGCTGGATTTGCGCCCCGCCACCCACACCCAATATTGATTCCCTATCGTCCTTTCCCTAAGTCCGGTTGCGGCCTTGGGTGTTTCTGCAGCAATTCCTGTAAGCATGTTGGTCTCCTTTGTTCCAGGTTCATATTGGACGCGGATGGAAAAAGGAAAGCTTGCTCGATGACGTGACTCACTCGATGAGGCCGATTTTCCTTGCGTAAGCTTCGACTTTGGATTTCAGGTTTGATTCCTGAAAAATTGAGGCGCTAAGCCCGAATTCGTATTCCAGACCCGCCTCAATATCGAGCCTTGGCGCGACCATGCTCGCCCGCTTGACGGCGGCCAAAGCGCGCAGGTCTATCTTCGTCAGCTTTCTTGCGACCTCGAATGCTTCATTGACCACTCCCCCGGGAGCAACGACCTTGTTCACCAGACCGATGCGATGCGCTTCTTCGGCGTTTATCATTTCGCCTGTCATCGCTATCTCCACGGCTTTCGAGAGCCCCACCTTCCGCCAAAGGGGACTGAGAAGCGGATTCACACCAAACCGGATTTCTGGATGGCCAAACATGGCCGTCTCGGAAACGATTATGATATCGCCGCACAGGGCGAGGTCGAACCCACCGGCAAGCGCAAAGCCACTGACCGCCGCCACGACAGGTTTAGTGAACCCATAGATATTCAGGTGGTACTCCAGAATCCGATGAGTGAAGGCCTCAATGCCTACGTTCATGACCTCGACTATGTCGAAGCCGGGGCAAAAAGTATCCTCTCCACCCGTGAGTACCACTGAACCTACATCCTTGCCCGTTTCCAGAGAAGTAAAGCATTGCTCAATCTCGTCTCTAACCGCCATGCTGAGGGAATTCATTTTGTCAGGGCGGTCGAGTGTGACCAATGCGACTCCCTTGTCGATTCTCACTTTCAAGAACTTGAATTCTGCAGCCATGCGAACCTCCCATGTTGTTGGGTTTCTCGTTATCTTCCTTAGCCACGGCTCGTTGACATAAACTACTGCTTACACTCAACAATGTCAAGCAAGATTGGTTTCTCTTCGTTTCCCTCTGCGCTCCTCCGCGCCTCGGGTCCGTGACCCCTCCGCGGTTCAGATTCTTTTTCAGGCTTTCCTACCGTTCCCATGTCGATTTGTGGTATAGTATGGAGAACGAACCATACATCGCCGTCGGCGGGAGAATCCATTAGGAACATCCGGCCCAGCCTGCGGCAGGTTAGCGGTGAAAAAAAGAGCGTTTTCATTGCGGGCGGAGCGAAGCAATCTCTCCTTTTCTTTGGCTTTTTCCCTTTCGCCTTGCTGCTTTCGCCTTTCGCCTCTTTCTTACAAGGTATCGCAACTGTGAGGACCTCGCGCCTGTTCCAGTATTGTGCTTCATGTCCAGTGGAAGCCCGTTGATCATAAACACAGTGTCTGGGTTATCATTCGACTTGCAGTGCGCCACAAGACTATGCCAATCAAGAAGTCTGTCCCAAAAAGAAGAACGCATAGGGACATCTCCGCAATTATGCGGAAGGTGCGCTCCCGCGATACGATCCCTGAAGTCGCTTTTCGCAGGGCTCTTGCTTCCAATGGTCTTCGCTATAGGGTCTGCCCGTCAAAGCTTGCCGGAAAGCCGGATATTGTTCTACCATCCCGGCGCCTGGCGATATTTATCGACGGAGATTTCTGGCATGGCGGCCAATGGAGTCGTCGCAAGCTCGCTTCACTGGAAGAACAATTCCAGAAAACCAAATCGAGAGATTACTGGCTCGCGAAAATCCGCAAAAATATGGAGCGAGATTGCAGGGCCACGGCCGCGCTCTTGCGTGAAGGTTGGCAGGTTCTCAGATTTTGGGAAAGCGACATACGTAAGGATATGGAGGGTTGTGTCAGAATGGCTCTAGAGGTCGCAAACAATGGCGCAAAACCAGGCCCGTATTCAGTTCTTCCTCAAAGGACGTTCGCCGAATTCTTCGCCGGAATCGGTCTCATGCGGCTGGCGCTTGAGAATCAAGGCTGGTCCATAACGTACGCAAACGACATCGATCCTCAAAAATACGAAATGTACAAGACTCACTTTGAGGATGCTGACAGACACCATCACCTCGGCGATATCCACGATGTCCCATCTCGTCGAATACCCACGGTGACGCTGGCGACAGCTTCTTTTCCCTGCAACGACCTCTCTCTCGCGGGAGCAAGAAAGGGATTAGGCGGCAAGCAATCTTCTGCTTTCTGGGGCTTTATCCGCATCCTTGAAGAAATGCGGAAACGGAGACCGCCTCTTGTTCTCCTTGAGAACGTAACCGGATTTCTCACGTCAGCCAACGGCCATGATTTCAAGGACGCATTGCTTGCCCTGAACAATCTGGGCTACGACGTCGATGCGTTTATTCTCGACGCGGGAAGCTTTGTGCCTCAAAGCAGGCAACGGTTGTTCGTTGTTGGAATACTCAATAGGCTCGAAAGTTCTTATGACGTTTGCGAGACGCCTCGCTTTTACGAAAGCAGGGTAAGGCTAAAAATGCTGGCTGATTTCATATTTCACCACCCGGAGATTCGGTGGCGGCTGAGAGATCTTCCAGCGCCTCCACAGACTACCAAAACTCTCGAAGATGTACTCGAAGACCTTCCCGAAAACGCGCCAGAATGGTGGAACACTCGTCGCGCGGAATACCTTCTGAATCAGATGAGTCCCCGTCATAGCGCTGTCGCAGAGGATATGATCAACGGCGCGAGATGGTCGTATGGAACTGTATTCCGGCGCATCCGTAAGGGCAAGTCTATGGCCGAACTCAGAACCGACGGCATAGCGGGCTGCCTGAGAACTCCGCGAGGCGGCAGCGCGCGGCAAATCCTTTTCAAAGCCGGCAAAGGCAAATTCTTTGTGAGATTCCTGACTCCGCGAGAATGCGCGCGGCTCATGGGCGCCGATGACTTCAGGATATCCGCTCCCCTCAATCAGGCGCTATTTGGCTTTGGAGACGCCGTCTGCGTTCCCGTAATAGAATGGATAGCAAAACACTATCTGAATCCGACCGTCATAGAACTGATAAGAGGCCATCCCCTTGCAGCCCATGCTAAGTAAGGTTGATCCATGACCCAAGAAGAAAGAGAAGCTTTGAAGATTTTCTCCGAATGGTATGCAAATCTACCCGTCTATAAGGCGAGTGGCGGTCCGGCGCGAGGCGTGATTGGCGCCGCCTTGGTTGTCTTGGAGCATCTCAAAGAAAACTATGATCTTCACCTGGATTCCCATAGAACCGCCGCAGGAAAATCTCAAATTGTCGGATTGAGCGGCGTAGCGGTCGCTCGAATCCTGGGAGATCATGGTGAAACAAGGCCGTTCCTCACGGAAGGCGGAAGAACAAACCGAGGAGCGGCAGGCGCAGTCAGCAGTATGCTGGATGCTCCAGAAAAAACGGAGTTGCACAAACTGGACAGCTCCGCGAGAAACAAAATGCTGGATACCCTTCAAGTCTATCTAATCGAACGAGTCCGCGAGTATCATGGCCGGCAACGATTGAAGATTGTGTACGATCCGACTCAGACGGCGCGGCAGTCGATCCATGACTTCTTGGTTCTGGCGCGTGCAGAGGGCAAGGAAGGCCCCGTGGCCCAGTACCTCGTGGGCGCAAAACTTCAAATCAGATTCCCGAGCGTTCGAATCGAAAACAAATCGTATAGCACTGCCGATGAACAATCAGCCCGCCCCGGCGATTTCCTTCTCGGCGACACTGTTTTCCATGTCACGGTTTCGCCAATGTCCGGTGTTTATGACAAATGCAAACGCAACCTGTAGGAGGGTTTCAGAGTATATCTTCTCGTGCCCGAAAGAATAGTTGCGGCCGTAAGGGGGAACGCAGAAGATAAAGCCCCGCGCAAAATCGCCGTCGAATCCATAGAGTCCTTCGTAGGACCAAACCTCGAAGAACTGGCCACCTTCTCAAAAACCGAATTATTTCATAGCTTCAAGCGCCTGCTGGATACCTACAACGAAAGAGTAGCCGCTGTAGAGAACGATAAGTCTCTCTTGATCGAAATGCCGAGAAATTTGCTGTAATGAATGTTCAACGCTCATGCCGTCCAATTCAAAAAGGGGAAGATAAAAGTATCGCTTGTCCAAACCAAAACCCGATTCACGACGACCTTATCACCGTCGCCCTTTTGCCTTCCGCCTCTTGTAGTCCCCTTCCACCCTTCCCCCTTTCGCCCTTTGCTTGCCCCCTCTGCCCCAAAATCCGCACGTAAGAAAAGGCACTGCAAGCCGCGTTTACGTCTCACCGTTCGCGTTGGCGGCTCTGCATTTCACCCTCGGAGAGATTGAACATGGCTTCAGGTGGCTGGAAAAAGCAATCGAAGACCGTGACCATTGGCTGTGCTTCATCAAGATACACAGAATGTTCAACAGCGTTCGCTCCGAACCAAGGTTCAAGCAAATCCTCGTAAAACTCGGCCTATCAGACAACTAGTAGAGCGCCTCCTAAATAATGTTGCAATGCTCCCCCTTTGAAAAAGGGGGACAAAGGGGGATTTAGGAAGTCGCAGAAATCCTTGGAAAACAAGAGTCTTAAATCCCCCCTTCCCCCCTTTGCAAAGGGGGGAACG
>JACRIR010000262.1 GCA_016215705.1 Candidatus Poribacteria bacterium | reverse complement strand
CTTGGCGAGGAGGTAGGCGCCCTGCTCGGGAGTCATCCTCGCCAGTTTGATTTCGTCTATCACTTTCTTGATGAGGTTGAACGAGACCATGCCGTGGCCGCACATGCTGTTGATCTCGACGACCTCGCGCGGCGGCAGGCGGTCGGTTCTTCCGAACACACCCAACGACTGTTCGGCGCTGTGGCGCGTCATGCCGGCCTTCTTGCAGCATTGTTTGACCTCATCGAGCAGGCCGCTGACGTTAATCGGCACTCCAAGATCGGCCTTTTTCAAGTCGGCAATGACAGAGGCGACCGCTTCGACGTTGTCGAAGGTTGCCGTGAACGCTAACTGATTCTGCATCTCTTCGTTGATTCTCCGGGGATCAACGCGCCGCATCGACATGTTCTCTATTTTCGAGACGTTGACAGGACCATGTTTCAGAACGATCTCGGTGAATCGCTTCATCTTTTCAGGCAACTCGGGCGAGAGGCTCCGGGTGGGAGTTACGAAAACGACGAAGTCTCCCCTCAATGCCTCGGGCGATCCCTTTCTGTGCAGTGTATTTGTCATTTCATTCTCCGAAGAACCAGTGGAACGTTGGGTATCCATGTCCATATGCAATAAATCGGACAGGGACGTCATTCTGAGCGCAGCGAAGAATCTCTGTGAGTTGCGGCGACTTCGAAACCGAGGAAGAGATTCTTCGCTTCGCTCAGAATGACAGTTACTATTAAGCTTATCCTCAAATACTTATACTATGTTGTTTGGGAAACGCTGTGCTGGTTCACGGTTTATGGTTTGCAGTCTCCGGTTCAGGAATCATGGTTTAGCCGTGAACCGTGAACCGTGGACTCTAGATTGATACCGGCCGGCCCAGCCCGAGATTGGTTTTTCCATTTGGTGAAGGCGCATAACCGGCCTCCACGCAGACACCCTCGTGAGGGATGCCGCCGTCGCTTTCGCATTTGCTCGAGACGCCCACACTCACGACGGTGTCGAGCTTGCCGGCGACCTCCTTTATTGTGTTCAGCGCTTGCGGAAGCTCTTCCATCGGCGCCTTTAATTCGATTATCGCCGAAAGCACCTTCTCCTGTAGGATGTCCGCCTTAAGGTTCCCCATCCGAACGTCTATCATGAGAGCGGTTAGCGGGTTTTCGGGTTCGAATGTGACGCGCAAAGGCGCGAGAGCCCTTGTCATCTTGTCTATTTCGTGAAAGAAAACGCCGGTCCCCGGCCGCCCAAGGTCAATTACGATACCTGCCTCGCCGGGTCCTATCCGACCCGTGATATCGTTCGTCTTGATCTCTTCGGTTCCGCGGCCGGCCAGGCCCGTGCTGTCGTGCGGCGCCGTGGGATCGCTGAACGCGCGCCTCAGCGAGCGCGGCCACTCAAGATCGGGTGGCGAGAGCGCGCCCGTCGGACAAACGTCCATGCGCGCATCATATCGCAGATTGAAAACACCGAACAATTTTCTGAGCGCGCGCACGATTTTCGGATTGAGATTCTCGGATTCGCAGCAACGATAGCAGGTGTTGCACTCGACGCATTCATCCTCGTTGACAACCGCGAGTCCGTTCTCTATGCGTATTACGCCCATTGTGCAAAACGAGACGCAATTGCCGCAACCGACGCATTTTTCCTCATTGATTTTCATATGACCTCACTGCGCTACTAACCGTTAATTTCCTAAAATCATGTGATTCTCAAGAATACATTTGTATAACTCATCGTTCTCTAATGGATTCCCGCCTTCGCGGGAATGATAAAGAGAGAAGCGCTTATTCGTGCAATTCGTCTCGCGCCTTGCGCGATTCGTGACATTCGTGTTCCCCTAGTTTCATGTCACACTTGAGCCTGCAAGTGTGCGCGCATGTTTTTGTAGGGGCACGGCGCGCCGTGCCCCTACGGGAACCGACAAAACAGAGTTGACAAAACACCAGTTTCTTCTTCTTTTTTGGTTTCTTCTTCTTGGTTGCGGCCTCGCCGCGCTGTGTTCAACCCCACACTTTGAGCACTCTGACGAGCAGCAACATCACAGCCCCGACAAGAGAATACACCACGCCGGCGTACGCTACTGCAAGGCTGGACCGGGAGGGTCTAAACTCTTTGTCGACCAGCTTCGTCACTGCCCAGATGTTCAGTATGTAGATAACCGGATACGCGATAAATCCTGCGGAAACTGCGAGGATTACGAGAAAAACCGGCTTCTGCACAATCGTTGCGAGTAGAAGTCCTCCTGACACGATCACAAGTGTGTAGATAACGCGAAACCTGCTAAGCTCCGAAATTCCCTTTTTCCCGATCATCGCGTTGAATGCCTATAGCCATCATGGCCCAGATGAGGCCGGGACCCATTTGGAGAAGCAGGCGGCCGATCCTGTTGTTGGATTTCTTCACCGCGCAACCCTCCGATTTCTTTCTCTCTCCCACCCGCGAACGAGAGTTGAAACCACATCCGGGAGTATCTCCGACTTGGGATATCGCAGCTTCTCATATCGCATGAATTGCCGCCATCCGAACATACTCATGGTTGTCATCAACATGCGGGCCATTCCGGCAACCGAGTTAAGAGGCCTTACCACGCCCTGTTTTGTTCGGACAGAAAGGTACTTTTCCACTTGCTCCAGAACGCGTTCCCGGGCGAAAAGGTCATATAACTTTGCCATCTAGGGAAACTCGGTTGCCGACCGTTTCAGAACGATTATCTGAACACGATTCCTTTCAAGCAGGTCCCACCACTCGCTCAATATTTCGTAGAGTTCATTTTCCAGGTCGATCTCATCAGGTTTTCGTTTCAAGAACCTGTTCACGTTCCCGAGTCTGCTTTCTTTCTTCAACTTGTCTCTTAACTGCTTGAGTAGCTCCTTGTCACTTTTGATAACAGACATCTCCGGTAGCGACATCGGGGCATCCTCATCCGGCATTCCATTCTCCAGCACATAAGCGAACAAATGGGCCTTGCTGTTGAAGTAGTTGTAAAGAGTCCCTTTGGAGACATTGGCTGCCTCAGCAATGTCATCCATCTGGGTAAGCGCATACCCCTTCCGGCCGAAAACCCGGATTGCAGCCTCCACAATTTCCAAAAGGCGACTTGTTGTTCGCACCCTGGGCGCCATCGTCGTCATCTCCGCGCATCAGTCTTGCCTCGCCTGCCGGTTCTCAGAAACCCGGTCTCGTCTTTCAGGCCGTCGTATATTGAACTGACTCAGTCAGTACAATTTTAGCGCTTATCCAACTTCTTGTCAAGTGCGGCGCGCAGACACTGTTTTCCCCTTTTGACCTTTCCCCCTTCGACTTCAAGAATAATTGACTGATCCAGTTAGTTATTATATACCGTGTCTTTCCATGTTTGTCAAGCGTTTTTTGTTCCATGCCGGAGGGGCCGCTCTTCCCCGCTTGGTCAAAACCCCCGACAACAACGCTCACAAATTTCACTTGACTATCCCGCCTCCAAATCATATTATCTGAGCATGAGCTTAGGAACGATTGATCGCGCCTTTAGCGTGATTAGTCGTGGAAGAAAGAGTGATCACCGTTGTGTCATTGCGAGTGGAGCGAAGCACTCTCGTCAAACCTTCAAACTGCCAAACGCTCAGACCTGCTTTCTTAGGAGGAAGCCCATGGCCACTGAAAAAGAGAAGAAGCTGAAGTTAGAGAAGGGGAAGGTCGTTGATTTGGCGAAACTTGTTGAATACGGCGAGGACTCCATTGTCAGCCGCACTCTGGTTGAAAATGACGCGGGCACAGTCACCTTGTTCGCTTTCGATGCGGATCAGGGTCTGAGCGAGCACACTGCTCCATTCGACGCCCTCGTTCAGGTTGTTGACGGAGAAGGCGAGTTCATTATCGGTGGCAAGCCTTGCCACGCGGGCAATGGCGAAATCCTCTTGATGCCCGCTAATATCCCGCATGCAGTGCGGGCCGACAGGCGTTTCAAGATGCTCCTCACGATGCTCAGGGCGAAGAAGAAGTAGGGAATGTCCGATCCGAGCGCCAAGAACAATCGCGAGATGGAGCGAGGCTGGAGGCGCTTACGCTTCGCTTGAAGACCTGTGGACAGCAGACTTGGATGTGTAGCACAGCGCGGCGCAGCCGCAACCAACCAGGAGAAGAAGAAACAAAAGAGTCAGTTTACCACGGGGAGCATCCCGCCGGGGGCGGGACTTCGGAAGCCTCAGCGCGGGATTCACGGGGAAAAAGAAGAAAAAAAAGAAGACGCGTCCTTAACCACGGATTTATGCGGATTAGCACGGATTAGACACCTCAACAAGACCCTCACAAAGTATTTCCACAAAAGCTGGAATCGTCTTAACGACAATAACTTATGCAAATATCTCTCAAAAATCAGGACAGGAATTAAAGAAAATGCAATGGAGTAGTATAGCGAGACTATTCAAAAAGGGAGTATCCTCATGACACTCAAAGGAGAAGACGGCGAGTCCAAAGCGAGAACACCCGAGGGAAAGGGCGCGACCCTACCGTTTGAGGCGGCGCGCAAGAAACAATCCAGCCGACCCAAACGCTCAAAGAAAGCAAAGCCAAAGACGCCCCACATAATCTTTCTCTCCACCGAAGCGGGCGGTGTGGGCATGAACCTGCAATGCGCCTCGGCGGTAATCAACATGGACCTGCCCTGGAATCCGGCAGTGCTCGAACAGCGCATCGGCAGAGTCCACCGATTGGGTCAGCGTCGGCCCGTACAAGTTGTCAACTTCATCGCCAGCGGGACCATCGAGCACGGCATGCTCTCTCTTCTCGGCTTCAAGAGATCGCTTTTTTCGGGAGTGCTCGACGGCGGACAGGACGAAGTGTTCCTCGGCGGCTCCAGACTCAAACGCTTCATGGAATCCGTCGAAAAGGCCGCCAGTTCTATTCCGCAAGTTGCAGTCTCCGAGCCGGAACCTTCCGTCGCTGCAATGGAGGAAATCGAAAAAGTGGTCAGTCCGGAAGAGTTCGAGGCGAAACCCGCCGCTGCCGCTCCAGCGGCAAGTCAAGCATGGGCCGAACTCGCATCCGCCGGGCTCGCCTTCCTCGATAAACTCGGCCGGGCATTAGCCGCGGGAACCCAAAAGGCACAACCTTCAGAAACGGGACAAAAAACAGAAACGGAACCACAAGCCGGAGGTCTTCTTAATATCGCCCAGTCCTTTATCGAAACAGACCAGACGGGCAGAACTTACCTCAAACTACCGGCTCCCAACGCAGACACCCTGAAAAAACTCGCAGACGTGCTTTATAAGCTGAGCGGGACTGACGCATATTAATCACACGGGCGCAATGAATTGCGCTCCTGCAGGCAAGAATGAAGAAAATCGGGGACACGATGTCGCATCGTGTCCCCGATTTTCTGAGGCGCGATTCATCGCGCCCGATATGTGCTGTTTGGCTGCGGCTCCGCTGCGCTGTGCGCTCTGTGGCGCTGAAAACTCTCATAGGACCTTGAGGAAGTTTCGCTCAGCGCCTTAAGGGGTTACATTTGAGAAGTAGCCGTTATCCATGAATATTCCCCATTTCACCGGCTCGCTCAACCACCCGGTTCTTGCGAGCGGGGCGACACTGAAAAGATCATCGGGATTCACGCCAGGACGGACATGAGAGCCACTGTTTCATGTGTTCGTACACTTCTCTGCGAGCGAGCAGGTCCAAGTGCTTCATGCCGTATCCGATCCATTGCTGCGACTCCGGAAAGGACAGGTTCCGGCGGGGGTCAGCGTGCCGGCCCAGGGCGCTGCTTAAGGGGACGAGTCCATCGCCGAGGAATCTCTTACCCAGAGCGCTCGCCCTTGAGATCGAAGCGCCGACGGCATAGCACTGCACGCCATCCGGCAGCGGCACGACGCGCCGCCTGTCTTTCGAGTGGGCGAAGCGGTCTCGGTATTTCCACTCCTCGTCCAGCAGGCTACCGTAACGGAGGTCGGTGATGCCGGCGCTACGAATCTTCCCGAGATGAGCAAGCGCCACCGTGTACGGGCTGACGCTCAGAATAACATTCAGCCAATTGCCGCCGCGTTCCAGCGGGGCGCCATGGTGAGGCGCACCAAGGAAGATGATTTTGCGGAGGCGCCGCAGCCAATTGTGTCCCGCAGCCTTGCCGTAGTGGCAGGCGCTGCGGGAAACTAACCCGCCCATGCTATGCCCGATAATGACCAGTTCCTCCACAGGCGCCGGCCAGACTTCGAGCAGGGCTTCGATAAGGTCGGCGAACGCGCGACCGTTGGTGGATATATGGAGGCCGCTGTTGTAGTGCAGATAAACCTGCGTGAAACCGGCATCGGCAGCCAAGGCTGCGCCATGGTCGTGCCCCTTCCGCCTCCACTGCAGATCATTCATGCACAGTCCATGCGCGAGCATGAGAACCTTGCGGCTTGGCCGAGGAATCGCCGCTGCCAGGGCCTTCCTCGTCAGTTCAAGCGGCTGTCCATCCCGGCGCAGCCGCATGGGAATTGCCAGCGGGTTCTCGCCGGCAGCAAGGTGGTCGCCCAGGACACCGTTCAGCGCCGCAAGGACGGCTTCGCGCTCGGCGGACGACGTCCCGTGACTAAGTTGTGGAACGAGCTGCGCGAGCGCCACATCGATGCCACCACCTACCAAGCGGGTCACCCCTCGGATGATTTGGTAAACCAGCCCGGTGATGCCCTTCGTGGGCTCCTGCGTGGGTGCGCCAAGAATGCCTGGAGCGCGGGCAATATTGTGGTGCATGGTCTCGACGACGTTGGTCAGCCCAATAGTAGCCTCGACAGCGAGCCGGCTGTACCCACGAATGTCAGAGAGGAGAATAGGGGAGTTTTCGATCATGGCGCATTCACCGGTGATTGGGGACAGGACTTTTGAAGTCCAGTGTATTTTGCCTTCCTTCATTTGTCAAGCGCGCTTTTGAGATTCTCATCTCTGGCTCTGAGACATCCGGCTGAGATTTGTTGCTTTTTCGGGTTGGCTCAGTGGCCGAAGAGCTTCCGCTTCATCGCTTTTCGTTTCAGATCGGCGATGCAGCCGGTGGGATCGAGGTCTTTCGGACAGACTTCCTGGCAGGAAAAAATCGTGTGGCAGCGCCATATTCCGTGCAACTGATCAACAAGCCTCAAGCGTTCGTCGAGTGAATTATCGCGCGAGTCTCTCGCGAATCTGTCGGCCCACAACAGAGCGGCAGGGCCGAGATAGTCAGGGTCTGTCGCCGTGACCGTGCACGACGCGTGACAGCATGCGCATAATATGCAATCGATTGAAGGCATCACCTTGGCATGCTCGCCGACGGTTTGCGGCCACTCGCGCTCCGGCGACGGGCTCCCCGGCATGAGGTAAGGCTTGATATATTTGTACTTCGCGAAGAACGGCTCCATGTCAACTACGAGGTCGCGCAAGACTTTCAGATGGCCGAGCGGCTGGACAATGACGCCGTCCGAACCGAGTTCGCTCACCTGCGTCTCACATGCAAGCCGGTACTTTCCATTGATATGCATCGCGCACGACCCGCATACGCCCTCTCTGCACGACGCCCTGAATGCAAGCGAGCCGTCAAGCTTCTCTTGTATATAGAACAGCGCTTCCAAAACTGTCAGCCCCTTTTTGAACAGCGGCGCCACAAAGGTATCGAATCTCGGAGCGCTGTCGGTCCCCGGATCGAATCGGAATACCTTGAATGTTATATCAGCCACGTTCTATCCCTTTTAACCGCAAAGAAGCAGTGAGCGCAAAGAGGACCCTGGAATACGAATCGCATGAATACGACAAACCACATGAATGACTCTTCAATAAGAGGACTTTACACTCGTGACTCTTGACCTGTGCTTGTTTTCCTAATACTTTCTTTCCTTCGGCGCCCAATGATCAAGATTGACATTGGACTGCTCGAGTCGTGGCCCATCAGGCGTGTAATACGCGAGGGTATGCTTGAGGAATTTCTCGTCGTCACGCTTCGGGAAATCGCGCCGGAAATGCGAACCACGGCTCTCTTCTCTCGCGAGTGCGCCCGCAACGATCACCTCCGCCACGTCCAGACTCCCGCCCAACTCGATGTTCCACATCAAATCATAATTATATTTCGCGCCCGTGTGCTTCAGCCGAATCTTCTTGTAGCGATCCCTCAATTCTCTTATTCTCTGCAATGCCCGTCCAAGTTGCTCCTTAGTCCGAAATATCCCAACGTCATCCTTCATTGCTTTCTGCATCTCTTCTTTTATTACCGAAGGATCCTCTGATCCGGTGGAACTGAGAAGTTTCTTGAGTTTTTCTTCTTCTCGAGCAAGCGCATCCTCGAGCGCTTTGTCGCCGGCGCCCAAATCGGCCTTCCCGACTACATAGTCCGATGCGTGCTCACCGGCAATTTTCCCGAATACGATGGTGTCTAGAAGCGAATTGCCGCCGAGCCGGTTCCCACCGTGCACACTCACGCATGCCGCCTCACCGGCCGCGTAGAAGCCCTTCACCTTCGAGAGCCCGTCTTTGTCGCAATCGATTCCGCCCATCGTATAGTGCTGGCCGGGCTGAACCGGAATCGGCTGGTCGACCGGATCGATTCCGAGAAATTTTTGGCAGATATCTCGTATGCCGGGCAGCCGCGTCGCTATTTTCTCTTCGCCCAAATGCCGCAGGTCAAGCAGCAAATATGCATCCTCGAATCCGCGTCCCTCCAGTATCTCGGTCGTCATGTTACGAGCCACTATGTCGCGAGGGGCAACTTCCATCGCCTTGCGACTGTCAGCGTAATTTGCGGTGAATCGGTCGCCTTTGTTATTCGTCAAATATCCGCCCTCGCCGCGCGCGCCCTCTGTCATGAGAATGTTTGAGCCGTAAAGCGTGGTTGGATGAAACTGGACAAACTCCATGTCCTTCAGGGGAACGCCGGCCCAATAGGGCACAGCCATGCCCATTCCGGTATTGATGAGCGCATTAGTGGAGTTTGAATACAGTCTTCCTGCGCCGCCGGTCGCGAATATGACGGCGTCGGCCTTGAACGCCTCGAGCTTGCCGGTCGCCAGTTCGAGCGCGATCACCCCGCGGCACACGCCATTCTCGACAACCAGCGACGTGACTATCCACTCATTGTATATCTTCATTTCGCCACGCTCGGCGGCAGACTCGTATTTGACCGCTTGCTCGAACAGTGTGTGCAACAACATGTGACCGGTCTTATCGGCTGCAAAACACGTACGCGGGAACCCGGCGCCGCCGAAAGGACGCTGCGCGATCTTCCCGTCAGGCGTGCGGCTGAACGGACATCCCCAATGTTCCATCTCGAAGATTCGGGCCGATGCGTCCTTGATCATCCGAACAACGGCGTCCTGATCCGCGAGATAATCACTGCCCTTCACGGTATCAAAAGCGTGCCGCTCCCACGAATCATACGAGCCGCGCGGATGATTGCCCAGAGGCGCATTGATCCCCCCCTGCGCCGCAATTGAATGCGAGCGGATCGGATAAACCTTCGACAGCACAGCGGCGCGCAGGTTGTGCATGTTGACTTCGATCGCCGCCCGAAGCCCTGCCAACCCACCGCCAACTATGATCACATCATGATATTTCATATCTCTTGCTTTTCAATGTCCGAACATTTTCGGGATATAAACGTAAAAGCTGTAAATCATCACAACCGCTGTCAACGCGCCCGCAACCCAGAAAAGCGACTTCCGGCTTCGGGTGGCCGCAAAGAAGTCCACACAGATGATTCGAATACCATTGAACATGTGGAACGCCACACCCAGGATTATCAGCAACTCGAGCCAGTGCAGCTTCTGCGCCATCGCGGTAGACTCGGTGTATTTCTCAGGCCCGAAAAAAAGGGCGAAACCATTCAGGAAGACATGTGGAATGAGATAGATTGCGAGCAGAATGCCCGTGAGCCGCTGAAGCCCGAAGGATGGCTGACCCTCGTGTTTGTTTAACAGAAAGTCTTTGAGCCAGTTCACACGAGAACCCCTATCTGGTGAAAGGGACCAGTACGAAGACGCCGAAGATAACCCAAATCAGTCCGAATAAGGCCAGACACCAGCCGATACCTTGCCTCAGTTTCGCCGGCGGGTTGAAATCCGTGAAGACCGACCACAGCCCATTGAAGCCATGATACACGCAGACCGTGAGAAGCAGGAAATCAAATAGCGCCCAACCCGGCTGGCGCAGTCGCGATGCCACGCTGTCAAACGTTATGGTTCCCTTGCCGAGCGGAAGCACGATGATATGAACGGCCATCCCAAAGATAAGATAGGCGCCCGTTACTCGCTGAAGCAACCAAGACCACAGCCCGCGTTGTTGGGTCATAAGGTTTCTCTCTCGTGCGGCCGAAGGTCGAAGAATCGAGGTGATTGAAAAGATGCTAAAACGATAGCAAACACGGCGCGCTTTGTCAACCCCTCTTAACCCCTCTTAACCCTTTGTCGATTTCTTGCCCCTTCCGCCTGTCTTTGATCCGACCGAAGGAGCTTTGACACTCCAATTAGCCTGTGCTAGACTGAAGTGAGAAATTTGTCGTCTCGAATCAGAGTGAGTGCGATGAAAGCGATAAAAAGCAAATACCCTGTGGTGGTGAACAAAGGCCTGCGGTTCCCGTTTTCAAAAGGAATCCTCTCGCAGGGGCTCCTTATGATCGGCCTGAAACCCGCCGAAGCTTATGGCATCGCAGAGAGAATGGAAGCGCGCCTGCTCAAACGGAGAACGATGCGGATCGAAAAGACGCAACTCAGACGCATGGTTCACGACTTGCTCCTACGCGAGTACGGCGAGGAGATGGCCGAAAAATACCTCGAGCGCAAGAAACTCTCATCTTCCATTCTCGTGAAGGGAGCGGGTTCCGGCGTTCCCTTCTCAAAAGGAATCCTCTCGCAGTCACTCGAGGCTTCCGGCATCGAGCCGAACATCTCGCACTCTCTGGCGATGGCCATCGAGCGAACTCTGCTTCGCCGCGGAAGGGGAGAAGTGACCTACGATGGACTGCGCGACCTGACAGTCGAGACCCTCCGCAAGAAATACGGCTCGGGCTATGCGAATCGCTATCTGCTTTGGCGCCGCCTTAAGAAACCACTCCGCCCGCTCATCATTCTGCTCGGAGGAACCGCCGGAACAGGCAAATCCACGATAGCCGTCGAACTTGCCCACCGTCTCGGAATCACGCGCGTCATATCCACTGACTCAGTGCGGGAAGTGATGCGCATCATGTTCTCGCCCGAACTCATGCCGACGATACACAAATCGTCATTCGACGCATGGAAAGCGTACGACTTGCCAAAGGGAATTCAGGATGACATTGTGATTGCTGCGTTCATGGAACAGGCGCTTCGGGTGTCGGCGGGCATCTATGCGCTCATGGACCGCGCTTTGAATGAAAAGATCAGCACCATAATAGACGGCGTACACGTCGTGCCCGGCTGCATAAAGAGGGACTATGCGGGCAAGGCGCTCGTGTGCAGAATGGTAATAACCACCGAAGACCAAGACATTCACCGCGAGCGCTTCAATATCCGCGGCCAGCAGGCGTCCACTCGTGGAGCAGAGAAATACTTGAGCAATTTCGACTCGATACGGAAAATACAGGACTTCATTGTCGAGCAGGCAATCAAGCACGATGTGCCGGTGTTTGATAACAAAGACTTCGATCAACTCGTGGCGACGATAGTGGAACACCTCACCGCGTTTGTCAGACGCCACGACAAGACCCGCATCGGGAAAACAAAATGAAGGCGCTCTTCCTCATTGACGGCGAACACTACATTCCGGTCAATCGAGACGGCATTGCCGAAGTCGCCGGAAGTCGCGGCTACGAGGCGGTTGCCGCCGTTTTCATCGGCGGAATGGAGAAGATCGGAACTCCCGAAGACTTGAAAGCACTCGGCCTGCCCGTAACTATCGATAAAGATCCATTGGCCGGAATCGCTCGCGCAATCGACGAGTTCCGTCCCGCCGTTGCCGTCGACCTGAGCGACGAACCCGTCGTCAATTCCCGCAGGCGGTTCGAATTCGCAAACCTCATACTCAGCCGGGGTGTAGTATATGAAGGGGCCGATTTCCAATTCAATCCTCCGCGTTTCGAGAATATCTGCATGAAGCCCTCACTTTCGGTCGGCGGCATGGGCAAACGCGTCGGCAAGACAGCCCTCGCAGCCCACATAGGCCGGACTCTCAGCGGGCAAGAGGGAGTGAAGGCCCGCTTCAAGCCTTGTATCGTCACAATGGGCCGGGGCGGTCCGCCTCAACCCGAGGTCATCAAGGGCGAGGAAGTACGCATCACACCCGAATATCTCCTGGCCGAAAGCCGGCGCGGCAAACACGCCGCGAGTGACCACTACGAAAATGCGCTTATGGCGCGGCTCACGACTATCGGATGCCGGCGATGCGGCGGAGGTTTTGCCGGCGTCGTGTTCACTTCAGTCGTGCCGCAGGGGGCCCGCGTTGCAAACGAGCTTCCGAATGACTTCGTGATTTTCGAGGGAAGCGGCTCGTCGATGCCGCCGGTCGCGACGGACGCCTGGGTCCTCGTCATCGGCGCGCACCAGACGCCTGACTACATCACAGGATACATGGGCCCCTACAGGATTCGCAAATCCGACCTGTGCGTCCTCACGATGTGCGAAGAGCCGATGGCTGACAAGAATAAAGTGGATGAGATGAGCAAGGCCATTCACGCGTTGAATCCGTCTGCCCGTGTTGCAAGAACTGTGTTCAGACCCAGGCCGCTCGATGATATCAGGTCCGAAAAAGTCTTCTTGACGACGACTGCCCCTCCTGTCATGGGCGACACGATTCGCCGGAGCCTCGAGGAAAACTTCGGGTGTGACGTCGTTGCGATCAGTCACAATCTGTCGAATCGGCCCAAGCTTCGGACAGATATTTCGGAAGTGCTCAAAAAAAATAATCCAACGGTATTGCTGACCGAGGTGAAGGCCGCAGCCATCGATGTCGCGACTGCGGTCGCTGTCGAGGCGGGTTTGCGGGTCGTATATGCGGACAATATACCGCTTGAGATTGACGGCGGGGCAAGGCTCGCCAATGAAGTCTTGCGGATTGCCGATCTGGCCGTCGAGCGATTCAAATCAAGAAAGACAACGTGACAGGAATCCACAATTCTTGTATCGTTCCTGTGAAGGCAGGAATCCATTCTTCTGATTGGTGAAGATAACATGACAAGAGCGCACAAAGGAATCATGTTGATTATAGATGGCCTTGGTGACCGGCCAATCGACGAACTCGGCGGGCTGACTCCGCTCGAAGCCGCCAACACACCATGCTTCGATTTGCTGGCGCGCACAGGGATCACCGGCCTGATGGACCCACTCTCGCCCGGCATCCGCGTGGGCACCGACGTGGGACACCTCGCTCTCTTCGGATATAACCCTTTGAAAGTCTATTGGGGAAGAGGTCCGATCGAGGCTGTCGGCGTCGGAATTGATCTCAACCCGGGCGATGTCGCGCTACGGTGCAATTTCGCGACTGTCGATGAGAATCTCATCGTGCTGGATCGCCGCGCAGGCAGAATCCGACATACTGAAGCTCTCGCCGCCGTCCTTGACGGGATGCCGCTCGAAAACGGGATCAACGCCATATTCAAACCTGCAACGGAACATCGCGCGGTTCTGGTGCTCAGCGGACCCCGGCTGTCCGCAGATATCACTAACTCCGACCCCGGACCGACGAATGAAGGTCAGCCGGTTCAGGAGGTCAAACCCAAACGGTCTGGCCAGCCTCTTGCCGAGAAAACAGCCCAACTCGTCAATCAATTCGTGCGTAAATCCTACGAGAAACTTCGAAATCACGATGTGAACAGGGAGCGCATGGGCAAGGGACTTCTTCCGGCAAACATCGTGATCACGCGCGGAGCGGGCATGGCGGTAAAGATGCGAAGCCTGACCGAAAGGTTCGATATCAAAGGCTGCTGCATTACGGGAGAAAGCACCGTTGCAGGGATAGCTATCATGTCAGGATTCAAAGTCCTCACCAACGAAAAACTGACTGCCAATATAGACACCGATCTCGATGAGAAAGCGCGACTCACGGTCGAGGGTTTGAAAGAGGCCGACTTCGTTGTCACACACATTAAAGGCGCCGACCTCACGGCCCACGACAACAAGCCTCGCGAAAAACTGGCTTTTATCGAACAAATGGATAGGATGCTCCAGAAAGTAATCGATTCTCTCGACAATCCTCAAGACGTCTATATAGCCGTCACCGGCGACCACTCGACTCCCTGCGCTATCCGCGAACATAGCGCTGACCCTGTGCCGGTCCTCATACACGGGGATGGGGTTCTTGTCGATGACGTGAGGAGCTTCGGTGAGCGCGCATGCGCTCACGGCGGGCTTACACGCATCCGCGCCAACGATTTTCTCCTTTCATTGCTTGACCTCATGGGAGTGACCTATCGTTTTGGTAGCTGAAACCATAACGCATCCGTATTCGAGGCGCACAATGCTTCTGGCTAAAGACATAATGAAGGTGAACGTCACAACAGTGGATAAGTCCGCTTCACTTCGGGAACTCTCAAAGCTGCTCACCGAAAAGAGTCTCACCGGCGTTCCGGTGACCGATAAGGATAAGAGGCTGATCGGTATGATCTCTGTGCGAGACCTGATTAGGGAGGAAGCCCGGGTTCTTGGCTCAAATCTCGAGTACCAGGATATCTATGAGCTCTTCTCTCGCGACGCTGACCCTGACGGAGCCAGTGGAGTTTCCACAAAGCATCTCTGGGTTGAGGAAGTCATGTCTCGCGACCTCCACACTGCCACTGAATTAACGCCCGTTAGGGACGTATGC
Source organism: Candidatus Poribacteria bacterium (assembly GCA_016215705.1). Taxonomy (GTDB): domain Bacteria; phylum Abyssobacteria; class SURF-5; order SURF-5; family SURF-5; genus JACRIR01. Next base: position 47,080 of record JACRIR010000262.1, on the reverse strand, counting down.
AAAATCATGTATTCCTTCAACGTGCATCGCGTTCCGATTCTGAGGGACGGCAAAGTCGTTGGCATTGTGACCGCGATGGATGTGTTTAAGGCAGTTGCGGAAGGCAGACGGTTTGATTGAGGAACCATTCTCCAGAATCCTGTGGTGTTTCTTTCTAATGATACCCTTCCCATACCGCTCGTTCAGTCCTAGTTCTTCCAGACATGTATTCAACCACATAGAAGTTAATAGAATTCGCTACTTAGCTGGCAGACATCGGCTTCGTTCTTGCCCTGCGTGGATCGTCTGAAGTCACCATCCCTGATATCAGTCTCCGCAATACCCGGCGGCTGCGAATCTTCGCGGCCAGCTTTCGGTCGGACGCATTGCAGCAAGCTACCGAACATACCCGGAGGTCCGTGGTATTGAGGCAGTAACCCGGACAACCTTTCTGACCGGTGCGTAGTTCGGCTGCGCATCCTCTCTCCCGGAGGTCGCTGAAATCAGATGCTCTGACTCCAAAGAATTGGCCGCATCCTTTTGCAAGGTGATTGAACAAGAAGTGGTTGTACTTGTGATTGACGAAGTCGGGTTGGTATCCCACTATTTTCAGATTCCGGTCGTTTAGGAAGTCCTCTCGCGTTTTCCATGTATGCCCGCAACGGCAAGTTTTAAACCCTGATTTTTGCTTTCCCTTTATTGCCATGATTCTCTATTGACTCCTTTCACGCCAAGCTTCGCTTCATGCGTGTTCCAATCTCCTCTTTTCGGTGGCAAGGACCTCATCTCGCAACGTTCGTTTGAGTATCTTCCCTGTCGGCGTCGTCGGCAAGCTCTCCCTGAACTCGACCGCCCTCGGCGCTTTATACTTCGCGATGCGTTCCCGGCAGAACTCTATAATCTCTTTGTCGGTCGCAGTCTCGCCTTCCTTCAGAACCACATATGCCTTCGCTATCTCTCCTTTTATTTCGTCGGGTATGCCGATCACCGTCGCCATCGCAATTTTCGGATGCTTATAAAGAATATTCTCTACTTCGGCGGGATAGATGTTGTAGCCACCGGTGATTATAAGGTCTTTCTTCCTGTCAACGACATACAAATATCCATCAGAATCGAATTTCCCCATGTCACCTGTATGCAGCCACCCATTCTTCATCGCCTCCGAGGTCGCAGCAGGCTTGTTGTAGTATCCTTTCATCACGTTCTTACCACGGATGATTATCTCGCCCACATCTCCGCAGGCCACGTCCTCGTCATTCTCGTTGACGGCCCGCACCTCGCATCGAATCGGCACACCCACCGAGCCGGCCTTCCGTTCCGCGTCTATTGGATTTGAGGTCACTAGAGCGGTAGCCTCGGTCAGTCCGTAACCTTCCGTGATGATTGCGCCGGTTCGTTCCTCGAATCTCTTGAGAAGTGAGAGTGACAGCGGCGCCGACGAACAGAAACAAATGCGCAGCGACGATAGATTGTGTTTGTCTATCTCGGGATCGTTCAGAAGTAACGCGAACATTGTTGGCACGCCCGAGAAGGAGTTGCATTTGTATCTGGCGATATTCTCAAGCACTATTTGCGGCACAAAGAATTCCATCAGAACGCTTGGCACTCCACCGTAGAGCGCCCCCATCACACAAATTTGTGCGAGGAGATGAAACAGCGGCAGCCCGGGCACAAGCAGCACGTCGTCCGGCGTGGTTCTTAACAGGTCATTTGCGGATTCGAAATTGTGAAGAAGATTCGAGTGCGTGAGCATCGCGCCCTTCGGCCTGCCTGTTGTGCCTGAAGTATAGATAATGCACGCGACTGAATCGGGCGCGATGTCGAGCGAGGGAAACTCTTCGGAAGCCTTTTCAGCGAGCGGTTTGAGTTCAATTACGCCTTCCGGTGGGTTCTCGTCCAGATAGAGAATGTGTTTGATTGTCGGCAACCGGTCGCGGATCGGTTCAATGACCGGATACAGATACTCGGTCGCCACGAGCACATTCGCGCCTGCATCGTCGATGATGTACTTCGCTTCGTCCGCCTTGAGCATGACGCTCAGCGAAACCATCATCGCGCCGATTTTGATCAAGCCGAAATATGCATACAGGAACTCGAGCCGATTGGGTGAAAGAATGCAGACCCTGTCGCCCGTCCTGATCCCCAGGTCACGGAAGACATTGGCATACCTGTTGGCATACTTGTTCAGTTCCTGGAAGGAAATTGTTTCGTCGCGGAAATATAAAGCCGGCCTGTCAGGAATCGCAGAGGCACGATGCTCGAGCATCTTGCCAAGCGTTGTCACGCTTTTTGGAACTTTCGCCATATATCACCTTCAATATGTCATTCCCGCAAGGCCGGGAATTCATCTTCTCCGTTCGTTTCATTCGCTCTTCATTCGTGACATTCGCATCCCGATCTTCATGCTTTTTCAATGAATCCTTTCGCCTCAGCGCAGATTTGTTCCGGCTCGAAGATCGTCAGCACCTCGTTGTGAAGCGTGTTGAAATAGTTGATGTCGCTTGCATTCATCGGGGGGAGCAGCGCGCGCGGAACCAGTTTCGCGTGCGTCCAGAAATGTTCTGCGCCTTGCCCCGAATATATGGCCATGTTGAGGCTGTAAAAGCCGCGGCTGTCGAGCAATTTCATTGCCGCTGACAACCCGCGCGAGAAGTCCATCCAATCGGACTCTTTGATGTCGGAAATTGTCAGCACACCCTCGAATATCGCCATGACGTCGATGATTCCCTTGGGCGCAAAACACACCAGCCACGTTGTTTTCCCGACTTTTCCGATAAGCCGTTCTCCGAGGCGTGTTTCTTCCTCGATCAAGTCGGCCCAGTACGAACTCGAGTTGGCGGCCGCATATGCGGCGCTCGATTCGAGAATCCTGCGGTGATAGTTGGTTCCCGTACTACCGGCGATTATTTGCAGGTGCGGATGTATGATTGTTCCTCCTGCGAGCGGCATGTAGTTCCAGTTTATCGTGTGATACAGTGGCGCTCCCGGGTCAGACGCCTGGACCGATGTCAGGTATTCCTGCGACGCGCAGAAGCCGTCGCGCAGGAGTTGGGGTTCGAATTCCGCCATGGGCTTGAAATGTTCTCCCGAAAAGATTGCGACGGCGCTGTAAGTGTCATAGGGAAACATGTTCGGGAAGACCACTGCGCTCCCCCTCTGAATACGCTCCTTTGAAGTGAGCTCAGTGGGAAACTTCGGCGTGACCATGTCAATCATTTGAGGACAAAATGGGCAACCGAACTCAAGCGAGCGTTCTACAATCTCGCCCAAGTCAGTCTTTTGAGCCCAGCGTATGGGAAAATGCAGCAAACGTGTGGTCTGTTTTGTAAGCGGGTCCACGCGGATTTCCGTCACCCGCTCGTTCTCTGCGAAATTGAGCGCGGGATCAAGAAACTTGGTTATCATCCGGCGCTTCTCAAAATGGATTTCCATGGCCTCACACTCTCACGCCATTCCTGCGAAAGCGGATACTTATTCCGTGACGACATGCCTCATGGCATCACCGAATAAGTGCGATTTTAGTAACCACAGTTCGGAACCTGCTCAAAATAGTCCGCGAATTCAGAGGGGACGCGCGCCTTATCTATCTGGAATAACTCAATCAGTATTTCATCCGGCGCTGGAACCATGATATATTTCCACACCCCCAAGTCGGTAATCTCTTTCTTGAACCCGATTCCTTTCGACTTCAGTCTGCAAACCACTTCTTCAATATTATCCGTCTGAATCCCAAAATGGTGAATGCTTCCCCTTCCCGGATTCTTTGGCGGCTGCTCATAGAAATGGAGGCGGCCATTTCCGATCCGCATGAACACGTTCCGCGCGCCCGCAAACTCTGCGTCAAGGACTACCTTGCCGCCAAAGAACTCTTCGTAGAATTTGACACTCTCGTTTATGTCCGAGGCGAATATGTGAACGTGATGAATGTGGTTGGTCATGGCTCCGGTTCCGGCGTGGCTACATTCAAGCGCTGAATGGTCTCATCAAAAATCGATTTGAAAAGGGCGGGGTTTTCTTTCAGAAATCTACGGGCGCTCTCGCGGCCCTGTCCAATATGCTCGTTCTTGTATGAGAACCATGCGCCGCTCTTGACAATTACTTTCTGCTCGACCGCGACGTCGATCAGACTGCTTTCCTTCGAGATTCCCTCATCAAAGAGAATATCGAACTCAGCCTCCTTAAACGGTGGAGCAACCTTGTTCTTGACCACCTTGACCCGCGTCCGCGCGCCCACGGTGTCCTGTCCCTCTTTTATGGTGCCGAGGCGTCTCACGTCGAGTCGGACTGAAGAGTAGAACTTGAGAGCTCGACCACCCGGCGTAGTCTCGGGATTGCCGAACATCACACCGATTTTTTCGCGTATCTGATTGATGAACATAACCGTCGTCTTCGATTTGTTGATAGAGGACGTGAGCTTGCGCATGGCCTGCGACATAAGCCGGGCCTGCAAACCCATGTGTTGATCTCCCATCTCGCCCTCGATTTCCGCGCGGGGCACGAGCGCAGCCACCGAATCTACAACCACAATGTCAACCGCGCCGCCTTTCACAAGCATATCGGTTATCTCGAGCGCTTGTTCGCCGCTATCGGGCTGAGAGATCAAGAGATCGTCGATATTCACGCCGATTCTTTTCGAATAATCGGGATCGAGGGCGTGTTCGGCGTCGATGAACGCTGCCGAGCCGCCCTGTTTCTGCGCTTGCGCGACGATGTGAAGCGAGAGAGTGGTCTTGCCTGAAGATTCCGGCCCAAAAATCTCGACAACTCTCCCACGCGGGATGCCGCCCGCGCCGAGCGCGAGGTCGAGCGCTATAATGTTCGTCGATATCGAGGGAACACGGGGCGTCTTCGCAGCCTCTCCCAGTTTCATGATTGCGCCCTTCCCGAATTGTTTTTCGATCTGAGAAATCGTGATCCCGAGAAGTTTTTCCTTCGCTTCGCCTTCCTTTGCTGTCATCTGTTGTCCCCTTTGGTGAGTGATTCACTTGCGTCACGAGCGCGGCAACTCAAATCGCTGCATGCCGCCAAGCTTCATCTGTTAATCCTATCCTACAGCGTAAGCGCTTTGCAAGTCGAGAAGATTAGTATCTGTCACAGGGGGGGACGCGGTCCCTGAGATATTCAATCGCGCCGGAGTCCGCACGATCTGCGGATTCTATCCCTTTTCCTCTTTGTGCATCCCACGCTCTTTATTCAAGCGGTATCGCCTTCATCTCCGTGTACACTGGACCGGTCGAAAGCGGCTGGCTCTTCATGACGGATAGCTTTTCGGCGCGCATCGAGCCAATGAAAACGTTTCTTTCTTCTTCGAGAAGGCCGCACAGCCTCTGCACGCCCTGCTGCCCCTTCACGCGCCCGATGGTCAGATGCGCCTTGAAATCCTTATCTTCTCTCGGAAAACCGATGCGTTCGAGTTCGCTTTCCACTTTTTGTTGAAGCTGTCGTATGGCCTCAGCCCCTTTCTCGATTCCGAGCCACACTACCCTTGGCCGTTTCATCGAAGGGAAACACCCGACCGCCCTCACTTCGAGGTCAATCGGCTTGAATCCTTTTGCCGCTTTTTCACAGGCTGCGAAGACCTCCGCCAAACGCGCCTCCTCGACGTTACCGAGGAACTTCAGTGTTAGGTGAGCGTTATGCGGCTCCACCCATTTGACGCTCGCTTTCGATGATGAAAACTTATCTATCACCTCGCCAAGCGTCTTGTGAAGCGACCCGGCCATCGTTACAGCGACAAACGTTCGGATGGTTGCCATAGGCATCAACCTTTCGGGCGCGTGCATAGATGTAACGGAATCCCGATGTCGACGACCTTCAACTGGCCGGTATAATTGCGTGCCAGAGGGTTCTCAAATCCCTTCTTGGGCAGTTGAAACGTGACGGTCATGTTCGCCACAACCGAAATGCCAAGCGGCTTCCCCGTGGCGCCGTCCAGTCCGGAGGGTATGTCCACAGCCAGCACCGGACATCCGGCCTCGTTTATGAGAGATATCACTTCGCGATACAGCCCCGACACCTCACCCGAAAGCCCCGTCCCCAACAGAGCATCGACTATGATCCCGCATCTCTTCATACGGTTGCGCAGTTCCGGAAGCCCCTTCTTTGTCACGTGGTTTATGAGCACACCCATCTTTTGAAGAATGCGCAGGTTCACCCGGCAGTCACCCTTGACTCTGGAGGCAGCGCCCACCAGGAAGACATGCGTTTCGATTCGGTTATTGATGAGATGGCGCGCGACCACGAAACCGTCGCCGCCGTTGTTCCCCCGCCCGCAGAACACGAGCACCGGCAAATCGCGTCCGGCCAGTGCGGCATATGCCGCCTCAAAAACAGCGCGTCCTGCGTTTTCCATAAGCACTACGCCCGGAATGCGCATCTCGTCAATGGCGAACCTGTCGATGCGTTTCATCTCGTCCGGCGTCACGTATTTTGGGGCGGCCGACCCGCTTTCTGTCATCTGTTCTGCCCCCGTTCGAAATCACGAAGTTCTGTCATGATTTTCTTGAAGCATCCCCCACAAAACTCGTACAAAACTCGTGCTACAATCGATTGGATTCTGGCTCATTCTAACACAGGGCAAATACTTTTTCCAATCTCCCTTCTTCAATCTTCCAACTGCCGAATCGCAATGCCACAAAGAAAATCAAAGCAAGGTTTTGTCTTGGCCAAAGCCAAAATCATGCGCGAGCCAGCGCCGCAAGACCGCCATTCCTTTAACCGTACGCCATAAACTGCAAGCCGTGAATCGACTTCATGATTGCCACTGGGCGCAGCAAGTGCTTGAACCTATTGCGGCATTGCGTTTGCTCCTTATGGAACTCTTCTCACCACGCCAACCACTTTCCCCGCGATGCGGAAGTGCGGGTCACTCTTGGATATTCGCGTCGGCTCATATGCCTCGTTTGCGGGCATTAGCTTGTAGCAATCGGGGCGCTCGATAAGCCGCTTCACCGTGACGTCTCCATCCTCTCCAACGTAGCAGACCGCGATCTCGCCGCTACGAACGCGGCGAGCGCTCCGCACGACAACCAAGTCGCCGCCAAATATACCGGCATCCACCATACTGTCACCCTCAGCGCGCACTGCAAACAGGTCACCCCCCGCCCCAAAGAGTTCTTCCAGCGACAGAGCGCCTTCGCGGTTCTCGACCGCAAGTATCGGCGCTCCTGCCGCGACGCGCCCAACAATGGGAATTCCGCGTCCGCGAGCCAGTCCCGGTGACAGGCGAATGCGGCCTTTTCTTCGTGCGAGATAGCCCTTGCGCTCGAGAATCGACAGGTATTGCCACACGGTCTTGACATGGCAGCCAAGTTCCGCAGCAAGTTCGCGCGTTGAAGGCGGCCGCTCCTCGGCATCGATAAGACGCAGAATTGCCTCCAGGACACGCCGCTGGTTGTCGGTGGGAGTTTTCATGTCGCTGTCTCCGGGAAAACAAGCAGTTTCTTGTTTGAAGTATCGTTATCGATAGTATACCGTCTAATGACGGTTTGTCAAGTTGGAAAACCGTTCGCGAGTTCGAAGAAGTTTTATGCGCGCGATTCAGGAATTGCGTCAACGGTTGTTTTCAAATTTGGGTGAGATTCCAAAAGAAAGGCAACGCGAATCATGCGAACATAAACGGCGACTACGCGGCGCGCAATGCGGTCGCCACCCTCATTCGCGAGGCGCGGACGGCCGGGGCCATGCCGCCGATGATCCCCATGATTACGGCAAACAGGAGTGAGTTGACCGCAATGCGGCTCGATAGGCTGAAGCCGAACGCAAGTTCGGCAAAAGATTGGAAGTTTGTGGTCGAAATGCTGATGAACTGCAGCAGGGAAGCAAGCGCCAAGCCGAGCATCCCGCCCAGGAGAGAGATAAGGATGCATTCAACAAGGAAAGACGCCAGTATACTCCTTCGCCGAAAGCCGAGCGCCCGCAACGTGCCGATTTCCGCCGACCGGTTTGCCACGGCGGAATACATGGTGATGACCGCTCCCGTCATGGCTGCAAAGCTGAAGATGATGGTAATGGTCAGACCGAGGACGCGAATAAACAGGCCGAGACTCTGAGACTGCTTTTCATAAAACTCCCGCTCTCTTTGAAAACTCACAGTGAGACGCGGGTCGTTCTCGATGCGCGTCTTCATTTCCTCGAACCTCGAAGGGTCCTTCATGTGCATTGTTACCGAAGAGAATATCGGGCGCTCGAAGGCATCCATGAATTGCTCCACGTCGCCCCAGAGCTCGGACTCAAAGCCTGTGCCGTCGGCCTCGAAGATACCGACAACGACCCACTCGCGACCGCCCATCTTGACGCTTTCACCCATGCCGCAGCCTTGAAATCGCCTGGAAACGGAACTGCCCGCTATGATTTCGGAAAGTCCCGGCCGCCACATTGTTCCCTTGACTAGTCTTACCTTTGAGCGCATGAGAAGGGATTCCTTGCTGACGCCCCTCACCATGACATTGGAGAGACCGTCGTCGGCCCGCCTCGGAATATTATTGACGACCACCAACTCGCCGGCCACCAACGGCGTTCCATCGGCGGTTACTGCCACCTCCGGCAGTGTCTTGAGAATGTTATACTGATCCCGGGTGACGATGCTGCTGATTTCCGAATCTGCGCCCTTGCGGAGGACAATTGCGTTGGTCTCTTCTCCCGTGCCCACCAGTGTCTTTTTCAGACCGTTGGCAAGCATCAGAACCGCCGCAAAAACGAAGACCACGAGCGCTATACCGAGCACAGTCAGAATCGTCGTCAGCGGGCGCGCCAGAATACTGCGCCAGTTGTATATGATCGGAATCTTCATACGATATCCTCTGCGCCTCCTGAGAGACCGGCGCTTATTGCGAGACACAATGAGGCATGGCGTCCCCCAACAAGCTTCTTCTCGCGCGCATGGAGTCCCCGACCAAAGGTCATCGCTGTTCACCCTATATGCCGCAACCCGTCGGCGGTTTTCATTCGAGCCACTCGAAACGTCGGAAACAGGCCCGCCACAATCCCGACAACAATTGTGATTGCAGTGGCCATCCCGATGGTGCTATATGCAAGTCTGAACACAGGGAAGAAACCCGAAAGGTTTTTCGCCACAAACTGAGAAAAAGCGGCGCATGTGGGAAACAGCGACAGAATTCCGACCAGCCCTCCCGCAATGGCAATCAACACCGACTCCCCGATGATCAGCGCGCTTAGCCGCTGCGCGCGGAAGCCGACGGCTTTCAAGACGGCATATTCGGGGATGCGCTCCCGGGCCGTCATCGTCATTGTGTTTGCCAGAACCAGGAGCATGATTGCGACGATGACGACGGAAATTAGTCGGAGAGCCGTTATGATAGCGCTAAGCATGGATATAAAGCTCATGTTGAAAGCCCGCTCGGTTTCCGTCTTGGTTTCGGCCAGCGAATTCTCGAAACGCGAGTCTATCGCGGCCGAGACCCTGGCCGCATCGTCGGGACCGGCAATCCGCACCATGTACCATCCGACGTAGCCGCTCATCTCGGGCATCACACGTTGCATTGTTTCGTCAACATATTGCCAGTGCAGAAGCATCTGATTTTCGTCGGTGAATTGACCGGAGCCGTGATAGACGCCCCGGATTACGAGGTCCCAGTCACCGGCAAAGATAGTGCCCGTGAGCCGGACGGTGTCCCCGAGTTTCCAGCCATGTTTTCGGACAAGCGCGGCCCCCACGACGCATGAGTTTCTCTGCTTCAGGAAATCCTCTTTTTCTTTTTCCGTGAGGGCGTACTCCGGATGCAGGTCCAGATAGGACTCCGGCTCGACTGCAAATTGGGGAAAGAAGTTCTTCATGTCTATGTATGTGCCGCCGAACCAATACGCATATGATATTCCGGTAACTCCCGGAATGCCGAGTATCTTTTCCTTGTACGACAGCGGCAAGGCGAACACCAGCGAGACGGCGTTGCGCGTGATCAGGCGCGTCTGAGACGATGCTTCGACGCCTGTGTACCATGCGCTCACCGCCGTGCGCAAAAGGCCGAACGCAAGTATTGATATCGCCAAGCCCACAATGGTGAGAAGCGTCCGCATTCTGTGGCGAAACGCGTTCTTGAGAATCAGCTTGAACATCTTCTCCCCGAGCTAATCTGACAGCAGTCCTTTGTCCACATGATGAACCACATGCGCCTTTTCTGCGGCATGCGGGTCATGCGTCACCATGATAATGGTTTTCTTGAATTCGGAATTCAGCCGCTCGAGTAGCGTAAGTATCTCATTTGCGGAGTCTTTGTCGAGGTCTCCCGTGGGTTCGTCCGCAAGAATTATGGTTGGATCGCTGACGATGGCCCGCGCGATGGCGACCCTTTGTTCCTGTCCTCCCGACAATTGACGGGGCTTGTGGTGCATCCGGTCAATCAATCCGACAACCTCAAGCGCTGCCCTCACGTGTTCGCGCCGCTGTTGTTTTGAGAGCCGTGTCAGCATCAAGGGCATTTCCACGTTCTCGAAAGCACTGAGCACCGGTATTAGATTGTAGAACTGAAAGACAAAACCCACGTGGCGGGCTCGCCAACCAGCAAGCCGCGACTCTGATAGCGATCCCATGTCAGTCTCCGCAACCAGCACCTTTCCGGAATCAGGCTTGTCAATGCCGGCGATAAGGTTTAGCAAAGTAGTCTTTCCCGAGCCGGACGGCCCCATAAGCGCAACAAATTCCCCATCAGGAATGCTGAACGTTATCCCGTCCAGCGCAGAGACCTTTTTCCCGTCGCGCCGATAAATCTTGCTGACGTTCTGAAGATCGACAATGGCTTTCGTCACGGATATTTCCTCTCATGCATCGACATTGTTCCGAAAATCGGGGACACGATACGGCGTGGGAAAATCGGGGACACGATGCGGCATCGTGTCCCCGATTTTCCACGTCAGCGCCACGCACTGCCTAACTCCCCCCGATCACAATCTTCGCGCCTGATTTGAGGTCGGATGAAGGATTCAAAACGACCGCCTCTCCGGCGGAAACGCCGCCCTTTATTTCCACCGAATCGCCAATGCTCCCGCCCGTCACGACAGGGGTCTCGGCGACCGTATCGCCCCGCACGACAAATACCACGCTTCCTTTTTCCCGCTCGGTCACCGCCGCTTTTGGAGCGACTATCATGGCTTCCGCCTCCGCTTCGCCCTCATGGCGAACAGGAGCAAGGAAATTCACTTTGGCGCTCATCTCGGGCAGAACCTTCTCGTCAAACTTCTCAAAACGGACTTTCGTGAGGACGGTTGCCTTAGCACGGTCAGCCGTCGGCACTATCTTATGAACATAGCCCTTATAACGCACATTGGGAAAGGCGTCGAGAACTATTTCACACGCCTGCTCCGGTGTTACCCTGTGAATATTGGATTCGGAGACATCCGCCTCGACTTCCAATGAGCCCATATCAGCAATCGTGACGACCGCGCTGCGTGAGGATGCCGAGCCCGATAGCGGCGCGACGATCTCACCGACGTCGGCGTTCTTTGCAAGCACGATTCCGTCAAACGGCGCTCGAATACGCGTGTTCTCGACCTGGACTTCGGCCTCTTTGACGGCGGCCTTGCCGACGCGAATTCTGGCTTCTGAAGACGCCGCAGCGGCAAGCGCGCGCTTATACTTCGCCTCGAACAGGTCATATTCGGATTTCGATGCAATTCCCTGGTTGTGCAACTGTCGGTTCCTCTCAAAATCAAGCCGTGCTTCATTCAGGCTTGCCTGCGCTTCCTCCAGCGCGGCCTCAGACATCTGGAGATCGGCCCGTGCCCGGGATAACACTGCTGCAACGTCATCATCCTCCAGCCGCGCGACCACCTGGCCGGCCTTCACCTTGTCTCCCTCCACTACCCCCAAATACTCGATTCTGCCGGTTCCCTTTGAAGCTATTGCGGCCTGCACCTGCGCGACGACATAGCCGTTTGCCGACAAGGTGACCTCGCCCTGCGAGGTGTCGAGAACTCTTATGGCGGCCACTTTAACGGGAACCGCCCGGCTGAAATTTCTGGCAAACACGTATGCCGCGGCAGCAAGCAGAAGAATAAGCAAAGTCCCGGCCACAACGATCAATCGCCGTCGGCTGGTTCCGGCGCCCCGATCTTCTTGTGGCTCACGGTCAATCCTCAGAGCGGATAGATCCGCGTTTCTTGCCTTCCCGTCAGTCATTTGCAGACCTTATTTCTTTCTGTTGCAGTCAATGCCTTTTTTGCAGAGTATTCCAAATCCAAATATTCTAGCATAACTTGAGAGTGGTTGCACGGATTCAACAAGACGTGGGGCGAATTGCGCGAATAGAGATGATATTCTATCCGCAGATTCCGTTCCGATTTCCTCTTTGCTTGCTATGTGACGCAATAGATTCTACTTCTCGAGTCGCATCTTCCGGATATCTCTCATGAATCGTTTGCCGAGCCATATGATGAAGTTGGGGCTTATGCGGTGGAGCGGCCAGAGGACCTTTGCGAGGCGGGTGATCAGAATAGTCGCCTTGTTGCACTCGACGCCGTGGAGTATCTCTCGCGCGCATTCGTCGACGGGCAGGAGTCCGGGAATGGCCGCTATCATCTTTTGATGATCGAGCCCGATGGTTTTCGAGTTGTAGATGATCGGGGTATTGATGAAGCCGGGACAAATGACGCTGACCTTCACGCCAAGGTCTGCGCCCTCCACTCGCAGCGCATGAGAGAGCCCGACAATGCCGTACTTACTCGTAGTATAGGAGATTTCGCCTCCGGCGGGAATCAATCCCGCCAGTGACGCCGTGTTCACGATGTGGCCGAAGCCCTGCTTCACCATGACAGGATAGGACGCGAGCACGCCGTTGATGACGCCGAACAAATTCACTTCAATTACCTTGCGCCAGTCCTCGCAGGAAAAGTCTTGCGTCTCGCCGACCACGGTGATTCCTGCATTGTTGAAGATATAGTCCAGCCGACCGTATTCCTTGACTGTGTCGTCAACAAGATTCTTCACGGCCTCGTGGTCGGTAACATTCACGGTCGCAGCCTTTGCGCGATGCCCGGCTTTGGCTATCGAATTTGTCGTTTCCTCAAGAAGCCCCGCATTGACATCGGACAAGACCACGGTCGCCCCGCGTCGGGCGAGTTCTTCTGAGATCGCTCGTCCGATGCCAGAGGCCGCGCCGGTGATAATGGCTATTCTGTCCCTGAACATATCCATGCTTTTCCTCTCTCCCGTTATGGCTTATCGAAATGCGAGTTGCCGTGTCTAGAATCGGTCCGACATATGTTACTGTAGAATCAGGTATTGATGCAACCATATCCACTGCAGGCTTGAGTATGCTTTCAACCTTGTGCTCCCCGTGACCCCGGAGTCGAAGTCTTTCCTTGCGCTCCTTGCGCCTTTGCGGTGATTAGAGATATTCTTCGGTCGCTCAAAATGACAAGGAAGTTGACAGAATGCCTGCGTTTCCCGTATAATTCCGCGCGGTTTTGTGAGATATTCTACATGTGAACTAATCTATGGTTTGAGATGGAGGGAAGAGACATGGCAAAAGCAATAACTAAGTCTGAGTTGATTGCGCGCCTTGCAGAGAAGGCCGATCTGCCCAAGAAGCAGGTTTCAGGTCTGCTCGATGAACTGACCGCAATCGCTTACAAAGAGGCCAAGAATGCGTTCACGCTTCCAGGCCTGGGGAAGCTTGTGGTCGTCAATCGCAAGGCCCGCATAGGCCGCAACCCCGCGACCGGCGAAGCCATCAAGATTCCCGCCAAGCGCGTGCTGAAGTTCAGGGTTGCGAAAGCGGCAAAAGACGCGATCCTCAGCAAGAAGTAGCCGTAAGTTTCTCAGCGGCAGACGCCGATTGATTGAAGGAAAATCCCCCTCCCCCGCTAAGTCGGGGACACCATGCGGCATAGTGTCCCCGAATTAGCGGGGAGGGGGATTTGATTTGATTCCCTTTTTCGCGGGAATGATAATAGCGATATGCGGAATCGGGCGACTAGAACTTGAAATTCAAATCCAGTTGCACTTTCTCGTAGTCTTCCTCGTCTTCACCAATCCCAATGCCGGTCTCGTTATTGAAGTACTTCGCCACCACCTGCCAGTTTTTAGCCAGTTGATAAGCAATGCCGATCTCGTGGCCTTTCGCGTCGGTTCCGCCGCGGCCAAAGTCGGAGTTAGTGAAACCGCCCAGGACGGCGTCTCTCTGAAGTACGCGGTATGTGTATTTGGCCTCCCAATCGCCGGGCTCCTTGGCTTTTCCTACGCCCAAGCCGACCAGCCAACCATCATCCTCTCCGTTCGCGGCGACATTGGTGACATAATGCGCAAAGAGTAATAGCGGTATCTCTTTGGCCTTGAATCCGAACTCGCCGAAGAGTTCAAGTTCGTCGAAATCCTCCGCCAAAACATTGCCTACGAGCGTGTTGCCGAAACTCTTTCCTGTGTTGTCAAAGAACGGTCTTTCGCCTTCGACGTTGCCGAAATCAAAATAGCCGAGCCCGCCCAACACGTAGGCCTTATCGCCGAACGCCTCGAAGTTGAGCTTTGCGCCACCCTGCGCTCCGAACAATCCTGAGTCAGCGTCCTGGCTTCTTTCGAGAACCCAGAATCCGTACAGGTTGCCGAACGCGTCGACGGAGTCGAATGATTTCGCATACTTAATCACGCCGCCCTCGGGGGTAAGATCAGCGTCCCATATGAGTTCGCTCTTGCCGGGCGCGTAAAACGGATAGTACACTTTTCCCCCCAGCACGTGGAGTCCCGGCGCCTGCGCGGGATGCCAATCAAAATAAGCTTGCGAGAGCCATATATTCTTGAGCGAAAATGAATTGGTCAGTGTCTGGTTGTTCGAGATCGGGTCGCCTTCCGCTCCCCTGCCATTGGGTTCTGAAGTCGAGAGCTGGAATCCCAGGTCCGTTGTGTCGTTAAGTTTGGCTTCGAGACCCACGCGCGCCCGGATGCGATTGCGGTTCCTGTCCTCCTTTTCTCTGTCATCGTCGATCCACTCGTAACGATAGCGGAAGTCTCCTTTGAGCACGATACGCTCGGTCCATTCCGCTTCTTTCTTCTCTGACTCTTTTTCAGTCTCGATCCACTCGCCCTGTTCGCCTTGTTTTGCCTCGAGGGCCTCGATTCTAGACAAAAGGTCTGAGATTCTTGCGTTTTGCTCTTGAACTAATTTGCGAAGTGCTTCGATTTCGCCGGAGTCGCCTTGCGCCTGCGCGACTGCGGTTCCGGATATGAGCAGCAATCCGAGACATGTCAGAATAATCATCTTCTTCATGCACATTACTCCTTTGATTTCGGGTTCGGAATACGGAAAACTACAACATGGAAATCGGAGTATCTCTCCCTGAAGAGCAGTTTGCGAGAACGGGGTGAGAACCGCCGCTCCGGAAGTGAGGCCCTAACTTATCAAAAGCCCGCCTTTTTTTCAAGTCCATTGGAGAAAGCACTACGGTCGCCACGTCCTTTGCCGGGTCGCCTGCCGATAGATTCAATTCGGCGGAGAAGACATCTATGACAGTCGGGGCCGGTCTCTTTGATACACGCCTTTGCCGGATAGATTTCATAGTTGGCGCGGTATTGCGGAGGCGTCAGATTCGGCATGACAACGTTCGCGCCGCGCATGAGCCCAAGTTCGCGACCGGTGGCGGTGTTGATGGTTGCCAATGCCGTTGTGCTCGGGATGTTTGCTTCCGGACAAACGATGCGCGCCAGGGCAATCACTTTATATGTCATTTCTTCCGTATTGGGCGCCTGCTCGTCCGCGGGTATGGCAGACTTCCATTGGCCTATGCCGAGCGGCGTCGCCGGATGCGGAATATATGGCCCAACTCCGATCATATCGAGGTCAAGTTGGCGGAATAGCTCGATATCGCGAGCAATGCTTTCATAGGTTTGGCCGGGTATACCTATCATGACCCCGCTCCCAACTTCGTAGCCGATCTCTCTCAGCTTACGG
The DNA here is from genome assembly GCA_016215705.1 of Candidatus Poribacteria bacterium. GTDB lineage: Bacteria > Abyssobacteria > SURF-5 > SURF-5 > SURF-5 > JACRIR01. The sequence continues at coordinate 31,205 of JACRIR010000262.1, read as the reverse complement.
AGAATGGCGATGCGATCTGAAGTTTTGCCGGGAACGGATGGATGAATCAGACGATACAGGGTGGGCGCAGATGTTTCAAATCTGAGTAGGTATCGGTCTGCGCCCGCCTGGCGCCAGACTTCCAAATCTTCGTTGGGCCGCTCGCCCATGCTCAAGGTCACGGCGAGTCCGGTTTCGGCCTTGATGCGTCGAACAATGTCCGCGAGCCATTCCGTCTCGATTCCGTAGTCTTCGCCGGATTGAAGGACGACGGTTCCGTAGCCATAACCTTCGGCTTCTCTGACGCAGGCCATGATCTCGTCGGCGGTCATGCGATAGCGTTCGAGTTTTCCATTATCGCGCCTCAGACCGCAATAGCCGCACTGCCGGACGCAGTAGTTGGATATCTCGATAAGGCCGCGCAAGTGTACCTCGTCGCCAACATATTGTTTTCGCACGACGTCAGTGTTACGCCAAAGTTTGTCAAGGCGTTCCTCGTTTGTTTCCTTCAGCCAAGCCAGTATTTCGCTATGGTCCATCCCAGCCTCTTGTCAAAGCCACGCTTGTTGGGGCAACGCTTATTCGGGGACACCATGCGGCATGGTGTCCCCGAATAAGCTCCGGCTCTTGGAAATCTGGAACAAGTCGATATCGCGTCGTAGTGGCGCACGGTCGCGCGCCCATACAACGCGGTTGAATCACTATCCGACAGATTTCTTATGTTCCAGATAGACTTCCAGCGCCGCTGGAAACGGCTCGAGCGCTCGCTCGAATATGCCGAGCGAATAGGCTATGACGAGCCCATAGTTGGTTATCGGGACACCGGCGCGACGGCATCGCAGCAGTCTTGTCAACATTTCTCGTCGATTCATCATGCAGGCTCCACAATGGATCACAAGGCCGTAGGATGCGAGGTCGTCAGGGAAATCGTGTCCTTGTATCGTCGTTATTTCCAGCTTCCCGCCGACATATTGCGTGAGCCAGCGCGGAATTTTCACACGGCCGATGTCTTCTGCGATGGGATGATGCGCGCATGATTCGGCTATGAGAATTCTGTCGCCCGGCTTCAGGCGCTCGACGGCCAGTGTTCCAAGCACTTGTTGGACCAGGTCGCCTTTGAAACGCGCAAAGAGAATCGAAAACGAAGTGAGTTTGATTTCGCGCGGAGTGTCCGCGGCGACCTTAAGGAATACTTGCGAGTCGGTGACAACAAGCTTGGGAGGACGCTTAAGGCGATCGAGCGCATCGCGCAGCTCTCGCTCCTTGACAACCAGGCAATAGGCGTCTCCGTCCAGGAGGTCGCGTATGGATTGCACCTGCGGGACAATGAGCCTTCCTTTCGGCGCTTCTTTGTCTATCGGGACAACAAGCACCGCCAATTCGCCCGGCCCCACGAGGTCCCCGAGAATAGTCGGATTGTTGATGAACTCCGTCGGGGCGGCGTCGAGAAGCGCTTGCCGCAGGTCAAGCATTCCCGTGTCGGCAATGGCGCATGTACTCACAACCGGTATTTTTTCCGACACCAGTCGCGCGAGGGTCTCTCCATTCGGCCGCGCCAAATCGACTTTGTTGAAGACCACTATTATGGGGAGGCTCCGGCTGCTCAACTCAGCCAGCAGTTGGTCTTCGAAAGCGCCCCATCCGTCGGCTTCAGAAACAATGACACCGACATCGGTTCGGTCAAACACCTGGCGGGTTCTCCGGACTCGCAATTCGCCGAGCGATCCCACGTCGTCGATTCCCGCAGTATCGATAAAAAGCACCGGTCCCAGAGGAAGAAGCTCCATCGGTTTTTCGACAGGGTCGGTCGTAGTGCCTGCCTGTTCGGACACAATTGAGACTTGCTGGCGCGTAATGGCGTTGAGCAAGCTCGACTTGCCAACGTTACGGCGGCCAAACAAGCCTATATGGAGCCTGAGCCCTTTCGGTGTATGCTCCATTTCCTCACCACCATCTGTTCCTGTTCTTCAACCTATTCTTTCCCTTTCGCCTCCCCCTTTGGCGGCGAGCCGAGTCGGCAGACCGCCTCCGGGTTCACCAATTCATCAAACTGTTCAGCAGTCAGAATTCCTCCGGACACTGCGACGTCTTTGATGCTTTTACCCATTTTACCGGCCAGCGTCACCAGTTCACTAGCGACTTCGTAGCCGAGCAGAGGCAGTAAAGCGGTCGCAGTTGCGGTGGAATTCTCCATATGGCTTCGGCAGCGTTGCTCGTCCGCCTCGATGCCCTCAACGCAGAATCGTCTCAAGATATCGCAACCTCGAGCGAGCAGTGAAATGCTCTCCAGGAGACAATTGGCAATCAATGGAAGAAAGGCATTGAGTTCAAGGTTACCCGATGCTGCCGCCAAAGCGATTGTCTGGTCGTATCCCATTACGAGCATCGCAACCTGAGAGACCGCTTCGGGAATTACCGGATTGACTTTTCCGGGCATTATGGAGGAACCCGCCTGACGCGCCGGCAAGTGAATCTCGCCGAAGCCGAACTCCGGCCCGGAAGCCAGCAGACGCAGATCGGTGCAGACCTTGAGCAGCGACGTCGCGCAGGCTTTCAGAATGCCCGAGACCTCCACGAAGACGTCGGCGTTCTGGGTCGCTTCCACCAGATTCTCGGCCCTTGCAAATCCTATTTGCGTCAGATCACGCAGCTTATCAACCACCTGAAAGATAAACTGGCGGGGAGCGGCAATCCCTGTGCCGATGGCGGTGCCTCCCAGATTAACAACGCGGAGGCGCTCCTCGCATTTGTAAATGCGCCATCTGTCACGACTGAACGCTTCGGCATAGGCGCCCATCTCGCGTCCCAGCGTGGTCAGAACCGCATCTTGCAACTCGGTTCGACCAATCTTGACAATGTGGGCAAACTGTTTTTCTTTTACCTGAAATGCTTCCTGCAGGGCGACGAGACGCGCCTCGAGTTCGTGGAGAAGCCGGATCGCCGCCAGCTTCAAGGCAGTCGGATACGTGTCATTGGTTGATTGATGCAAGTTTGTGTCATCCAGCGGCGAGACATGATCGTAGCCGCCTGGAGGCTTGCCCAAAATCTGGAGCGCGCGGTTGGCCAAAACCTCGTTGACGTTCATGTTAGTGGAGGTTCCGGCGCCGCCTTGCAGCGAATCGACAAGAATGAAGTCATTAAGAAGGCCATCCGCCATCTCACTGCAAGCGCGCTCGATGGCGCCGGCCTTCGCTTCGTCCTTCCAGACTCCCAGCGCTCGATTGGTAAGGGCACAGGCGAGCTTCACCGTTCCATATGCGCGGACCAGTTCCGGATGAACGCGCCGGCCGGCCAGCGGAAAGTTCTCAATTGCCCTGGCGGTATGGATGCCGTATAGGGAACCCGCCGGCAAGCGGACCTCCCCAAGCAGGTCGTGTTCGGAACGGTAGTCACTCATGGATGCTCCTTGGACTCAAAAATACAGATCCCTTTCGCCTTTCTCGATTCTGCGCAGTCGCTCCTCGGTCTCTCTGCGTCTCTCGGCGGAAGGAATATCCGCCAGATGCTTCTGAATGGCATCGAGACCCGCATTGCGCGTTGAGGGAGTCGCATAGTCCTCGACATATTCTTTGAACGTCATGATTGCGTTGGGCAGGCAGAAGCGTTTGATCAGGCCGGGCTTGGCGAGGTCCATGAAGTCTTCCCCCGTGCGTCCGAGTCTGTAGCAGGCGGTGCAGAAGGAGGGAATGTAGCCCATGCGCACAAGATCAAGAATGATTTCGTCGACGCTGCGGTGGTCACCAAGCTGAAACTGGGCGGTGGCGGACTCGCCTTCCGTGTATCCGCCGGGACTGGTGCGGCTGCCGGCGCTTATCTGGGAGACGCCGAGAGCAAAGGTTTCGGCGCGCAATTTCGCCGTCTCGCGTGTGGTCATGATGATGCCTGTATACGGGACCGCCAGGCGCAATATGGCGACGATCTTCTTGAAGTCCCGGTCCGCCACGGGAAACGGCGGATGTTCCGAGACGTATGATCCGTCAGCGGGCTCAAGCCGGGGAACGCTGATCGTGTGAGGCCCAACACCATAGATTCTCTCAAGCTCACGGATATGCTGCAGGAGCGCGAGAATCTCGAAGCGAAAGTCGTAGAGCCCGAACAGCACACCGATTCCCACATCATTGATTCCGGCCTCAAAAGCTCTGCCGGGCGCCGTCAATCGCCAATAATAATCCGACTTGGGACCACCCATATGCAATTGTTTGTACGTCGGTTCGTGATATGTCTCCTGAAAGAGTTGATACGTGCCTATTTTGCACGCCTTCAGTTCGCGAAACTCTCGCACTGTCAGGGGCGCAATGTTTACATTGACCCGGCGGATTTCTCCCTTTCCTTCCCGTGTCGAATAGATAGTTGCGACGGACTTGTATATGTATTCGATCCCTTCGGCAGGATACGATTCGCCGGCCACCAACAGAATGCGTTTGTGTCCCGTTCTTTCGAGATAACGCACTTCGTCGGCGATTTTCCCCTGGGTCAACGCCCTGCGCCGGACATTCTTATTGGTCGAGCGGAAAGCACAGTAAGCGCAGTTGTTCCGGCAGAGATTCGAGATATAAAGCGGCGCGAAGAGAACGAGCCGTTTTCCGTAGATAGACTCCTTCACCTCGCGGGCAGTATGGAACATTTCCTCCATCAACGCAGGATCATTACACTGCAACAAAACTGCGACATCGGCCAGATCGAGGCCTTTCAATCGGCGCGCTTTTTCTATTACTTCTTTCGTGCGATCGACTTTGGCGCGTCCGGCCGATTCCAAGTGGCTGCGGATTATGCCCTCGTCAATAAAGTCGGCGGGAGCCCTATTTGCTTTCACAATGGTTTTCATTTGTTCCCTCCTTGTGAGCGGCTGGAAGATGGACAACGAAAATGGTTCCAAGGCCCTCTTCGCTCTCCACAAGGATCCGCCCTCCGTGATGCTCGACAATCTCCTTGACAATAGCCAGGCCCAGTCCGGTGCCGACTTCTTCGACGGACTTGGCGTTTTCCGATCTGAAGAATTCCGTGAACAGTCGCGGAACATCTTCCTTCGGAATTCCGATGCCATTGTCGCGAACCTCGATCCGGACCCGTCCCCCGCCATTTACTACCGAGGAGAATGCCACACTCACGGTTCCGGCCGCCGGGGTATATTTGATGGAATTCGACACGAGATTCTCGAGCATCTGTTCAACCATATCGAAGTCGCCCATGATATCGGGTGTGCCGTCGGGTAGGCTCACCTCAAAGGCGATTCCCTTCTTGGCCGCCTCATCCTGGAAAGTGCGTCTGATTCTGCGAGTAAGCGCCGAGAGGTCTATCGGCTCGCGCACAATTTGTCTCGTCTCGGCACGGTCCGACGCAAGTGTCATAAGTTCGTTAATCATCGATAGCATTGTCCGGGCGCGGCGGTCAACTCGGCGCAGGTATTCGCTCTGCTCGTCGTTCAGGTCACCCTGGTACCCGCTTCGCACGACTTCGAGGATGCTGATCATTGCGGCCAGGGGCGCGCGCAAGTTATGTGCGACACGCATCATGAACCACGAGCGTCCCCGCATCAGGCTCTCGATGGACTCGTAAGCGCGGGCGTTTTCCACCGCGATGGCCACGAGGCCGGCCGCAAGACGGAAGAAGTCAACTTCATCCCTCCCGAACTCCTCCGGATGGGCGGAGTAGGCTCCCAGGATTCCAATTACCCGTTCCTCCACAATAAGTGGAACAAAGAGGACCGATTGCATCCTGGCCGCCGCGAGGTCTTCCCCGAACTGAAACATTTCTCGTTGGGTCACGTGCCCGGTAACAAATGGCTCACCCTCGATGATGCGGCGGTTAAGAGGGCTCTTCCCCACTTCTATGATTTTCTCCTTGATGAACCCTTCAGGCAGTCCGTGGGCTGCGGCGTAGCGAAGTATTTTGCCGTCTTCACCGAGAAGCTTGACGGAAAGTCCCTGCACATTCATCACATCGGCCAGTTCCGAGGTGACGATCTTCAGCATTTCCTCGAGATGCTGGGTGGATACTATGGCTTGAGTCATAATGTACAGACTGTTCAGCTTATTATTGAGCGTGGTCAACTTCTCGGAAAGCTCCGCGAGGTCAACGATACGCTTCCGCAGCATGCTCATGATTGCCGTCGTGGAAAATGCCGTTACAAAGACCGACGTCGCGAAAAAGCCCATATTGACAAGGGTCTGAAAAGGTTGTTCGATCAGGTTGATGGCCCTGCCGTGAAATACAAGCGCGTGATGCGGAAGCCATCCAAGCTTTTCGCCGGCCGCGATTGCCCCCATCCCTGTGGCGGCCAGCGCCGCGAAGCCGTATGCTGAACGCGGCCTCAGCAGGATTGAAGCAAATATGATGTGGAATATGAAGAAAAAAATTAATGGGCTCGCCGCTCCGCCTGTGAAATGGATCAGGAGGAACATCGCGGCGTAATCGAGGGCTACCTGCCAATATGTGAACTTCTGAACGTAGTCTGTCTGATCCGGCTGGTCCCCTTCCAAGGAGCGACTGCGCGCGTAAAACACGGCGTTATACGCCAGAATGAACGCGGCCACAACCAGAAGCGCTCCTGCCGGAAATTCAACTCCTATCAGCCTGGCCGCGGCGGCGCCCGCCGCGATACTCGGAGGAACCAGCCACCGTAAGCGGACAAACCAGATGGTCCTCTCCTTAAGTTCGCCAAGTATAATCCGCTTCCGCTTGTGGATTTCTTCCGGAAAATTCCCCAGCGCTATGTTTTCAGATCTGCGGTTCATTTGTGAACCATTCCGTTTTAAGAAAACACCCTTCAGACAATGCCCGGCGTTGTTTCCAAACACCCTCTTGCTTTACCACATACGTCGCCCCATCTCGTTTGCCGGGAAAAAACCCGAACTTTGGGCCCGCCCCTGAGCTGCATCCTCAGCCCGGCGATTTGACTGCTCCACTATGGCAGCCTGCTCACCCTCCGCTCAGAATGCCTTTTATCTTATCGAGCAGTTTCTTGGAGTCAACGGGCTTCTCAAAAAGCCATTTGGCCGGCCATTCCTCTCCAAGGATGTGCTGAAACTTATCCGGCCCATCGCTTCGAACTTTATCGAGGAAGCTGGTGAGAAGTATGATGGGAAGGTTCTCGAAATCGGCCTTCCCTTTGAGCTCATATGCCAGATCGAAGCCCTCGGTATCGGTAGCCATCATAATGTCCAGGATCATGAGGTCCGGAAGCCTGACTTTGAGCGCCTCGAGGGCCTCACGCCCGTTTGCAGCGGTCCGAACCGCATAACCACTCTTCTCCAGGATAATGCGGACGGAATCACGAATGTCACGGTCATCGTCCACCAGGAGTATTTCAGCATTGCTCGGCATAATAACCTCCTCTTCCTTCTCAAAACGGCATCGCGAAGCGTGTGGAGTGTGGCTCAAGAAAATGCAATGCCCCGATGCCTCCTTCCGGTTAGACGCCACGCTTTACATAATGGGTGTGGAGCAACTTATGGGACATCTCGCCGAGAGGCTCCTTTAGGAACTTCTCGTAAAGCTCTTTGACACCCGGATTTTCATGCGATTGTCTGAATTGCTGGACCTCACCATCGTCCAGATACAGAGCTTGCGCGCGAAGCATGCGCTTCTCATTGCTGACCGGAAGGGGTTGGCCGCCACCACCCACGCAGCCACCGGGACACGCCATGATCTCGATGAATTGGTAATTCGCGGAACCGTCGGTCACTTTATCCATAAGTCTTCTGGCATTGGCCAGCCCGTGCGCCACCGCCACCCGGACTTCGCCCAGTTCTCCGACAACCATCGCGGCCTCTTTGACGCCGGCCAGTCCGCGGACAGGCGTGATATCGAGGCTGGGCATACTCTTGCCTGTCACAACCGCATAGACGGTTCTCAACGCGGCCTCCATCACGCCGCCGGTCGCCCCGAAGATAGTGCCTGCGCCCGTGTACTGCCCCATGGGCGCATCATAAGTATCCTCCGGGAGGTTCACAAAGTCAACACCTGCTTGCCGTATCATACGGCCCAGTTCGCGGGTCGTGAGAACAGCATCCACGTCGCGATAACCGGAGGAGCACATCTCTGGCCGTGAGGCCTCGTACTTCTTGGCCGTGCATGGCATAATGGAGACTACGTATATATCTCTAGGGTCGATGCCCGCGAACTGGGCGTAATAGGTCTTTGCCAGAGCGCCAAACATTTGTTGAGGCGATTTACACGTGCTCAGATGTGGAAGCAGGTCCGGATAGAAATGCTCGATGAATTTGATCCACCCCGGGCTGCACGAAGTTATCATCGGCAGATTGACACCCGTCTTCACGCGCTTCAGCAACTCGCTGCCTTCCTCAAGAATTGTGAGGTCCGCAGTAAAGTTGGTGTCGAACACCTTGTCGAATCCTAAACGCCGTAGAGCCGCTATCATCTTGCCGGTTACGAGCGTTCCGGGCGGCATGTCGAACTCCTCTCCCAGCGCCGCCCGAATGGCAGGCGCCTCCTGCACGACGACGTGTTTCCTGGGGTCTTCAAGAGCGGCCAGCGCCTTGTCGCTGTCGTCGCGCTCGATAATCGCGCCCGTGGGACACACTACCGCGCACTGGCCGCAATAGGCGCACGCCGAATCCGCGAGGTTGGCGCTCATAGCGGGGACGACCTTTGAATCGAATCCGCGACCTTCGGGCGTCAATAGACTCACTCCCTGAACCTCGGCGCAGACAGTGACGCAACGCAGACAATTAATGCACTTGGACGCGTCACGGATAAGCGAAGGCGAGGAGTCATCGATGCGGTGAGTCGTGAAATCCGTTCTCCCCACCCGGATGGTTCGCACCCCGACGAGCTCGGCCACCGCCTGGAGCTCGCAGTGCTCGTGTTTCTGACATATGTTGCAATCCTGTGGATGATCAGAGAGGAGGAACTCGACCACGCTTCTCCTCGCTCGGCGCACCCGTTCAGAATTGGTTTTCACCTTCATTCCCTCGGCTACGGGGTACACGCACGAGGCTACCAGCGTTCTACTTCTTTCAACCTCCACAACGCACACGCGACAGGCCCCGGGCGCGTGGTTGAGCTCCGGCAACGTACAAAGCGCGGGGATTCGGACGCCGATTGAGCGGGCCGCCTCGAGAATGGTCGTGCCCTCCGGGACTTGTGTCTTGCGGTTGTCTATAGTCAAAGTAACCATCTCGCTTCTCCTTTTTCAAATCCCCTCTTACCCCTCTTTCATGAAAAGGCAAGGGGGATGCTACGTTACTCGGTTTTCGCGTCGCATCGCATGCAGCGACGAGCTTCCGCCATGGCGACCTTTAGATCGTAACCTAGCTCTACCTCGCGAAAATCCTCTCGTCGCTCGGATGCCGGAATCTCCGGCATGACGGCCTGGGGCTGCTCGATAGTCTCCTCGTCCACCTCGAACGGTATGACGATCCCGTCATCCGGCGGCGCAATCCAGTGTTTCTCACCCCGAGCGGCGCGCATCGCCGCATCTATTTGCCGAGCAGCGTCTTGACCTGCCCTGATAGCGTCCACGACCATTGCAGGGCCGGTCACTGCGTCGCCGCCCGCCCAGACCTTGGCATTGCCGGTCTTGAAAGTCTCATCCACTTTCACCGTGGTCCGCGTGGTCTCCACCCCGCTTTCCTTCGGAAGGAAATCGAGGTCGGCCCTTTGGCTGATAGCGGCTATGACTGTATCGACATCAACGGTGAACTCCGATCCGGGAATAGGCGCGGGCCTCTTGCGACCACTCCTGTCAAACTCGCCCAGGTTCATGCGAGCGAGCTCAAGGCGCGATGCTCTGCCGTTTTGGGAAATCACCTTGACCGGAGCAACGAGATATTCGATGCGCACGCCCTCCTCCTCAGCCGCCTTGATCTCGATCTCCTGAGCCGGCATGTCCTTGCGCTCACGGCGGTAGTAGATCGTGACCGACTCGGCTTTCAGCCTGACGGCTGTTCTGGCAGCGTCGATCGCGGAGTTGCCCCCGCCTATGACGGCAACCCGCTTGCCGATCTTCACAGGCTCCCCGTTGTTGTGCGCTCTTAGCATCTCGACTGCGCCAAATGAGCCCTCGACATCTTCACCGGGTATGCCCAGCGCGTAGCTCTTTTGAGCGCCGACGGCCAGGTAGATCGCGTCAAATTTCCGACCCAACTCCTCGAAGGTAATGTCGCGCCCGATGCGAACATTCGCACGCAGTTCGACACCTGTCTTGAGCACGTCCGCGATCTCGGCGTCAAGCGCCTCGCGGGGGAGTCGATAAGCAGGAATTCCCCATCTGAGCATGCCGCCCGCTTTTGGCGCCTCCTCGAATACCGTGACAGCATACCCACGTTTCTTCAATTCCAGAGCGGCAGTGAGACCCGCCGGTCCGGCACCGACAACGGCTATCCGTTCTTTTCGCGTGACGGGAATCGGCTTGACTTCCGGTCTTTCTGCGTTATCGGTGACAAAGCGTTTGATGAACTTGATGGCGACCGGCTCGTCAAGCTGGCCGCGACGGCATTTCTTCTGGCAAGGATGCCCGCAAACGCGTCCACAAACGCTCGGGAAGGGATTGGTGCGCTTGAGCACCCTGTAAGCATCGTCCACACGACCGGCGCGTATCAGCGCGACGTAGGCGGGAATATCCATGCCGAGCGGACACGTGTGCTGGCATGGGCTCTTGAACAGAGCAGAGCACACCGCGGCCGGACAATGCTTGTCGTGAATATGGGCTTCATATTCATGGCGGAAATAACGGATGGTGCTGAGAACCGGGTTGGGCGCTGTCTGCCCGAGTCCGCAGAGAGCCGTATCCTTAATGCTTGCTGCAAGCTCCTCAAGCAGCTCAATGTCGCCTTCTTTGCCTTCTCCATTGCATATCCGCTGCAGAATCTCGAGCATCCGTTTTGTGCCCACCCTGCATGGAGTGCATTTCCCGCAGGACTCATCCTGACAGAAGTCCATGAAGTAGCGTGCCATGTCAACCATGCAGGTGTCCTCGTCCATCACAATCATGCCGCCGGAGCCCATGATCGCGCCGGCTCTTGTTATGGCTTCATAATCTGTTGGGAGATTAAGATGCTCCGCCGGGAGGCATCCTCCGGACGGTCCGCCGAGTTGGGCCGCCTTAAACTCCTTTCCACCCAAGATGCCATCGCCAATATCGAAGATGATGTGGCCGATGGTGGTACCCATTGGCACTTCTACCAAACCGGTGTTATTGACTTTGCCGGTGAGCGCGAACACTTTTGTGCCCTTTGACGATTCGGTTCCGATTTTGGCGTATTCGTCTCCGCCATTGACGATAATATGGGGAATATTCGAAAAGGTCTCCACGTTGTTGAGGATAGTGGGCTTTTTCCACAGCCCCGAAATAGCCGGGAATGGAGGTCGCGGACGTGGCATGCCCCGGCGTCCCTCGATGGAGGTCATCAACGCCGTTTCCTCGCCGCACACAAATGCGCCGGCGCCATAGTAAACCTCGACATCGAAGTCGAACCCGGAACCGAAAATGTCTTTGCCCAGAAGCCCGCATTCCTTAGCATGCTCAATCGCCACATTGAGTCTCTTCACCGCCCTCGGATACTCGGCCCGGCAATAGATGTAGCCTTGATGCGAGTTGATTGCCTTGGCCGCTATGATCATGCCTTCTATGATCGAGTGCGGATCGCCCTCCATCACGCTACGGTCCATGAAAGCGCCGGGGTCGCCCTCATCCGCGTTGCATAGCACGTATTTGACATCACCCTTGGAATTCGCGCAGAATTCCCACTTAACGCCGGTGGGGAAACCAGCCCCGCCGCGGCCGCGCAAACCGGAAGCTTTTACTTCGGCGATAATCTGGGAAGGGGTCATTTCGAGGAGCGCGTTGGCCAATGCCCTGTAGCCATTGCGCCAGATGTAATCTTCAATTTTTTCCGGGTCTATCAGACCCTTGTTATGCAAAACCCTCAACTGCTGATTTGCGAAGAATGGGATATCGTCCATTCGAGGAATGATTTCCCCGGAGGCCGGATCAACGTACATCAGCCGTTTCAGCGGTTCCCCTTCCATGAAATGCCGCTCCACGAGCTCAGCCATGTCTTGCGGAGTCAACTTCTGATAGAAAATCCTCTCTGGAACAATCGTCATAACGGGGCCCACGGAACACAGACCTTGGCAGCCCGTCTCAATAATTCGGACTTCACTCGACAGGCCATGCTTCGCAACTTCCTCCGCCAAAGCAACCGCGACCGGCTTGCTGCCGCCTGCTACACAGCCCGTGTCGCCGCACAGCATGGCGTGGAGACGGTACTTTGCCCTCTCCTTTTCCACCCGGTCACGAATGACATTCAAATCATCTATCGTCAGCTTCTTCTTGGCCATGGTTTGTTACTCCTCAGCGGTTGGGGATTCGGCGCGATACTTGTCCACGATCGCATCGAGCTTGGCCACTTTTACCTGCTTGTGAGTTTCTTCATCCACCACCACCACGGGGCCGAGCCCGCACGCTCCCACGCAACGGACCAGGTCGAGACTGAACTGTCTGTCATCCGTGCATCCACCCGGCTCGATCCCGAGTTTTCGCTCCATTTCTTCGAGTACCCGCTTGGCGCCCCGCACATGGCACGCAGTGCCTAGGCAAACCCTAACTTGATGTTTGCCACGCGGAGTCATGGTGAAAAACGAGTAGAACGTGACTACCCCGTATACCTGGCTCAGGGGAATGCCGAGCCCTTTTGCAACGCGCCGCTGCATTGACTCCGGCAGATAACCCGTGATGCTCTGGACTTCTTCCAACACCGGGATCAGAGCTCCGGGCTTGCCCCGGTACTTCCTTACCACGTCATCAACCAGTTTCCATTGCTCAGCCGTGAATTCATCATTAACGCCTTTCCCCTCACATGTGCATTCACGATTCATAGCGCTCTCCTCGCTCCAGCGACATGTACAAGAGCTGTTTCACCTTCGGTGAAACTCTGTGCGACCAAACGCAGTGATTCGCGGAGTTGCTCGATTTCCGCAAACACAATTCCTGCGCCTTTGTCTGTGAAGCAGTGAGAGCAACAACCGTGCCGCAAGTATGCAAGGGTAATGCAGAACCTCATCGAGTGCCAAGAGTTACATGATATCGAAGGGCCACTGCATAAGTGCTCCGAGGTTAATAGGCTGTAAGCTTTCCTGACACGATGGAAGAAGAATCACTTGCTGAAACGCGGAACCAGAATTCATCCCGCAATTGCGTGTTCGCGCTGTGCCATTGTAAGCGCGAGTTTATTCGCACAATGTTTCAGGCTCTTTTCCGCGCCGCGCATACGAATGAATTGGCGCTCGCACAACTGCGGAACAGTCTCAACCACTCCTGCATAGAACAAACAAAGAAACGCCCGCGGCAGATGAAGTCTCGCAAAGGAGAGTGATAAGTGTAAAGCACAATTCATGTGTCGGGGAAAACTTCTTTAGAGCGCAGCCGAATGCATTTGTGCCAATCTTGGAACAGTCAGCCGCGTTGGCACATCTGTTTTCAACTATACTTCAGCTTGTCAGGTTTTCTTACAGCCTGTAAAGCTTTTCGTCAACTGTCGATGCCGATGATCCGGCAGGATTCTGTTGTATTTCTCGCAATATGGCGTTTTTTTGGCCCTTGAGGCGTGAATTCAGCCTCTTCACGTATCGGCACAGAAATTGCCCGTTTTGTGAGACGAATGGAAAGACAGAGAACAATTATCGGATCGATTCAACAACTGAGGCTGACCGGCCTTAGTTCCGAATCGCCGAAACGATGGAAGGGGGGAACGACCATGAACAACGGAAGACCCATACACGTCCTGATCGTCGACGACGAGGAACGCATCCGCTCGACGACAACCACGTTGCTCAAGAAACGCAACTTCGAGGTTGTGGCCGTCGCGACAGGCAAGGAGGCCCTGAACGAGGTCAAGAAAGGCAACGTGGACGTCGCGGTCCTCGACATCAAGATGCCTGATATGGATGGAAACGAAGTGCTGCACGAGATAAGAAAGCTGAAGCCGAAGAATGTAGAGGTTATCATGCTCACGGGGTATGGATCGCCTGATTCGGCGCTTGCCGGATTGCGCGAGGGCGCTTTCGCATATCTGACAAAACCATGTGACGTCGACCTTCTCGCAACGAAAATCCGTGACGCCTGCAAAAAGAAAGAACCATTCCGCGACAAAGAACATAGAGTGAAGGACATAATGGTTCCGCTCTCCTCATTCGGCACCGTTCGGGAGGATTGGTCCGTCGCCGAGGCAATTGAAGTCATCCTCGGCCACAAGACTATTATCACGTCCACTGTTGAAGAAGAACCGGTTGAGGTTGTAGTGGGAAACAGAACCATCATTACCACCACTGTCGAAGAAGGCGTGCACCGCTCGATTCTGGTTCGCGATAAGGACGGCAAGGTCATTGGCATTGTCAGCTTCACGGATTTCCTCCAGGGACTGGAGACAACGTATATGCGTCTGCTCGAGGATAGGCCAGAGGTCGCCGGCGTGACAGAGGACGGCCAACGCGATTATTCGGGCGTATTCAGCAAAATGGTCCGTGACCTCGCCAAGAAACCCGTCCGAGAACTCATGTCTCCAAAAATGCCCACGATTGAGGCAAACGCGAGCCTGCTCGAGGCGACCAATCGGCTCCTGTCTTTCAATGTCAGGCGGCTCCTTGTCATGGACAAAGAGAAAGTAGTGGGAGTGATTCGTGAGAAGGATATCATGTTCGAGATGGCGAACATCATAAGATAGGCGCATTTCTCTTGCCGTAAGCGTGCTTGTTGCGTTGCGGCCTTTGTGCGGATGCGCTACAATGAACTTATCGGCTGAAACAAAAGATAAGTACAAGCGCATTTGACAACAAGTGACGGAAGCATTTCAGGTTGGTTCATCATTAAAAGAAAAGGAGCCTTTGTATGCAAAGGGAGACAGGTATTTCTTCAATGATGGATGAGCAGCGGAAATTTCCACCGCCGAAAGAATTCCGGGAAAAGGCCCACATCAAGTCTCTCGAGGAGTATGAGAAGTTGCATAAAGAGTCCCTTGAAGACCCGGAGGGTTTCTGGGGAAAACGAGCTGAGGAGTTGGAGTGGTTCAAAAAATGGGATCGGGTGTACTCCTGGAATCCCGAGACGGTGGACTGCAAGTGGTTCGAGGGAGGAAAACTGAACGTCTCTTACAACTGCCTCGACCGACATTTAAAGACGTGGAGAAAGAACAAGGCAGCCTTGATCTGGGAAGGCGAGCCGCTCGGCGAGAGTCGCACCTACACGTATCAGCAGCTTCACCGCGAAGTGTGCAGGTTTGCGAACGTTCTGAAAAAGAAGGGAGTCAAAAAGGGCGACCGCGTTTGCATATATCTGCCGATGATTCCGGAGCTGCCGATAGCGATGCTCGCGTGCACGCGGATAGGCGCCATTCACAGCATTGTCTTTGGCGGATTCAGCGCAGAATCACTCATGGACCGAATACAGGACAGCGGCGCAAAGATGCTCGTCACGGTCGACGCCGGCTACAGAAACGGCAAAGTCATAGACCTCAAGAAGAACGCGGACGATGCGGTCGCCAAGTGTCCATCCATCGAGCGCGTAATCGTGGTGAACCGTGCAAACAAGAGCGTCCCCATAAAGGAAGGGAAGGAGACGTGGTGGCATGAAGAGATGAACGCGCCCGATATCATAGACGAATGTGAGCCTGAGGACATGGACTCCGAAGACCCTCTGTTCATCCTGTATACCAGCGGCAGCACGGGAAAGCCGAAGGGAGTGCTGCACACAACGGCGGGTTATCTCCTGTATACGCTGGAAACATTCAAGTACATCTTCGATTACAAGGATGAAGACACTTTCTGGTGCACGGCGGATATCGGGTGGGTCACCGGCCATAGTTACATCGTCTACGGCCCTCTCTGCGCCGGCGCGACAAGCCTGATGTACGAAGGCGTCCCCTTCTATCCCGAGAACGACCGTTTCTGGGCGATTGTCGAAAAACATAAAGTGAATATCTTCTACACCGCGCCCACCGCCATCCGGGCGATCGCCCGAGAAGGCGAACAATGGCCGAACCGGCGCGACCTCTCAAGCCTCCGGCTCCTCGGAAGCGTGGGCGAACCCATCAATCCCGAGGCATGGATGTGGTATCACACACATATCGGCAAGGGCAAATGCCCGATTGTGGACACATGGTGGCAGACGGAAACCGGCGGGATTCTGATCACGCCGCTTCCTGGCGCAATTACCCTCAAGCCGGGGTCTGCAACAAAGCCCTTCTTCGGCGTCGACCCCGCCGTGATTCGCGAAAACGGCGCCGACGCAAGCCCGAATGAGGGTGGGTATCTGGTCGTCAAACGGCCATGGCCCGGCATGATGCGCACGGTATATGGGGACCCAAAGCGATTCAAGGACACCTATTTCACCCTCTATCCGGGGATATATTTCACGGGTGACGGAGCAAGAAAGGATGAGGATGGCGACTACTGGCTGATGGGCCGCATCGACGACGTCATCAACGTCTCCGGCCATCGTCTCGGCACGGCCGAGATCGAGAGCGCCCTCGTGTCGCACCCTGCGGTCGCAGAATCGGCGGTCGTCCCCATGCCGCACGAGATCAAGGGCCAGGGCATTTACGCCTTTGTGATTCTCAAGGCCGGGACTGCGCCCTCGGATGCAATGAAAAAGGAACTCGTGGCGCATGTAAGAAAGGAGATCGGCGCCATCGCGACGCCGGACGAGTTGCAGTTCGCCGACGCGCTTCCAAAAACGCGGAGCGGCAAGATCATGAGGCGTATTCTGCGGAAGATCGCAGAGGGAAGCGAGCAGCTTGGCGACACGACAACGCTGGCCGATACCGGCGTCGTTGACAGCCTGCTCAAGGGCAAGAAGAAATAGGGTTTGGCTCCTGGCTTTCCCATAGGGACAAAACTTTCGGGGTTGACCTGTGCGATCACCGATCAAGGTCCCGGGGATGGGGAAACCAGGGCCGTCATGGGGTGGAGAGGGGTGCGTGACCTGAGCGAAGACGTGGAGGACACGCACCCCCGATTTTAGTCGTTGCCAAAGCCCTTTTGCAAATGCATAGACTCAATAGTCTGCGCCGTATCCGGGCGACACATAAGCGTCAAGGAGGAGGCAAATGAGCGATAAGATGAGAAACTTTGGCTGGACCGTGGCCCTGTCGGGAACGGGGATCAACCTCGCCCTCGGAGTGCTTTATACATGGAGCGTCATATCGAAGGCAATCCCTTCAGAATGGGGATGGAATGAGGCGCAACGCGCCCTCCCCTATTCCATCGCATGTATAGTGTTTGCTGTCATCATGGTGGCGGCCGGCCGAATGCAGGACAGGATAGGCCCGCGAATAGTCGCGACGTTAGGCGGAATTCTCACCGGAGCGGGTTTCATCATAGCCAGCGCGAGTTCCTCGCTCACGCTGTTTGTGATCGGATTTGGAATACTCGCCGGCGCTGGAATCGGCTTCGGTTACGCATCCGCCACGCCCCCCGCAGTGAAGTGGTTTCCGCCTCAGCGAACCGGCCTCATTGCCGGCATTGTCGTGGCGGGATTCGGGCTGGCATCCGTCTATACGGCTCCTCTGGCGAAATATCTGATCGGCGTCTATGGCATTCAGACTGCGATGAGAGTATTCGGGGTCGGGTTCCTGGTCTTTGTGGTAATCCTGTCCCAGATGCTTCGCAATCCGCCGGAAGGATATAAGCCGATTGCTTCCGAAACAGCGGCTAAACGCAAGACCACGACAACGCCCCCGGCAGTCAACTACGCGTGGAACGAGATGCTGCGCACGCCGCAGTTCTATCTTCTGTGGTTCATGTTTGCATGCGGCTCCGGAGCCGGCCTCATGATAATCGGGAAACTTGCCAAAATCGTCGAGCTTCAGAGCGGCTCGAAAGCCGGTTTCATACTTGTGGCGCTGCTTGCCGTCGGGAACGCAAGCGGACGGGTAGTCGCCGGCGTGCTCTCCGACCGGATCGGCCGAACAATGACAATGCTGATTGTCTTTGTCGTGCAGGCGCTGCTTATGTTCACACTGCGGCTGCAAAACCAACTTGGCCTGCTCGTTGTGTATTCCATGCTGATCGGCTTCAGCTATGGCGCTTGTCTCTCTCTTTTCCCTTCGACGACCAAGGACTACTTCGGCATAAAGAACTTCGGCGTTAACTACGGGCTTGTCTTTACGGCGTGGGGCGCGGGCGGCTTCGTGCTTCCCCTTCTTTCCGGCAAGATATACGATACCAACGGCTCGTTCCATACGGCGTATCTTATCGCCGGATTCATCATGCTCGTCGCAGCGGCCGTAACGCTGGTCACGAAAGCGCCGAAGGAAGAAACTGTGCCGCAGGCGCTCAAGGCTGCGGCTTAATTGAGATGCAGCCTGTAACCGGAATTCTCTCTCGAAGCGTAGGGGCACGGCGAACCGTGCCCCTGCCGAAATCTTAGACCGTCGCTTGGAGCTCTAACCATGAATTCTGAACCGCCTCTCTCGGCAAACCGCCGCGCCTGTCGCGCCTTGACATCATGGGCGCGCAAGGTATATATATGAAGTGTTTGGTTTTTTCCCTTTCGCCTTGCTCCTTTCGTCGTTCCCCTTTCTTAAAAGGAGCCGAATGATCCTATATGCTTGAATCTCTCCTCTCACCCGGGACCATTGCCGTCATCGGCGCTTCGAGAACGCCGGGCAAGGTGGGCCACGATATTCTCGCCAATCTCCTTGGCGGGGGCTTCAAAGGCCGAATCATACCTGTGAATCCGTCCGCCGAGCAGGTGTTGGGCCTCACCTGCTACCCGGACTTGAAAACTTGTAGGAATTCGATTGACCTCAGCATCATAGCAGTCCCTGTTCCCGCCGTTCAGGCCGTCGTGGAGAGCTCGATTCGGGCAGGCGCTAAAGCGATAGTCGTCATCACGGCAGGTTTCAAGGAGTCCTCTCCCGAAGGCGCCCGACTGGAGGCTGAAATAGCGAGGATTTGTTCAGAACACAGGGTGAGACTGTTGGGCCCCAACTGTCCGGGACTGATAAACATCCACCACATGATGAACGCCTCCATTATCCCGCGTCTGCCGCGGGCGGGCGGCATCTCGATACTTTCTCAATCTGGCGCAGTGTGTGCGGCAATCATGGACTGGGCCATAAGAGGACACCTGGGTCTCTCGAAAGTTGTGGGAATCGGCAACAAGGCTGATCTGACGGAGATAGATTTCCTCGGCTTCTTTTCGGGAGACGAACAAACCAGGGTCATCATTGGCTATCTGGAAAGCATCATCTCCGGCGATGAGTTCGTGAAAGTCGCGGAAATGGCGGCCTCCAGCAAGCCTGTCGTAATCCTGAAGGCCGGTATCACAGAGGCCGGCATGACGGCGGCTTCATCTCACACCGGCAGCCTTGCCGGCTCCGACATCGCATATGGGGCAGCATTCAAGCGCTCGGGCGTGATAAGGGCTGACAGCTTCGAGAAACTCCTCGATTATGCCACCGCGCTGGCGACTCAGCCGTTGCCGAAAGGTGATCGCGTTGCCATCATAAGCAACGCATATGGCCCGGGCATCATCGCCGCCGACGCCATCGAGCATTCCGGCATGCAATTGGCCGCGCTGGCAGGAAGCAGGTCCACGGCCTTGAGAGGCAAGCTTCCATCGCCGCGCGGCGGAAGCAGCCCAATCGATGTTCTGGGAGACGCTGACCCGGACCGATACGCTATGGCCGTCGAGGCTGCCCTTGGCGATGACTCCGTGGACGCCGTTATCCTCATCCTTACGCCCCAGACAATGACAAGGCCGGCCGAGACTGCGAGGACCGTCGCCCATTGCATTCGGGGAGACAAACCGGTCCTCGCCTCCTTCGTCGGCGGAGAAGACGTAATGCCCGGCCGCGACGAGATGCTGGATTCGAATCTTCCAGACTATCCATCCCCCGAACGAGCAGTCGCATCGCTGCGAGCGCTCTGCGAATACGCGGCATGGCGTCGGCGGCCTCCTCGAGTGGTGACGCGCTTCCCCGTCCATCGCCGCCGGGTCGAGAGAATCATCGCGCGGCACTTGCGCACAAAGCGAACGTACATCGGAGACGTCAAGGCAAAAGAGATTCTGCGAGCTTACGGCTTTCCGGTGCCGGATGGCCATACGGCCCTGGACGCAGATGAGGCCGTCGAGGTGGCCAACCGGATCGGATATCCCGTGGCCATGAAGGTCGTCTCGCCCGACATCATTCACAAATCGGACGTCGGCGGCCTGAGACTTCGTTTGTCGAACCCGGAGGACGTCCGCGACGCATGCGATTTGATGATGCTGAGAATCCCTCAGCGCATGCCCGGCGCTAGACTCGAGGGGGTATATATCGAAAAGATGTGCTCCCCGGGACGCGAGGTCATAATCGGGATGAACCGCGACCTCCAGTTCGGGCCGATGCTCATGTTCGGCCTCGGCGGCATCTTCGTCGAGGTCATGAAAGACGTCTCGTTTCACCTCGCCCCCATCACGGCAGAGGAAGCGATGCAGATGCTTTCGGAGACGAGATCTTACGCCTTGCTTGCAGGCGCGCGCGGGCAGGCAGGGGTGGACCTTGCGGCCATCGCGAATTGTCTCCAACGCATCAGTCAGCTTGTGACCGACTTCCCGCAAATAGCCGAACTCGACATCAGCCCCCTCATCGTCAGAGAAATCGGCGAAGAGCCCATCGTGGCAGACGCGCGCATAATTTTGTCCGGGTGAAATTTAGGGACGGGAATTGGCATCAGCCATGAACGAAGCCCACAAAAAAAACTGTGACCCGAACTGGCAAGTCAAGTACCGCTCGATGATAGCCACGCCGAAAGAGGCGGTCTCCCACATTAGGCCCGGACACCGCGTTTTCATCGGAACGGGCTGCGCGCAGCCGCAGGAACTGGTGCGGGCCCTTGCGGCCCGCTGGGGCGAACTGTCCGACACCGAGATCGTGCATCTGCTGACCTTCGGCGAGGCGCCATACGCCCATAAAGAACTGGCGGAGCACTTTCGCGTGAACAGCTTCTTCATCGCGGAGAACGTCCGGGACATAATCCAGGAAGGTCTCGGCGATTATACCCCAATCTTTCTCTCGGATATCCCGCGACTCTTCAGCTCCGGCCAATTGCCGCTGGACGCGGCCCTGATTCAAGTCACGCCACCCGACGAGAGCGGGTTCTGCAGCCTTGGCATCTCGGTGGACATCGTCAAGAGCGCCGCGGAAAACGCGGGTATGGTGATAGCCCAGGTAAATCCCAAGATGCCACGGACTCTAGGCGACAGCTTTCTGCACGTGCACGACCTCGACATACTGGCGCCGGTCGACGAACCGCTATTCGAGATCAAGCCGGTGGAAACGACCGAGGTCACCCGCCGCATCGGTGAAAATATAGCCGCCCTCGTAGAAAACGGCTCAACCATGGAACTCGGAATCGGGCGCATTCCTCAAGCAGTGCTCGAGTTCTTGAAAGACAAGCGGGACCTGGGCATCCACACCGAGATGCTCACCGATGCTATCGTCGAGCTTGTTGAATCCGGCGCAATCACGGGGCGTCGAAAATCGGTGGACAGGGGCAAGATAGTCGCCAGTTTCTGCATGGGGAGCCGAAAACTTTACGATTATATAGACAACAATCCCGTTTTCTCTTTCCACCCGACCGAGTACGTGAACGACCCGTTCGTGATCGGTCAACAACACAAGATGGTCGCAATCAATGTAGCCCTGGAGATCGACCTGACCGGCCAGGTATGCGCCGATTCGCTGGGTACAAAGTTCTTCTCCGGCATCGGCGGACAGGTGGATTTCAATCGCGGCGCAGCCAGGTCACTCGACGGCAAAGCGATCATAGCGGCCCCCTCTACGGCCAGAAACGGCTCTATCTCGCGAATTGTCGCCCACTTGAGCCAGGGCGCCGGCGTGGTGACTACGCGCGGCGATGTCCACTATGTCGTCACAGAGTACGGAATCGCTTATCTTCACGGAAAAAGCGTCCAGGAGCGCGCCCTCGCATTGATAAGTATTGCCCATCCGAATTTCCGCGCTGATTTACTGAAAGAGGCAATCAAAGCAAAGTACGTCCGTCCCGAGATGGCTGACGATCTCGCCGACATTGAGGGCAAATTCCTTGTCGGTCCTCAAGAACTCAAGACCTCGCTTCTCTTGAACGACGGAACGCAAATCAACTTCCGCCCCATACATCCGACCGATGAGCCCCGGGTGCGTGACCTGTTCTATGCGCTCTCGCAGCAAGCGACATATTATCGCTACATGGCCTATAGGAAGCGAATACCGGAAAAACAGATTCAGGACTTCGTGTTCATCGACCAGCGCAATGACGTGGCCATTGTCGGCACCGTGCCGGAAGCTCATGGAGAAGAGATAATTGCGATCGGCCGCTATTACCTCCATCCGCATTCCAATCGCGCAGAACTCGCGCTAGTCGTCCGCGATCAGTGGCAAAAGCGCGGCATCGGAACCTTCCTGCTCAACTACCTGATAACCATCGCACGCCGCAACGGCATCAGCGGCTTCGCCGCCGAAGTCCTGCGCGAAAACCGCGCGGCCCAGGCCCTCCTCCAGAAGACCGGCCTCAAGATGCGCAGCAGCCTCGAAGAAGGCGTCTACAGTTTCGACCTCGACTTCGCATAGACAAAATCGAACGCAGCCGTCTATGAAAACTCCGCGACCTCGGTTCTTCGCTGCCTTGACAGCATACCCTCGATATCTTACAATTCAATACACACCCCGAATTCCAAGGAGGAGATTCTTATGCCGGATGCTTATGAGACATTGCGCGCGGCTTTCGATGAGCCGCCCTTCAGACTGCCCAAGAGCGAGTCTGGTGTCGAATTCGATATCCTGAAAATGCTGTATTCGGAAGATGACGCAACTGTGGTCGCCGCCCTGCCTCTGTTCCCGAGCGCTTCTGAAAGCATCGCCGAGACCCTTGGACGCGAACCCGCCGCAGTGAGCGAGCATCTTGAGAAACTTGCGGCAAAAGGTCTCATACACGCGAGCGGCCCGGCCGATGCGCGCATTTATCGAAGACTCGCCTTGATGCCCGGCGTAGTCGAAATTCAGTTCATGGGCGCGGGCAAAAAGACGGGCGTTGACTTCGTCCGCCTGGCGAAACTGTTCGATGAGTATTTTTCCACAGTTCTCGGGCCGATCATCGCGCGGGACTCGGAGCACACTACCGCGGCGCGCACAATCCCGATCGAGCGCGAGATACCCGCCGGAGTGGAAGTGTTCCCGTTCGAGAAAGTCTCGGAGTTCATCGCGAGACACTCGCTGGTCGGAGTGGGACAATGCTACTGCCGAACCGCCGCAAACCTGCTCGGGAAAGGATGCGGCGCCCCGACGGAAGTATGTCTTGCTTTCGATGCCGACGCTGAACACCTGATACAAGCTGGTTTCGCCCGCAAGGTCTCCTTACAGGAAGCCGTAGAGATCACCCGGCGCGCGGCGGACGCAGGGCTTGTCCACTGCACAACCAACACAAAATCAGCCGACTTCCTTTGCAGTTGCTGCGGCTGTTGCTGCGATATTCTTGCCGGCATTACGAAAATGAAGACGCCAACCACTGTCGCCACCTCCCGCTTCTTACCGAATGTTCTCGAGGACCAGTGCAGCCACTGCGGAACTTGCATTGAAAAATGCCACATGAAGGCGATGAAAGACACGGGCGATGTCCCGCAGGCAACCACGGACAAATGTATCGGCTGCGGTGTATGCGTCCATCTATGTCCGACGGGCGCAATCATCATGAGGCAACGCGACAAATATGCAGAGCCGTTCGAGGACTACATCGACCTGGGACTTCGCATCATGGAGAATCGCAGCCGCTAATTCCCCCAAAAAGTGAGAAACAGCCGTGTCTCTTCCACACATGACTGCGCACAATTCTTGACACCAACTTGCGGCTGTGCTAGAATGCGCTAAGTCTAATTCCTCACATGCGTTAAAGGAGGCTTTTTGTGCCACGTCCCGTCCTCATGATTGTCGATGACGAACGCTATGTCCTGAACACCTGCCGCGATATCTTCAAGGACTGCTACGATGTTGTTCTCAAACAGTCTGCCACCGAGGCTCTTGCCCATTTGCCCGACAATCGTGTGGACCTCATTTTCCTCGACATCAAGATGCCCGAGGTCGACGGGATGGCCATGCTCGACCAACTGAGAATGATGGATGAGGTCCCGCCGGTAGTGATGGTGACCGCCAACCGCGATGCGAAATCAGCCGTCGCGGCCATGAAACTCGGCGCCTTTGACTACATCACTAAACCTTTCGATGTCGATGAGCTGCGCCTAGTCGCCGAAAAAGCGCTGGAAAACCGCACTCTCGCCAACGAAGTGAAAATCCTCCGGGCCCAAGTCGAGAAAAGGTACGGCTTTGAAAACCTTGTGGGCGAGAGCAAACCGATGCAGGAGATCTATCGGCAAATCGAGCAACTCGCTGACAAACGCACCAGCGTCCTGCTCCTGGGCGAAAGCGGAACCGGCAAAGAACTCGTCGCCCGCGCCATCCATTACCATAAGGAAAGCACGCGCAAGGACGGGCCATTCGTCGCGCTCGACTGCAATACACTCCCCGAATCCCTCTTCGAGAGCGAATTGTTCGGGCATGAAAAAGGCGCTTTCACCGGCGCCACAAAAAAAATCGGGCGTTGCGAGCTTGCCGACAAGGGGACCCTGTTCCTGGACGAAATCGGAGAAATCCCTCCGGCGGTCCAAGTCAAACTGCTTCGATTCCTGCAAGAACATGAGTTCATGCGAGTGGGCGGAACTCAGAATATCGGAGTCGATGTAAGAATCATAGCGGCCACCAACCGCGATCTCGAGAAAGCCGTCAAAGAAGGGAAATTCCGGGAGGACCTCTACTATAGGATACACGTTGTGCCTATCCGTATCCCTCCACTGAGGGAACGCTCGGAAGACATCCCTTTGTTAATCGACCATTTTGTCAAACTTCTTTCACCCGAGCTCGGCACTTGCACGAAAACGTTCGCTTCCGAAGCCGTTGATCTTCTCATGACCTATAGCTGGCCCGGAAACGTCAGGGAATTGCAGAATGTGGTCGAACGGCTGCTGGTTCTCTCGAATGCCGACGTCGTCATGCCTGAGATGCTCCCTGAGTCAGTTCGCCAGTTCAAACATGACGTGGGCCAATTCTCACAGAAGATTTTCTCGGGCGAACTGTCGCTTGATGAAGCCGAGCGCCAGTTCCTGACCGAAATCATTGCGGAAGCCCTGCGCCGCACCAATGGTGTTCAGACCCGAGCCGCCGAGTTGCTCAAAACCAGTCGGCGAACACTCAAATACCAGATGGACAAACTGGGCCTTTCCTGATACACGAATCTCTCCAATAATTTGCCCCGACAAACACCGGACAACATGCACCGCCCCTTTTTGTGCGTCGCCGTTCCCTACTGCTTCGTCAATAAATGTACATGCCTATTCCCATAGTGTCCTCTTAAGGCCGTCCTCTCTTCACACCACAATATATTGTTATGCCACTACTTCACCCCTGGATGAAGTAGTTGGCATTGTCTTTGCTCATTGCTGCTTGAGAGAAAGGAGAAAAACCAGAATTCAACGGTGCTTCTAAGACAAATATGCCAATAACTAACCGTAAGAAGGCCGAACAAAAGGCCGCTGACATGAGCAGCAAGAAGGAAGAAGGCAAAAGCCTCATACTGGAGGCGCTCAAATTGCCGGCGCCATCAGTGGCGGTAAACCGTATTCTCAAGGTTGCGGGTGACGGCCATGCGAACGCTCCGGAAATGGCCGAAGCAATTTCACGCGACTCAACTCTCACGGCGAACATCCTCAAGGTCGCGAACTCGGCCTGCTTCGGGCTCTCGCAGGAGGTTCCAACAGTTTCACGCGCTATCGTCGTCCTGGGTTTCGAAGCTGTCAAGAGCATAGCGCTGAGCGCTTCCGTCATTGAAGCTTTCCATAAGAAGGCGTCGCAAAGCAGTTTTGACCGAACCAGATTCTGGACTCATTCACTCGCATGCGCCTACCTCGCCAAGAGAATAGCGGGTATGACTCACAGGACCAGGCTGGAAACCGGTTTTGTTTGCGGATTATTGCACGATATCGGGAAGATCGTCCTGGACAGCTATTTCCCGGACAGCTACAATCGAGTCCTTTCCAGACTGTCCGCAGGGGGGGTTACTTCAGTCGAGGCCGAAGACGAAGTGCTGGGTTTCTCGCATCCGGAGGTTGGAATGTGGGTGACACAACAATGGAGATTCGCAAAAACCATTGTGTTCACGATTGCCAATCATCACGGCGTGATCTGCGATGACGCGCGCTACCGACATCCCACGGCGATTGTGCGACTGGCGAATCACCTCTGCCGGCAGGAAGGCATCAACCTGACCGACGGCGCAAGCATCGAGCCGCTCGCGGCCTCGGCAATTGTAGACCTCAGCCTGGATCGCGAAGACGTGGCTGATTTGCGGGAAGAGCTGACAAAGCGAAAGGATTCGCTCCTGTCTCTCTTCTCGAACTGGAAATAAAATCAATGCCTGGGGGGAGAGGGAAGTTAGCACAACTCTCGGAGAACGACATGATGAACAATACGGATTCTCAGGGGCCTTCCGGAGAAGACATCAAGCTTCGTTATAAGGAGTCTCTCTCGCAACTTTGCCTTGTAACTCGGATGAACCAGGCGGTCACTCTGCTCGAGGACTTGCCGGCCCTCTGCATCTCAATTGTGACGGCTATCATAGAATTTACTCCGGCCGAGAATTGTTCCATAATGCTGAGCGACCCCAAGAACGGCGCTCTCAGTCTCTTTGTCGCGAAAGGCAGAAGCGATGGAGGATCGTTTTTCGGCGGAGAAGGCTTTTCTTTCAGAGGATTCAGCCGCGGTGAAGGAATAGCAGGTTGGGTCGCGGAACACGAAGAAGCCGTTTTCATCGATGATTGCGAGGTTGACGAACGTTTCATCAAACTCGAGAACGCTTCAAAGGAAATCCGCTCGGTTGTGTGCGCCCCCGTCATCTTTCAAGGCGCCGTCATGGGCGTAATCAACTGCAGCCATTCCAAGAAACACCGGTTCAGCGCAATAGACAAAAGAAACGTGACTTTGGTGGCCGACCAAACGGCTATAGTACTGGAAAGAGCGCTGGCAATTGACCGCATGAGGAAAGAGTGCGAAGACCTCAAGACAAAGCTGACCGACGGAATGGATCGCCTCTCCGAAACGGAAAAAAACGTCGCCGAGTTGAAAGACCAAATCTACAAATCGGAGAAATTCACGACCCTCGGCGAATTGCTCGCGGGAGTCGCCCATGAGCTTAACAATAGGATCGCCCCTATCCTCATCTACTCACAAATGCTCCAACAGGAAACGGGCGATGAGCGAAGCAAGAAGCGGCTCCACGTGGTCGAGGAGTCGGCCATGGGAGCAAAGGCCATACTCGAGACGCTTCTCAATTACTCACGGCCCGGAACGCAGGAACGCGAGGCCGTCAATCTCAATCAAGTGCTCCAAAACACGCTGACGCTTGTGGAATACAAACTTCGGAACCACGGTGTCGAACTCGTCACGGACCTCTGCGCGCATCTTCCTCCCGCAGTCGTTAATGAGAAACAGTTTGCGCAAATCTTCCTGAATATCATAAACAACGCGATTCATGCGATGGAACCTAATGGAGGCGCGCTTCGAATTCGCTCGACGCACGACCACAACTGCGTCAAGTTCGTCATATCAGATTCGGGACCCGGCGTCCCCGAAGAAATCTCCGAAAAGATATTCGAGCCTTTCTTCACGACAAAAGAATCCGGTAAGGGAACCGGCCTGGGGCTGAGCATATCGAAACGCTACGCTGAGGAACACGGCGGCAGGATATACCTCGAGTCGTCTTCACCTCAAGGCGCAACCTTCATCATGGAAATCCCGAACGCGGACCAGAGGAAGGAAACGTCTCACGAGCCGCAGCATCACACAAACTGCTCCGGAGGCGCTGCAAAAATCCTGGTAGTCGAGGACGATTCCACCATCCGCGACGTTATTCGCGATGTCCTCGGAAACGGCTATCACGTCGACTTCGCAAACGATGGACACGCCGCAACCGATAAGATCGAAAACGACTGCTTCGACGCTCTTGTAGTGGATTACCATATGCCGGGCCTGGACGGCAAACAGCTCTACCAGTGGGTCTTAAGCAATCGACCTGTCCTGAAGGGACGAATAATATTCAGCACGGGCGACATATACCGCGATGAAGTGCGAAACTTCATCGAGAGCACGGGCTGCCGATTCCTGGTTAAGCCGTTCTCCACGTCCAAGCTGCGTGAATTGGTATCCGGCGTACTGAACGGCTAAGCACATCCTTGAATCCGGCATCTCCTTCCTATATACTACCTCCGGGGTTTCGTGGACATCCGACTGCCCATTGGAACCCCTTTTTGACTGTCACCGCGAAAATCGGTTGGCTCTGACAGTAATGATGTAAGTGAGAGGTAGCCCCAAAACATGGAAGCCCCCAAACCATCACTGGCCCGTCGCCTGAAAACCCTGATAATAGGCGGAGCCCGTAGCCCCTACGACAGAACGCTTTTCCACAAGATTTCATTGATAGCGCTTTTCGCATGGGTCGGGCTGGGGGCGGACGGCATCT
This sequence comes from Candidatus Poribacteria bacterium, assembly GCA_016215705.1. GTDB lineage: Bacteria > Abyssobacteria > SURF-5 > SURF-5 > SURF-5 > JACRIR01. The sequence continues at coordinate 2,663 of JACRIR010000262.1, read as the reverse complement.
CTTCTTCCTGCTACGGACCCGAGGAGGCGTTCCGCGCCCTGCACGCTCATCCGCACCTCGCGTTCTTTGTTGCTCTGGCCTCCGCTTTCACGATCTATACGATAAGCGCCAGTTATTCGCAAATTATCGAACTCTTCCCCACTGGCGGCGGCGGTTACCTGGTCGCCAGCAAACTGCTTTCGCCCAACGTGGGCATGGTCTCCGGATGCGCTCTCCTCATTGACTACGTGCTCACCATTACGATTTCTATTGCGAGCGGCGCAGACGCCATTCTCAGCTATTTCCCGCCGCAATGGTACCAATTCAAGATCGAGCTCGCCGTCGCAGGCGTCTTTATCCTTACGTTGCTGAATCTCCGGGGGGTGAAGGAGTCCGTGGCGCCGCTCGTGCCCATATTCCTGACCTTCATCGTAACGCACGCGCTCGTGATTGTCTATGCCGTTGTTCTGCATTCGATGGACTTATCGGGAGTCATAGGCGCTACGCGCGCCGACGTTCAAGAGACCTACTATGAGATCGGTTTCGCCGGCATGTTTGTGCTTATTTTGAGAGCCTACAGTATGGGAGCGGGAACCTATACCGGGATCGAAGCCGTCAGCAACGGTATCCCCATCCTCAGGGAGCCCCGGGTGGAAACCGCCAAGCGAACAATGCATTATATAGCTTTTTCGCTTGCCTTTATGGTCGTCGGCCTTATGGTCGCTTATATCCTCTACCGCGTCGAGCCGCAACAAGGAAAAACTTTGAACGCTGTCCTTTTCGAAAGCGTTACCAGAGATTGGGGAGATCCAGGAAAAGTGTTCGTTCTCGTTACTCTCGTTTCTGAAGCAACGATCCTCTTTGTCGCGGCGCAAACGGGCTTCCTTGATGGCCCTCGTGTCCTGTCCTATATGGCCCTCGACCGATGGGTGCCGACAAGGTTCGCCAACCTCAGCGACCGCTTCGTCACCCAGAACGGCGTCCTTATCATGGGAACCGCTGCCCTTGCAATGATCCTTTTCTCGGGTGGCTCCGTTCGGTTCCTCGTAGTACTCTATAGCATCAACGTGTTCATCACATTCACACTTTCGCAATTGGGAATGGTGCGTCACTGGTGGGAAGTGCGCGGCAAGGTCGACAATTGGCCGAAGAGGATTCTAATCAATGGTGTCGGTCTGATCCTGACGGCCTTCATTCTCGTGTCCGTTACCATACTCAAGTTCAACGAAGGCGGATGGATAACCTTGTTCATCACGGGAACCCTAATAGTGCTGGCCGTCATCATCAAGCGCCATTACGATGCCGCCTTCAAACTCCTCCGAAAACTGGATGACCTCGTTCAGGCGGCCGACTCCTCAGAGCCCGCATTACCGGCCGCAAAAGAAAGAACGTCTGCAAAAGACCCCAGGCTTGACCCAAAAGCAAAGACAGCGGTTGTGCTCGTCAATGGATTCAATGGTCTCGGGCTCCATACGCTGTTCGGCGTAATCCGACTATTCGGAGAAGGGTTCAAGAATTTTGCTTTCGTGCAAGTAGGGGTGATCGATGCCGGCACGTTCAAGGGCACAGCGGATATCCAGAACCTAGATGAACACACAAAAACCGAAGTTAACCGCTATGTCGAGTTCATGCGGCGAAACGGCTATTATGCTGAAGGCTTTTCCTCAATCGGGAACGATGCCGTCGAGGAAATCACAAAACTCGCCTCAAAGATTCTCGAACGTTTCCCCAACGCCGTCTTCTTCGGCGGACAACTCGTGTTCCCGAACGATTCCTTCCTGACCCGCCTGCTCCACAACTACATCACCTTCACCATACAGAGAAGACTGTATCGCCAGGGCATTCCCTTCATAATCGTTCCTGTCCGCGTGTAGGACCAACCATCGGGGCGGGCGACATAAATAGTGGCCATGGGCGCAAGAATTCCTGTAGGGGCACGGCGCGCCGTGCCCTCTATTCGCACACCCCGACCGTCGCAAAGTCTGGACAAATATGTCTGCCTGTCAATATAATAAGATGAATGGGTTGTGCATACTCACACAGGTCAGCATAGGAGCCGGCAAGAGTTGAAGCTTTGCCATAAATGCGGCGCAGCCTGGGTTTCGCAGCATCGCTTTCCGGGACGAACGGAAACGTGCGCGAACTGCGGCTACGACCTCCATTGCTGCCTTAACTGCAAGCTCTATGATGCGCACGCGCCAAACCAGTGCAAAAGCCCGACAACCGAGCTCGTGCTCGACAAGGAAAAAGGCAACTTCTGCGATGAATTTGATTTTGCCGATGACCGCGGGCCGGCAAAACGCGATGCAGGCTATGAAAGAAGCAAGGATACGTGGAAAAAACTCTTCGACGACGCATGACCGGAACTACTAACGAAAGAACGAAGAAATGAACAAACAAGGCGGATACCTCGTCGCAAAAGCGCTGAAAAACGAAGGCTCAGAATGTATTTTCACTTTATGTGGCGGACACATTCAACCTATTTACACCGGTTGCATAGAAACCGGAATCCGCGTTGTCGACGTGCGCCACGAGCAAGCCGCCACGCACGCCGCCGACGGATGGGCTCGCATCACCCGAAAACCCGGCGTGGCCGTCGTGACCGCCGGACCCGGTCTGACGAACTCGGTCACCGGCATAGCCAATGCCATGCGCGCCGGAAGCCCCATCGTCGTCATCGGCGG
>JACRIR010000259.1 GCA_016215705.1 Candidatus Poribacteria bacterium | reverse complement strand
GATGCTCACAAACGCTCCGCTTGCGCTCCGCATGACAAAGGAGGTCTTCAATTTCGGCCTCTGCGCGCCGAGCCTCGAGCACCAGATTCACATGGAGAACCGGACGCAGGTCGTCAACTTCTTCACGGACGATTTCCGCGAAGGCGCGATGTCGTTTCTCGAAAAGCGCGCGCCGCAATACGGAGACAAGTAAGAGGCGAAAGGTAAATCAAACCGCAAAGGCGCAAAGAGCGCAAAGGAGCGTGAGACTAAAGGCGAAAAACGAGGGGTAAAAGGGAGACTACCCGCAGATGCACGCAGATTTGTGCTGATTCATATCGACATGTATCAGTTTGTCATGTTTCTTGCGCCAGTGCTCGCCGATTTGCTCCCGCCGACGAATTCCACAATCAGTTCGTTGACGGCAGCGGGACATTCCTCATGAGGAGTGTGACCGCAGTTGTCAAGCACCACCACAGTTGAATTCCTTATGTTCTGCCGGAATCGCTCAGCCGAGCGGACGTCTACATATTTGTCCTGCTTCCCCCAGATAATCAGGGTCGGCGCCTTTATTGAACCCATTGCGGCTTCGGTAAGTTTCCAGTCGAGACCTCTCTCAATCTTGTATTGGGCGCGGCGATTTCGGGGAAACGTCAGCGGTTTGTACACCTCGCTGACGATCTCGTCCGTAACTTTACCGGCATCGTGGAAGACATCTTTCCTGTAGCTATCTTCAACCCAACTGCGGGAGACGAATTTGGAAAGCACCTCGCCCAGCAGCGGGTATTTTAGAATTTCCCACTCCCAATGGTCGCGACCAACGAAGCCGCTCGAATCAATCAGAACCAGCCCACGAACTTTCTCCGGATGCTTTTCCGCAAAATAGAGCGCCCAGCCGCCGCCCCATGAATTGCCAACCAGTGCCGCGCTGGATAGATTCATTGCCATCATGAAACCATCCAGGACCTCGGCGAAGGTGTCAAGATCAAACGCAGGCTCGCCGAGATATTCGGTATATCCATGGCCCGGCATATCGAGGGCGTAAACAGTAAAATGTTCGGAGAGCGAGGGGATATTGTTTCTGAATGAGTATAGCCATGTTCCCCCGCCATGAACGAGAATCACAGGAGCGCCGGATCCGCGAACGAGATAGTGTATCTTGTAGTCTCCCAGTTGCAGAAAACGCGTTGGGTTTTCTTTGAGATACCGAGATGCGTACGAGTTGTCGGCAGGGGGCTGATAAAGATACAAGGCAAGGAACACTCCGAACATAACACCAATTCCCAAAACCCAGAGGCGCATACGTCTCATATGAGATTCCTTTCGTCACCGGCAAGAGAGAGTGGAGAGATACCGGTCCACAATTTCGCGCTGGCGTTTCGGCGGCAGGCGCCGTGGCTCGATCGTGGCCTGAAGCCCGACCCCGTCAACAAGCGCGATGATAGAGTCGGCCTCCTTCTTCGCGTCGATATCCTTCCGGATGCGTCCTGCCCTTTGTTCTTCGAGGAGAAGGTCTCGCGCGAAAGCGCGCCACTCGATATATCGCCGTTTCTGTTCCTTTACAAAAGAGGCGTTGCTTACCGCCTCCCCCCAGAAGCTCACCCATATTTGCCATTCCGTCCGCCGCTCTTTGTCAATGGGCAATGCCTCGTAAATTACCCTACGCAAGGTTTCTCCTCCCGCCGATTCAAGCATTCGTTTCTGCATGCGGTTGGCCGCCCGCATCGATGCGATGCGAAGGGCATAAAGAAGTAGTTCATTCTTGTCCTTGAAGTAGTGAGCAAGGACGCCCGTCGAACACCGAGCAGCACGCGCGATCTCGCGTATGGTGGTCGCGCCGATTCCTCGTTTGGCGATGACCTGCCACACGGCCTGCGCGACCTCCTCACGTCTCGAATCATGGTCTACGATCTTCGGCATTTGACAAGGCCTCCCTTTTGTGATATTATAACGGATGTCCGATATAGAATCAACAACACCACGGTTGAGCGAATGACTATTATTGTATCACATCGCGGCGTAGCGGCAACCAAGGCTGTTATTGCACGGTCAAAAGTCGAAGGTCAAAGGTCGAAAGTCAAGAACAGATAAATCAGGTGAAAGGGTTGAAGGCCGTAGTAGAGGCAAATCCCCCCTGCCCCCCCTTTACGAAAGGGGGGAATAAGTGGCATCTTGCTGCAAAGACGGTGAGGGGAGATTGCGACAATATTTCGAACATGAGTGGTGTCAGGTCAAGTTAATTATGTAGGTACTTGTAGGGGCACGGCGCGCCGTGCCCCTACGAAGAACCCGCGTGAGTACCCAAAGATCTTGTCATGACATGATAGTAGTACAAAGCGAGGAGGAGAACATGAAGATCGACGAAAGCGTATGGAGTCTTTTCCAGCAGCATTTGGGGTATACCGATGAAGAGATGAAACTCTTCAGAGAGAATCCGCGAAATGAAGAGATTCTCGCCAAGGCGGCCGGGCTGATGAATAAGACGATCATTGCAGAGGTTGTCGAATCGCACGGGTGTAACAGCCGGCATATGGTTGGCGACAAATTTTATTTCGACGCGGCGGGGAACCTCTTGACCAGGCTCTGTCCGGAGAAAGTGTGCATGTATGCTTTGGGAGGTCTGGAGAAACTGGTTTTTGGGGCAAACGAGCTTTTGTACGCCGGCCTTGACGCAAACAAGATGGCGTTCAAAAGAACTGGCTGTCCCGATGTCGGAGTGCGGTGCGGCGGCTTTGGCCACATTGTCATGGAACTGAAGGTGGAAGATCGGCCATAAGCCGGCTCCTTATACTATTCAGTTTCGATGTCATGAATTCCCGTTGTGATTTGCTCTTGTGGGGGGCGACCCGGCGGGCGTCGAGCGCAATCCTGTTCAGGTCTTTCAGTTGTGATTTGCTCTTATGGGGGGCGACCCGGCGGGTCGCCCCTGCGGAAATGCTGTACGTGTTACTCTCTTAAGCAAGCGATTCTGCTTCTCCTTGTTTGGTTGCGGTTTTGCCGCGCTGAGTTATCAAACATATGCGAAGTGCGTGAGAAAACATGGGACGATGTCGCGGGAGACAGGGGTGGAATTGTGAAAGCACAAGAAGAACGAATCAGACCGGTCGCTCCGGGTGAAGCGTCCGACGAGGACATTAACGCGATTCTGCGCGATACCCAAGTTGGATGGTGGCGCGACTCGCGGATGTTCGGCGTGATTGCCCACGTTCCGGAAGCTCTTCGGGGATGGGTTCACCTCATCACCGGAACGGCAACGGCGGTGGATCCCGTCACGTGGGAGCTTATGGCGTTGCGCGGGGCATTTGTTACGGGCTGCCATTACTGAGTGACTCACCGGACGGCTGCCGTGCGCAGCGCAGTTGAGCCGATAGAATGGGCAGTGTTTGAGAAGGAGGTCAATCCTGAGCCGCTAACCCGAAGGCAGTATTTGGCGGTTCGGTTGTCAGATGGGATCGCGCGCCATTTCGTCTCCGACGACCTGTTCGATGAGATCAAGAAGGAATTCAGCATTGAGGAGATTGTTGGTTTGTGCATGGCGGCGGCTATTGCTCATGCGGGACATGTGTTAAACGAGGCCGTACAGTTGCCGCCGGCCGAGGGCGCCGTTTGCGCGTTGCCTCCACGGCGCCCGAATTGAAAACAAAGGTGGGATTTTGGGTTGCTGGTTTCTCGGGAGCGCTTGGCCGCGATGGGCGTGGTTAACTGCGAAAGAGACGCTCCTTGATTCGGGGACGCGATCCAGCATGGTGAGCTTATTCGGGGACACCTTGCGGCAAGGTGTCCCCGAATAAGCGCGTGTCTCTTAGGATCTGACGGAAATGCAATCAAAAGGAGAGCCTACAAAATGGGATCAAAAGGAATTGTTTTGTCGTTGTTGTTTTTCACGGCGGCTGGAATAGCGATTTATTGGATTCTTGTCTTTTCCGGCGTCTTTGAAATCGCAGATATTGTGCCGGGCTACAAGGACTGGTTCATGTCCTTTCCGCTGGCTGACGGATGGATAGCGGCATGCGCATTGCTCTCAGCGGTATATTTCCTGAAGGGAAACCCTGCAGCAAGGGTATTCGGAATTTCCACCGGTTCCGGTTTGATCTTCCTGGGTTTATACGCGTTGCTATACGGATTCAACACTCGGCTCTTGTTCAATGTTACGGCTGAGGAACTCATCGAGATTGCGATAAAGCTATACTGCCTGTCGGTTGGATCGTACCTTATCATGTATTTCGGGAAAACGTGGAACTGCGCCTAATGCTGAAGCGGTCGGTACAGTTGTCTTTTCGCGCTGTTAGCGCAATATAGCTGTCCCCGACGAATGATCCTCTACTTATCGCAGCCCCCCTTTTGCCTGGTTCACATCAAGCAGGCACGTGTCTGATTTTCAACATTTCTTCACGAATTTGTCGGCTCGCCAAAACTGTCTTCCATCCCTAACTCGTGTTGTGTTAGCGTCTTGTGTATTCTTTCCAGTGTAGCTCAACCATTGGCTTGCGGATTGCTTTATTAGAGATACGTCCGGGCGATGCTAAGGACTCTATTTGGAATCTTGGGGGCATTGCCGGCATCGAAATTAGGGCTGCATGGAAAAACACAGGGTCAAAAAGGAGAAGCGGGGGATGACGGTTCCAAGATCAAAAGCAGATATCAAGGCAAAATATGACGGGATGGCAGGACGTTACAACTTGGTGGAAACGCCCTATGAGTTACTGTTGGGCATAAAGAATCTCAGGCGCCAACTGCTTCAAGGGGCCACGGGAAAAGTTCTGGAGATCGCCGTTGGAACCGGGAAGAACCTTTCTCACTATTCAAAGGATTGTGAGATTACGGCTGTCGATATGAGCACGGGGATGCTCGGAGTCGCTCGGAGGCACGCCGAAGGGTTAGGACGCAATATCGCGTTTCGGACTATGGATGCAGAAGCGCTCGCTTTTCCTGATCGCAGTTTTGATACAGTGGTATCTTCCCTTTCGTTGTGCACCTTTCCCAACCCTGTTGCGGCAGTTAGAGAGATGGCCCGTGTATGCCGACCTGAAGGCCGAATTCTGCTTCTGGAGCATGGACGGAGCGATCACGAATGGCTGGGACAGTGGATGGACCACAGGGCAGACAAGCACGCAAGGAGAGTCGGATGCCGCTGGAACCGTCACCCCTTGGACATTGTTCAGCAGGCGGGCCTCACGCTCATCAAGGCCAAACGGACCTTTCTCGGCATCATGCATCAGATCGAGGCCCAACCAAGCTAAGGCAGGAAGATGGGTCCGGCGGGAGCGCAACATGAACGAAGCCGTTTTTAGAAGAATTGGCAAACTTCTCCTGAAACACGCCGCGCACAATGCTATTACAGATCGAAACCGACATCTCCAAAAACCGGAATGCGGCAAGTTTGATTCGGCCGACGTAAACCGCATTCTTGACAAGCTCTGGCAAAATTACCACGAGCTTGCCCGCGAAATTCCCGATGAACCGACAATCGGCGCACAACTCAATGTGAGAGCCGCGGGCCTCGGTCTGGCATTCTACAGAACCCTCTTGGGGGAAGGCATCGACAAAGACTATGCCAAGGTATTAATAAATGATACATTATGGCATCCTTATAAGGCATTCGCGTTTTTACCTCGACTCACAGCTCGACTGATTTCACGTGATGTCAGGAAACAAATCCGTATTTGCGTGAGAATGTTCTTGCTGTTTCCTTTCAGCGAGCCGGGCTATCGCTTCGAGATTGTTCCTGACGATGACGAAAACAATGTCATAGCCATAAAATGGTTTCGATGTCCCATAATCGATTTTCTCCGAAAGCACCACGCTGAGGACCTGTGCCTGGCCTGCTTCTGCAACCTGGATTTCGCTCTCATGGAGTACTGGGGCGGTCAGTTTGAGCGACCCTGCGTTCAGGCAGTCGAGGGTGCTGAATATTGCCACATGCGGTTTAATGTCATCCCAAAATCCAATTGCGCCTAAAGCGCATGACTGCCCATGCTGATTTCTCGACAAAAGATCCTATGAAGAAGAGCGCAAAGCTATTTCGAAAACCAGGGTCAGGGTATTCTGACAGTGGCGAAGGACCCTTCGGTTACTCATAAATTCGCGCCGCTAACCAGAGATTCTTCGCTTCGCTCAGAATGACATATGGTAGTTACCGTTTGGACGCCGGGTAGTTGCCTCCTGATTGCTCAAGGATCATTCTCTTGAACACCTCAAGGATTTCAGGGTTCAGTTTCTTACCGGACATTGTTTCCATTGTATCCAGCGCCTTAGCTGCCTCTTCGTGTTTGTGATACGCCCTGTCATCGGTAAGGGCCGAAAACGTATCAGCGACGGCCAATACTTGCGCCCCGAGGGGAATCTCGTCTCTCTTGAGACCCTGCGGATAGCCGGTTCCATCAAAATTCTCGTGGTGTGAGCGCACAATTGAAACCACGCCGCCTATCCCCTTGATCGGTTTCAATATTTCCTCGGCAATGTTAGGGTGCTTCTTGATTGTTTCCCATTCTTCTCCCGTGAGGCTATCGGGCTTCAGCAAGACGTCGTCGCGCACCCCTATTTTTCCTACATCATGCATCAAAGCGGCAAGCCAGACTTCCTCGCAATCAGCTTCGTCCAGACCGATCCTTCTTGCCAACGCTACGGCAACATCGGCTACGCGTTCGCTGTGCGCCCGGGTGTATTCGTCCTTGGCTTTCAGGGCGCGCTCAAGAGCGGTGATTGCCGTTGCGACAGCTCTTCTCTGGCTTCGCGCTTCAACGCGTTCTGTTTGAAGACGCGCGCGCTTCTCCATGCTTGAAAGGAAGCCGGCCGCCAGTCCCACAAGCGCAAAGACGGCCATTGCGCCGAGTTGGTCGGCCTTGTCCATTGGGCCGCCGAGCCATTGAAAAGACACGTGAGGAAGATAGAAGACTATGGCGAGAGTCGCTGAGAGCAGCCCTCCTATCAGGCCGAACCAATAGGCGCTGAAGACGATCGGCACGAGGTAGAGGTCCTGGAAGATTACATGGACGAAGCGAACGCCGGGGTCCTCTGTTTGTGTAGTGTAATGAACGGCGCTAATGACAACAAAACAGCCTGCAAGGATGAGAAATTTGACGGAAGTCTTCATATGTGTCCGGCGGTTACGATGGGTTCGAACTCTCTTTGTCTTTCCCGCGTGGGCGGAAATCCACAGTCAGTGTCGTTTGCAATGAATACTTCCCTCTGCATGTCCCGCGCGCTGGTGGCTGCGTGTGCGTTTCCCTTGGCCCTATTATAACGCATGAATCCGCGAAGGGCGCTAATATGTGCGAATTATCTAGACCTGTTCCGGTTCGCGCCGTTCGTAATTCCTTCCTCGTCCGGTGTTTGATATTGGACAAACGGAGTCCGTTTGTTTGCAGCGGCGCCACTTGCGGGTTTCTCGATATCCACCTGTCTTACGAGCAAGATGGCTCGAAGTAGCGGTATTCCAAACCTTTGCGCATTCTCACTTGGACCGGCAAAACCCACTGGTAACATCGGCACAAAAGTTGCAATCATATCTCATATTTGCAGGTCTCAGATTGATTGTCCGACAAATGTGCAGGCGCGAATCTGCCGGGCCTTCGTCTACAAGACCGGAAGGGAAGAAAAAAGATGCCCCAGGATTTGGATTTGGGTTCCGAAGTGGAGCGGTTTCTTAGTTTCCGCCCGGCCGGCGTGAGAATCCATGAGAAGCTGGACGACTTCTTTTCGATCAACCGTGGCGATGTCGTGCTGCTTGACGGCGCGCACTACGTGGTGAGCGGAACGGCCAAAGAGAAGAGCTTCGGGCTGGATGACGAGCCGAAATATTGGGTGAAGTACGCATACGAGGCGTTTACGGGAAAACGGAAAATTATCAAGCTGGTTTACCTCGAACAATTCGACCTGAAGTACGGCGAATACATCGTTCGCTGTTTTCGCAGTCCCGCCAAGGAAGGACGCGTGCTCGAATCCGTCAAAGGACTCGAGCATTTCATGCAGGGACGAACGGTTCTGGTGGACGCCACCAATCACATACGCCTCATCGACTACATCGCCGGCAAGACACTTTTTGAAATCATGGTGGACTCTCCGGAATCACATGAGCGGTATTTTCACGAATCACTGCCTGCGCTCCTGCAATTGTTTCTTCCTGCTTTGAAGGCGCTCAGCTCTCTGCACAGCCGGGGGATACGGCACGGAGACGTTCGGAGTGACCACCTCATACTTGATAAAGAGATGGGAAAGCTTCGGTGGATCGATTTTGACTACGACTTCATATTCAATGAAGCGCCCTTCGCGCTTGACCTACTCGGCGTCGCCGACATACTCAGCGAAATGATCGGAAAGGGAGAACGGAGCTTCCAGGTCGGGAACCTGGACAAAGAGGCGGCGCAGAGGGTGAAGAGTCTCGAACGGACGGATTTTTCGGTGGTTCAACCATCCCGGCTCATGAATTGGAGAAAGCTGTATCCGTATGTCCCTGAGAAATTGAATCGCGTGCTTATGAGCTTTGCTGCGGGCGCTGAAGTCTACTATGAAGCAGTTGATGAGATTCTGGAGGACATTGGCGACGCCGCATCGCTGATAGGATGATGGGATGGACGGCGCCCGATGTTCGTGGAGATGACGATATGCTGCCAATGACGGACAGAAATGCGAGAATACTTCTTGTTGCCAGCCTTATCGCGGGCATCACGCTGTTCCACTATGGGACACCGGGCCACCTCATGTACCTGCACGTCTTACTGCAGGCGCTCTTTTTCGCTCCCGTGTCGCTTTCCGGCTGGTGGTTCGGTAAGAAGGGCGGGCTGGCCGCCGCGAGCGCGATCAGTCTGGTATACATGTATCATGCGGTAACTGTAATGATGGCTACCGCCGAGATGGCCGTGAGCAACGGCATCCAGATACTCCTCCTCTTTGCCGTAGGATTCTTCACGGGCACGTACGCGGACATCAGGCGCAGCTATTATCAGACTCTTTCCGACGCAAAGCCGCTTCCCGCCGCGAGCTTCTCCACCGAGCAGAATCTGCTGGTGCATCTGGATGAATCAGAGATATCCATGAATGCCGTCCGCTACGTCGCCCGTTTGTTCGGCCGCTCGCCGGAGGTAAGAGTCACGCTCTTATATGTCGCAAACAATCCCAACCCGGAGCTCTTTGCCTCTGCGGAAGAACAGCAAAGCCAACGAGCCAGATTGTCGGATACGGCGGCTTCCGTTCTGGGAAAGGCAAAAGAGTATCTGTTCCAAAACGGATTCGAAGAATCTCGCCTCGAGACCTGTTTAGAAGAGGGTCAGAACACGCGAGTTTCCGATGTCATACTGGCCCACCAAAAGTCACACGGACATACCGCGATTGTAACAGGAAGACATCGCTTCTCCCGCACTGAGGAGTTCCTCTTCGGGAGCACGGCCCTCAGACTTGCCAGGCAGGCGACGTGTCCGGTCTGGGTGATTGATGAAACGGGTGTGTCAGCAGCCGCAACGCAGGCAAATCAAACGTAAGTGGGGGCCGGCGCGGCATAGCCGCAGCCAACCAAAAAGAAGAAACGGGGAATCCGCATGATTCTCGTGGATTTGGAAAAAAAAGAAGAAGAAAAGGAGTCATTACTTATCCACGGACTGACTTGGATGCGTTTTCGTTTTTCCCCGTCTTGAATAACTTCAGGATATCAGACAAGAGGTCTTTCTCCTCGAGGATTCGCAGGCCCGATTTTCGGATATTCTCGGCTGTGTCGCGATTGATATTTGCGCCGGCCATGCGAACGACCAACGGATTCAGAATGTCCATGATTTTGCCAATCAGTGGATGTTTGCTCCGGACATGTTCGAGGTGCAGACCGACTCCTCCGGACTTCAGCACCCGATTGATTTCCCTGAATCCTTGAACGGGGTCCGTCACGGAGCAGAACACGCACGAAGTTACCACCATATCGAACGAGTTGTCCGGAAACTCAAGCGATTGAACGTCGGCAACCTTAAGCGTCAGTCTTCCCGGGAAATCCTTAGCCCTCGCTTCCGCTCTCGCAAGCATCTTCGGGCTAATGTCTATCCCTACAAGTTCTACTCCCTTCGGATAATGGCTCAGACTCTTGCCGGTGCCGACGCCGACCTCCAGGACCGTTCCTTTCGTTTGTTTGATCATCTCATGTTTCTTCTTGGCCAATAATTGCCCGAACAAGGAGTCCTGGAAGTCGAAGCACCATGCGTTTCGATCATACCGCTCCCTCGCCGGGTCTTCCTTAAAATTCATCATACGCATCTCCTTGATGTGAGCAATACAGTGCGTGATAGCCGCAGCCAAAACAAAAGAATTCCTGAAACAGAAATTCCACGAATCGCGCAAAGCGCGAGACGAATCACGAATAAAAAGAAGAAGACTTGGATCACGAATGCAACGGATTATGCGAACTATACGAATGAGCAGCTTCTTTTCTTTATCATTCCCGCGAAGGCTTACCTCCGCCTGCCGATAACAAGGACAAGAAGGGCAATTGTCGAGCCAACCGAATCTGCCTTCGTGGAGAACGACATAAAGTATTAAAATAAAACGAGTTATGGAGAGTGGACGCTTTCGGGAGGTTGCCGGCTCATTGTGGCAAAACAAACATGAGAAGGGATATCGTGTTTACACTTTCTTGAAGTTGAGAGTGTAAAGCCAAAAGTTCCCAAGGCGGGATTCCAATTTGAATCCATTGGGCTCCACGCGCCGGATTGTCTCGAAGGCGAAGGGATAGTCCGGGTCGGGAAACTCTTCGGTAATCGAGAGTATGCCTCCGCTCTTGATCACTCTTCGCAACTCTTTCAACGCCCGATTCTGGTCCGGAATTTCGGCCAGAACCGTGATTAAGAAGGCGCGATCCACGCTCTCGCTATCTAATGGAAGCTCATATGCGCCGGCCACGTGGGTCTTCACGTTCGTGAGCGCGGCTTCCCGGACATTCTTTTCGACTGCCGCAATCATTTCCGGTTGGATGTCCACTGAAACGAGCTGTCCTTCAGGCTCCAGGAGTCGCGCCGCGCGCACGGAGAAAAGGCCTGGCCCTGTTCCGAGCTCCAGGACACGTTCGCCGGGAGAAATACCAACCCTTTCTAATATCAGAGGCGCGTATTGGCGGCGGTAGGGGTTGTCGAGAATCCAGTTAAGTCCCGGTGGACAGGGCGCAGACTTGCCGAGTTTTGCCGCTACGCGAACTACAACCTTTAGCACGACCAGCACAAGAAACAGGAACCCTCCGATGACTCCGAGAAGAATCAATAGTAGTTTCGTCATTATTCTCTCCCATCAGAGTACTAGTGTCATGTCAAGTTGATTTTGTTGGTATCTGTAGGGGCACGGCGCGCCGTGCCCCTACGAAGAACCAAGCGCCGGTACCAGCAATCTTTGTCTAGTCTTTAATGAGCAAACACGATTGCAAGGCGGACCATCGATCACAAATTCGCGACTACGCCTCAGATGATATCTTATTCTGCTCTGAGAAGTCCACCGCAGCCCTGAGCGTGGCGATGAGGGCAACGAGTTGCACTGGTTTTTCCAGGAAGGCGAAGGCGCCGCACGCGGCGGCTTCCTCAGCTATTTGCTTTTCAGCGCAGCCGGTCATAATGATGACCGGCAAGTGTTCCTTGAGATGCTTGATTTCGCGCAAGAGCTCGATCCCTGTCATCCCCGGCATCCTGACATCCGAGATCACTGCGTCAATGTTGTCACTCTGGATTACCTTGAGGGCTTCAAGGCCGTCATAGGCCTGAACTGCCTTCATGCCTATATGTTCCACCAGGAACGCGAGAGATAGATTCAGCGTGACGTCATCGTCAGCAATCAGTATTTTGGGTTTATCTTGCATGTGACTAGCTCCGGCTTCCGGGAATCGCCTGAATTTGCCGGCATCCACCGCATTGCCGACTATGCGGCGATATGTTTCTCGGGATTTTTCTGCAATATCGAGAAACATACCGGGCAACAGGCAAAATAGGTCTTGTCCTCGAATTCCTTTTTGAAACACATTTCCTTTTCTGCCAAAGGTTTCCCGCAAACCTGGCAGGTTCTTTCCGTTGTCATGTCATGTCACCTCCTGTGATCTGTTTGGTCAAACAGCCAATGAGAATTAATGGCGTATTTTCTCCGTTCATCGAGTTATCGGAAAGGGGGCGTAGTCCCGCCACTGCGCGGGACTACGCCACTACCCCTTTCTGGGAGTGAGGAGAAGCGGCCATGCCGGCATTGCGCTACTCGATTTCTCGCGCGCATTTTGCCATTGAGCGGCCATAGTACGGGTTGCCCGGGTCGGCGCTCTCTTGCAACCACACCTTCTTGGCCATGTCACAAGCGAAGGCGTGAACGTTGTCGGATGTCATGCCGGTCGCCTTGCGGTATTCGTATAATTGCGAGCTCAGTTCTCCGAACTCAGTGCGCGCGGATGCAATGTCGGTCTTCTTGGCGAGATCTCGCGCGGCAGCGGCCATTTCGGTTTCCAGAGAACGTTGCGTCTTCTCCTGCGCTTCGTTTGTTCCCGCGGAGCCAGTGGCGCGCGAGTCCCCTGCTGCCTTCGCCAACGCATTCGCGCTCGAGGACACATCCTTGAGCGTATCTTGTGCGAGAGAAGCCCGAATGTCAAAGTAGTTGTCGAATATGGAGTCCGCTGCCGTATGCTCGTTACTTGTTACGGCGCCGTGCTCGTGGCCTGCTTCTGTCCCCTGCGCTTGACTTTGTGTGCCATGCTCATGAGTTGCTTGAGCGCCTTGATGGGAGCCTTGACTGCCGGAATGCCCGCCGCCGCAGTCCATGGCCCACGCGGTAACCGGCAGCGTTGCGCCAAGGCACACGATAAGTCCTGCTACCAGAACTTTAGTTCTCCACATTGTTTTGTTCCTTTCTTCCTGGACCTGATTCTGCCCTCTAACATTCACCATGACGTTTATCTCCTTTGTCCAAAAGCAATCTGCGGGCCAAAGGCGCCTCGGTTGCAGCATAACTTGCAAGATACTGATTGTCAGTATGTTACAAAGTATATTGTGGCCGGCTGAAGCGGATGGTCGGCTGTTCTGTGCAAGTTTTCCCACTGTGGGTGTTTGATACACCACAAGGCAGGGACGCGCGAAGCGCGTGGGACATGAGAGGGGAAAGGAGCAAGACGAAAGACGAAAGGAGATGCGCAAATAATTGACCAACAAGAAGTTAAGAAGTCCAAGAGGGAACGACTTGGGGAACTTTTTGAGGCGATTGGTGACGCAGGTTATGCTTGGCATCGTTGAGTGAGAATAGTAGTCTGTGGCTATCAAGGATCGAGCGTATTCGTATTGCCAGAAAAAGAGGTGGATCACGAATGTCGCGAATCAACAGCGAATGACAGGAATGAAGGAAGGCTTTTGGGGGGAAAGGGATTTGATTTTGGATTTTAGATCCCCGATCAAAGTCGAGGACATGTTTTGGGTTTTGGATTAAATCAGAGGTGAGAAACTGAACGGAAATACCGCGAGGCGCGGTGTCATAAGATGGCAAGTGGCAGCGTGAGAGAGGAAAGGGGAAACGAAACCGATGTTCCAATCATGGGTTTATTGACGGGTGAGGATGGCTCCGAATGTTTCAAAAACGGATTGGCGTTGTCAATGTGTAGACCTGGTAATGTGAAAAAGCGGGCATCCAAGTGTTGCAGTTGGTATAAAATACGCAGTTAAGGTAAGAACAAACCAACCAGTCAACGCAAGGAGGCCCGAGATGCATACTATCGGATTGGACGCTCACAGTG
>JACRIR010000258.1 GCA_016215705.1 Candidatus Poribacteria bacterium | reverse complement strand
GTGAATTATCGGTCAGAAGGGAAAGTGGCGCTAAGCAAATTCGAGAATGTCCCATTGCGCGCTTGGACAAAACCCGGCAAACGGTTTGCATGCTGGTCCGCTGAACATGGACTCGCTATCTATGATGTGTCGGATACTGTAACGCGGCACGCTGTTTGCAGCGCCATTCCACCAATCGAGCAAATGAAGTGGTCTCCAGGTGCGGCCAAACTGGCGATCGTAACAAGAGAATCAGGGACGCCGGAAAACGCATCGCGACTCGCCCTACTCGACGTCGATGGATGCGAAGTAACCACTCTCGTCGAAGATTTCTCCGCCAACGAGAAGCAGTGGGACTGGCTGAGCGATAACGCGATCATATTCGCGCGCGGCGGCGAACTGTGGCAGGTTGACATGAATGGTGAACGAATACTTGTATTGTCCACCGCGTCTTTCCGGAAGCAGAGATAGTATGTTTCGCCGGCGCTCCCCGTGTGCCCCGTTCAAGAATCGTGTCCGACTCCTTAGACCTTCGACTTTCGACCTTTGGCCCCTAACGGTTCCTTTCGCGCTTCAATAATTCTTCTGTCAATAATTCTTCTTGACATCCGGCGTTGTTCTCGCTATAATCCTACCGTAGCAATACAGTCAATACAGTAGGAGAATCCTGCGATGCTTCCCAAAATCGATCAGAAAAAGAGCGAGCCCATCTACATTCAACTGATGAACGAGATAAAATGCTCCATCGCCACCGGAATGACCGAGGCGGGAGAACTTCTGCCTTCGGTCAGGGAAATGGCTTTGAAGCTGAGAATCAGCACGAATACCGTTGCCAGAGCGTATCGTGAACTTGAAAGCGAGGGAGTCGTCGTCACGCGAGCCGGAAAAGGGGTTTTCATTTCTGATTTTCGACGAAACCCTGACAAAAAGCGTGTACTGCTGGAACTGAAGAATGCGCTTGATGGAATCCTGGTCGAGGCGTTTCATCGCGGAGTCTCGGTGGAAGAGGTGCGCGCGTTCCCAAAAAGCGAGCGCTCCCGCCTGGCCCAATATCATGCAATGTCAAAACAGAGAAAGCAAGCGAGAACGCGCAGGAAACACACCGGAGGAGAAATCATGACCGATCATCCAATACCCCAGACCATCGGACAACAGTACGGACGCCGTTCGTGGGCCGAGCCTTGGAAAATCAAAATGGTCGAGCCCATCAAAATCATCAGCCGCGAGGAGCGAAAAAAGGCTCTAGTCGATGCAGGTCATAATACTTTTCTGCTGCGGTCGGAGGACGTTTACATCGACCTGTTGACCGACAGCGGCACAAGTGCAATGAGCGACCGGCAGTGGGCCGGTATCATGCTAGGCGACGAAGCATATGCGGGCAGCCGCAATTTCTATCATTTGGAAGAAGCGGTTCAGACATATTACGGCTACAAGTATCTTGTTCCGACGCATCAGGGCCGGGGCGCGGAACACCTTATCAGCCAGGCGGCGATCAAGAAGGGTCAATACGTGCCCGGCAACATGTACTTCACAACTACGCGGCTCCACCAAGAACTGGCGGGCGGCATTTTTGTTGACGTGATCATCGACGAGGCTCACAACCCCGCCAGTATGCATCCCTTCAAGGGGAATGTTGACTTGAACAAGCTGCAAGCCTTGATCGACAAAGTGGGCAAGGACAACATCGCGTATATCAGTCTTGCGGGAACGGTGAACATGGCCGGAGGACAGCCGGTGAGCATGGCAAATGTGCGCGCGCTCCGAGAGCTTTGCGACCGTCACGGCATCCGAATCTATCTTGATGCCACCCGCATGGTCGAGAACGCTTTCTTCATTCAGGAACGCGAAGAAGGCTATGCCGGTAAGCCCATTGCCGCCATCTTAAAGGAATTCTGCGGTTATACCGACGGCGCGTGGATGAGCGCCAAGAAAGACAGCCTGGTCAACATCGGCGGCTGGGTGGCAGTCAACGACAACGACCTATTCGATCAGCTCCGCAACCTGGTCGTCATATATGAAGGACTGCACACATACGGCGGCATGGCCGGACGCGACATGGAGGCGATGGCCATCGGCATTGTCGAATCGGTTCAGGATGACCATATCCGCGCCCGCATCGGCCAGGTGCGCTATTTAGGGCAGTTGCTGACCGAATGGGGAATCCCGATTGTGCAGCCCGTGGGCGGACATGGTGTCTTTTTGGACGCCAAGAAGTTCTATCCGCACATACCTCAAAACCAGTTTCCGGCACAAAGGCTCGCCGCTGAGCTTTATCTCGACTCCGGCATCCGCGGGATGGAGCGCGGCGTCGTCAGCGCTGGGCGCGATCCCAAAACGGGCGACCACCACTACCCCGCCCTCGAGCTTGTGCGCCTTACAATCCCCCGGCGTGTTTACACGCAAGCGCACATGGATGTGACAGCCGAAGCGGTCAAGGCGGTGTATGACGTCCGTGAAAAGACCCGCGGCCTCAAGATGCTGTACGAACCAAAATATCTGCGGTTCTTCCAGGCACGATTCGAAGCGACAGAATAAGGCATATTCAACCGCCGATGAACGCCGATAAACGCGGATAGAAAGCAGAACCAGGAACTGTTTTGGGAACCACGAACTTCACGGATCCAGAACATCTCTTTATCCACAGATTCCGCGGATTTGCACTGATTCCACAACCAGTTCGTCATTCTGAGCGAAGCGAAGAATCTCCTTCACCGCAAAGGATCATAGACCCAAAGCGCAAAGTTCGCAAAGGAAGCACAAAGATATCAGGAAGCTTGCCTTTGCGCCTTTGCGGTGAGATTTCCATTCGTAATTCGTTCCATTCGTCATCCGTGATCCATCTCTTTTGCTTCTTTTGCCTTTTCCCACATCGCCTCTTATGACCTTTGACCTTCGACTCTCTGTAATTCCGTTTCCCCTTTTCCCCCCAAATCTTTTCATTACTTTAGGCACTTTAGCTCACTTTAGGCACTTCGCACTTCTCTCTTGACTCTCTTTCCGCCGCGCGATAGATGTTCATGGTCATTAGAGCAGTCTCGGTGTCGGCGCGCCGGCCATAGACCTCGGCCCGGGCTTCGTGGACTGCGCGGTCGTTTGGGGCAACAGCGTACGCCCATTCGATGACGTGGCACGCGAGACGCAGGTTGCCTTCTTGAGCAAGCTTGCGCGCGCGTTCGACGAGCGCGGAAACGCCTCCGGCCAGTCGCGCGATTTCCGTCGCCTGTTCCGCTTCGGGCGCTGGTTTCACGTGCGCCGGATTCCCGTCGTACCAGCCTCCGTATAATCGCCAGATGTTCCGGACAATGTACTGCGATTCATCATACACCGGTTGCAGGTATGGTCTCTTCGCAAGATGAGCAGGCGATTTGACCGAATGGATGACGGCATCAAGCGTCGCGCCTTCATTCATCAGCCGGAGCGCCTGCTCGTACAGCGACTCAAGAAGCTCCGCCGTGTCGGTGAGTATCTGCCGGACACGCTCCTCCCCCACTACCACGATGCCGTGGCCCGGACATAAGACCTTTGCGTTCAGTCCGGCCATTCTCCGGAGGGCCGCCGCCCAGTCGCCGCAATACCGCTGGACCTTCTGCGGATTCCCACCATTGGGCACAGCCCAGATGATGAGGTCGCCCGTGCAGAGCACTCTCCGTGCGGGAACCCACACCCACGTGTGATCGTCCGTCTCTCCTCGCGCGTGATTCAGCTCAAAGCGCAATCCGCCGACCGTAAGACTCATTGAATCACGATAAGTGACATCAGGATACGTATACGAAGTCGGCCACTGGACGTGTTGCGCGAACTGACGCTGATTTATGACTCCATTGTAGCCGGCGGTGAGGATATAGCGGTCGAACCGAGGCGGAACCGCCTCGTGCGCGACCACTCGTGGCCGCGCCCAGCCGCGCTCCTTGGCCTCGTTTGCATAGAGAGGCACGCCAAACACATGGTCCACATGTCCGTGCGTGAAAATTGCAGTGTTCAGCCGCGCCTTCGACCACTCCCGAATCGCCTGGAACACGATCTCCTGATTGAAAAACGTGCCCGTATCCACTATCACTAATCCGTCATCGGTATCGAATGCCGTCACACCGGAAAAGGCGTTATAGAACACCGTCCGTTCCGCAACCTCCTCAAGCATCTCGAGACCCGCAAACGGATGCCGCTCATACGTCGTTACCTCGCCCTTCCAATATTTCTCCGCCAACTCCAAAACCGCTCCCATAAGAGACTCCTTTCAAAATCTCACCACAAAGTCACGAAGGCACAAAGAAAAGACTCTTTGGAACACGAATTACACAAATTCAGGCGACAACAAGAAAAATCTCTTGGATCACGAATGTCACGAACTAAAAAGCGAATGACATTCCCTCCTCTTTATCATTCCTGCGAAGCATGCTCTCCCTTTGGCCGGGTCGGACGGCGGGAATCCAATCTTCCTTTTCTGATTCAACCCTGAACCATGAACCATGAACCGTCTTTAGCTGATGACGGCTATTCTATCACATGGCGGCATGGTCGCAACCAAACAAAAGAAAAAGAATTGTGAACCACGGGGAGCACGGGGGAGCCACGGGGAACATTGTGGTTCAGGGGCGGGGTCGAGAAATCGTCACGCTGGGCCCGTTATGTTTTCGAGTTCGGCAAGCAGTGGCGGAAGATCGTATTTGACGGTATCCTAGAGAACATCGATGTCCACCATGTCGTATTCGTGAATAAGACGGTGTCGCATTCCTGTTATCTTTTGCCACGGAATTTGCGGATACTTCTCACGGGTGTCCTTTGGAGATTGGCTGGCCGCTTCTCCAATTAGTTCAACCAAGCGGGTCAAGGCCAGTTGGAACATCTCATCATCGTCGAGGTCGTCCCTTTCGCGCCCCCTTGCCATATCCATAGCTTTGCGCGCGAAATCCCTCATGTGGAACAGGCGCACCGTCGGATCACGCTGCGTCATACTGCACCTCTGCCTCGCCCAGCACGCGGTCGCGTATGTATCGGCTGAGCCCTCCTGGAGTATGGAGGTCCACCTTGCGATCGCCCAGAATGCGAGAAAGCTCCCCCTCGATGTCATGCAATTCGAAGAAGCCGACGATCGTGCCGGATTCGAATTCGACCAACACGTCCACATCGCTCTCCGGAGTGAAATCCTGGCGCAGCACGGAACCAAAAAACGACAGCCTCTTGATACGTCTGCGGCGGCAGAACTCGACGAGACTTTCGCGTGGCACATTTATATTCGATCTCATGACACCACTATTATATCAGAGTTGGTTTTCAGGTCAATTCTTGACCGTTTGCCCTTCTCTTGAAGTGAGTTATACTTATGGTTCACAAACGCATTTACAGTCAGAAACCGATTCTTGAAATATTTCTCTTGACATACATCTACGTATGTGATATAAACATGTTCGCGGCGCTTCAGATTCCCGTTAATTACCCCACTTCAACGACAAATCAAATAAACCGCAGAGTGCGCGGAGGGTCGCAGAGGCATGGGCACGCGGGCAAATTATCCCGCTTCTCCCTTCATGTCAGCTTCGAGCCGGGACTCCCGACTCGTGACCCGCGACTTTTCGTATCCTTTTTTCACTATTCCACTTTTCCCCGGCGCCCCCTCTTCCATGATTGAATCACGAAGACGGCTGATACTCCTTCCTTCCTTCCTTCCTTCCTTCCTTCCTTCCTTGACTTGTTTGTCTGCTGCATAGGACATCTTCTCGATTGGCCGGTAATTAGCACTTCAGTATGGTCCCGAGAGATGCACCGACGCTTTCTGTGTGCATCAAAGGCAACCACATTCTCCATAGCAGATGCCATCAGATGGCGAGTGATGCTTTACAGAGTATCCACAGAAGGTTTCAGTCGAAAATGCTAAAGGAGGAATCACGATGAGATTCATGAAGATACTCCGGTAGGACAGTGTACTGGAAGGTTAGCGGAAGAGATTTAAACCACCAGCCCGTAACCTACGTAAATAGCGGGCAAATATGGACGTTCACGAAACCATAGGCTTCGTGACTGACAACCACAATAGCGATTGAGAATGCAGTCAACGCAGGGGCACGGCGCAACGCCGCGCCCCTGCTGTTTTCGCAACCTTATAGTTGAGGAATACCCGTCGTTCCACACTATCCGCGTGCATTGGCCTTCATCAGCGCGGCTGAGCCCGTT
>JACRIR010000257.1 GCA_016215705.1 Candidatus Poribacteria bacterium | reverse complement strand
CATGGTTTCTTGATTCATGTCTGTAGGGGTGCAATTCATTGCACCCTTGTGATTTCCATGCCGGATGTCGCAAGCAATCACTACAAGAATTCAAGAAATTAACAGTGAGAAATACGGAGAGGCTTGGTTTCTCTTCG
Organism: Candidatus Poribacteria bacterium; assembly: GCA_016215705.1. GTDB lineage: Bacteria > Abyssobacteria > SURF-5 > SURF-5 > SURF-5 > JACRIR01. Next base: position 8,648 of record JACRIR010000257.1, on the reverse strand, counting down.
TTTTCCTCTGCGCCCCTCCGCGCCCTCTGCGGTTAAGGTGTTTTTGTTTTGGACAGCAGTGATCCAAAATCCAAATTTGCCTCTCCTCTTCCCTCTTCTCGTTCCCTTTCGCCTCGGCATCCCTTTCATTCCGCATTCATCATTCATCATTCATCATTCGCCCATTCTACTCCATGAATCCGCCACCCAGCATCCAGTTGATCGTCCTGAGTATGTCGTTGTATGTGGCGACAAGGACCAGTAGCAAAACGAGCGCAAGTCCCATGCGCTGGAGCAAGATTAGATACTTCTCATCCAGCGGTTTACGACGCACGGCCTCGACAAGCGCAATCATGATCATTCCGCCGTCGAGCACCGGGATAGGGAACAAGTTCACAATCGCAAGATTAATGGTAATAATGGCCACCATCTTAAGGTAAAAACCAACGCCCATTCTGAAACTCTGTTCGGCCATGACCGCAATGCCTATAGGGCCCGACATCTCGCCCATGCTCAGCTTGCGCGCGGCAAGATAATAGATCGACTCCACTGTCAAGACTATCATGTCGCCATAGGCGCCAAAGGTTCCCACAAACGCCTTCGCGGGCGGCAATATCTCGGTCACATTACCCGAAAAGGTCACCCCTATCATTCCCTTCTCACTGAGAGGGATGCCCACATTCATGACTTCGGGTTTGCGAAATAGCCCCGCTGACCTCTCCACGGTAAGCTTAGCGGTGTCGGCGCTGGAACTGCGCGCCTTCTGCACCAGCCAATCTTCGACGTCGCTCTCCGGCGCCGGTTCGCCGTCAATTGCAGTGACAGAGTCTCCCGGTTTAAGGGCTAAGGCCGCCGGGCTGGCATGTTCCTTGTCCACGTACGCGATAATGTTGCCATCGAACGCCACACCTCTTATTGTCTTCACTTTTTCCGGCGTCACCGTAATGTCCACCGTCTTGCCGTCCCTCAAAGCGGTCAGAACAAGCGGACGGCCCGCGCTCCCATTGACGGTTTCGATAAGTTTGCTCATGTTCTCGTTATCAGGTGTTTTGTGATTGTAGCCAAGAATCCAATCACCTTTTTTGAGGCCGCTCCGTGCCGCCGGCATATTTGGCGTGATGCGATCCACTGCAAGCGCATAAAAGGGTTCAATGCCTATCGTGGCCCTGCTCGAACCCTCGAGACGGGCAGGCCTGACCGTAACCACCGTCTTCTCTCCGGCAAGGTTGTCCAGTTCCATTGTCAGCGGCTTGTCCCTGCTTGTCCATACTTTCAACTGCAAATCTTCGAATTTCTCGACCGGCGCTCCGTTGATTGTCAACACGCGCTGGCCGGGCTTGATGCCGGCTTGCTCCGCCGGAGAGTCCTTCGCCACCGAACCGATGCGGGTATGCAGCATGTAAATCGGAGACGACACGCCGACCATCAGCACCACCCACAGCACGGGAAACGCGAACAGCAGGTTCATGAGAGGACCCGCAAAGCTGATAGCCAATTTGACGCGGGTCGGCTGACTATCGTAACGTCGGCCGGGCGGAATATCACGCAACTCCGGCTCTGCTTGCTCTCTCTCTTCCTGCGTCTTCGGCAAGTCCTCCTGGCCGACCATCCTCACATATCCGCCCAGCGGAATGGCCGACACGCAATAGTCGGTTTCGCCCCTCTTCCAGCCGAACAGCCTTTTGCCGAAACCGAGCGAGAGCCTCACGACGTAGACATTGCACAGTTTCGCGGCGATGAAATGACCCATCTCGTGCACAAAGACCAGAACTCCGAGCAATATGATGAATCGCCCTGCGCCGATCAAAAAATCGAATGCAGTCGAAATGTGGCTCACTGGCAACTCCTTTGGCCGGACCTGACGCTTTCACGCGCCCGGTGATCGGCAGCCATGACCTCTTCTAAGGTGGGATCAGTTACGGACGCATGTTCGCCCATCACGTGTTCGATCACACCCGGAATATCGCTAAATCGCAGCCTGCGCTGCAGGAACTCTTCCACCGCAACTTCATTCGCGGCATTCAGCACGGTCGGCATTGTGCCGCCGCTCCGCGCGGCTTCGAAAGCAAGCCTGAGACACGGAAACTTCTCGAACGAGGGCGGGAAAAACTCGAGCGGCGAGACCTCGGTCAGATTCAAGCGTTTCACCCTTGATTCGACCCGCTCCGGATAAGTGAGCGCATACTGAATCGGCAGTCTCATGTCGCTCCGGCTCATTTGAGCGATTATCGAACCGTCAATGAACTCAACCATCGAGTGGATCACGCTCGCCGGATGCACGACCACCTCGATCTTTTCAATTTCTACGCCGAAAAGCCAATGCGCCTCGATCACCTCCAGGCCCTTGTTCATCAACGTGGCCGAATCGACGCTTATCTTCGCTCCCATGTTCCACGTGGGATGATCGAGAGCCTGCTCCGGCGTCACGTCCTCGAGCGCTTCCGCGTCCTTGCTGTAGAATGGCCCGCCGGAGGCCGTCAGTATGATCCTGTGAATCTTCTGGCCCGCGTTCCCGTGCAAACACTGGAATATGGCGCTGTGCTCGCTGTCAACCGGTAATAAGGTGGCGCCGTGTTTGCGCGCGAGGGCCGTGATGATTCCGCCGGCCATTACAAGAGGCTCTTTGTTGGCGAGCGCTATCGTCTTCCCCTGCTTGATCGCCGCGAGAACCGGATGAAGCCCGGCCGCTCCTACAATGGCCGAGACAACGACATCGGCCTCGGGAACCGCTGCCACCGAGCACACACCCTCCTCTCCGCCGAGCACTCGAGTGCCCTTTGGACATCTCGACTCCACCACCCTCGCCTGCTTCTCGTCGAGAACGGCCACAACCCTGGGCCGGAATCGCTCGATGAACTGCAAGAGCAAGGCAGCGTTCGCGCGCGCAGTCAGCCCCACTACATGAAAACGCTCGGGAAGCGACTCGATTACCGCGAGGGCGTTCCTGCCCACCGAACCCGTCGCCCCGAGGATCGTTACACCCCTGGTCATTATTTAATCATACCATGCGAGCCTTAATTCTGCAAAAACGAAAAGAGAAACAGGTGTGCGATATTTCTGCAAAAAGAGAAATAGAAACAGGTGTGCGACATTCCAAAATCTGCACTACCGTCATGTCACACTTGAGCCTGCAAGTGTGAACGCATGGTTTTGTAGGGGCGCGAAGGGGACTGTCCCTATTTACGGGCCGAGTTCTTTAGGCCGTAGAATAGGGACTGTCCCCGAAGCCAACTCGTTGTTCTTATATGGTTTCCCGCCTTCGCAGAAATGATCCCGACGGTTGTTCATTCATGTAATTCGTCTCGCGCCTTGCGCGATTCGTGACATTCGTGTTCCAAGCTTTTTCTTCTTCGGTTGCTGTTCCCCTCGCAAGCCCTCTCGAAAACACAATCGTGCGGAGAGACGCTGCAAACGTTTCTCGCATGGCTCGCCTCCGAACAAGGACAAAATCGCTTCAAATAGATGTTTCCTATGGATTTCTTCTCAAGAAGTCCCGCATTATTGCCACGATCTCCCCAGGCGCGTCTTCTTGCAGGAAATGGCCTGCGCGCGGGATCATGTGAAGTTCGCTGTGCGGATAGACTCCCTGCCAGATGGGAACAATCGTATCGGACGGGAACACGTGGTCGTTTTCTCCCCAGATAAGGCACGTGGGCACACTAAGCACGTTAAGCTTCTCCTGAATTGTCTTCATTGTTGAGTAGGATGGCTCGTCTGCTCTTAGGGGAACATCCTGTATCGCCATGGTTGGAATGCGAGAGTTATAGTCGGGGAATGGCGCCCTGTAGGCGGCCATGAGTTGAGGCGTGATCTTTTCTTTGCGCACGATGGCCAGCGGCAGGAATCCCTCAATGAACATGTTGCACGCGAGCAGCATCGTTTCACCGATCTCGGGTTTCCTGCACATCGCGAGAAGTGGCGGTATCGCCTCATCGGGAACATCATCAGGAAAAACAAATGCCCACGTGCTCATGACAATTAGCCGCTTGATACGATCTGCATGCTCGACGGCATAGCCGAGCCCTATTGATCCACCCCAATCCTGCATGACTAACGTTATGTCTCTGAGGTCGAGCTTGTCCATCACGCCCGTGAAATATTCTATCTTCTTCTTCAGGAGGTATTCTTCGCGATCAAGCGATTTTTCCGATTTGCCGTAGCCCATGTGGTCGGGCACGATGCAGCGGTAGCCGGCTTTGACGAGAGGAGCTACAAAATTGCGATAGAGATACGACCATGTGGGGTTGCCATGCAGCATGACAATGGGCTCAGCTTTGGATTTCCCTTTAGGTTTCTCGTCAACGTAGTGCAGTCGCAAACCATTCACTGTCACATACCGGGGCTTGAATGGGTAGGTTCCGCCAAATGTCCTCTTCTGAATATCCATTGCCTTCCTCCTCATTGCAGGTTTCGGGATGATGTTGACGCCCCGTAGATTATATTCGACACTCTTTCGGAAATACAATGCTATGGAAGAACCCGCCCTATTCCTCTTCGTAAAGCGGTCAGACATTAAGCAGACCGGCGTTGATCGCAGCCATGTTGATCGCAGAGACACATCTTGACAAGCGTCAAAAAGATCATTATAATTTGGTGAATGACCATTCATTCATCTATTGCGCTGGTGTTCCAGACAAGAACAAAGGAAACGCATCGCCGACAGACGCCCATTAACCCTACCGTCTCCTAAACCAAAAGGGGGGAATTCCATATGAAGCGGATTTTGATCGCGACGCCGGTTACTCCATACCCGATGCAGCCGTGGCACGACACTCCCACGGACATCATGCGGCAGCGGTTTTTCAAAGGACAGGGCATTTTCACGAACGAGGGTCACATGCACATGATGGGTCCTTTCCTGATAGCCCAGAACATTTCGGCTCCATGCACAGTGCTGGAGCATCCGACGGTGGAGAACTGGATTGATGAGATAAAAAAGGGCTATGACTATGTCGGTATCTCCTCGCTCACTCCGAACGTCGAAAGCGTGATGGACATGTGCCGCATGGCCCGTAAATATTCGCCCGAGAGCCAGGTAATACTGGGAGGGTTCATCGCGCAGAGTGTGGGCGCATATTATCCCGAGGAAGAATGGAAGAAACTCGTGGACCACATTGTTCTCGGTGACGGTGTTGGCTGGTTTCGGAAACTGCTCGGGGACGATATAAACGCGCCCATCCGGCAGCATTTCCAACCACGGTGCGCATTCGGGATGGTGCCGTGGCTTGACAAATGGCCTCCAGGAGACACGACCGGGCTGATCGCGGCGCTCGGCTGCGACAACGGATGCGATTTCTGCACTACTACGACGCATTTCGGCGGCAAACGCCACCAGATGGTCACACCGCAGCAGGTAAAAGACGAAATCAAAATGTGGCAGGAACACGCGCCCGGCACGAACTACATCATCTATGAGGAAGACCAGAACAAGGAATTCATCAACGAACTTGGCCGCCTGATGCGGGAGGACCCCGACCTCGATTTCTCAAAGTTCATGATAACCATCCTCATCAGCATCAGGTCGCTCTCGCGATTCGATGATTTGGATGAGCTCGCCCACAATAACATCGGCGGCGCGTTCATCGGGCTCGAATCGAAATTCGCGCCCGACGAGGGATATGGGAAACGAACCGGCGACGCAAGAGAGGTCTTCCATCAACTGCACAGCCGCGGCATACTCACAATGGTCGGCTGGATGGCCGGATTCGATTTCCACACGCGCGAGACAATTGAAGAGGACTTCCAGTATCTCCTCAGTTGCGAGCCGATAACAGCGCAGTTGACGCGAGTCACGCCCTACCCCGGCACGCCTCTTTACAGCCGCATGAAGGAGGAAGGCCGGATTAAGCCGTTCAAGTGGGAGGATGTCGGGTTCTATGGCGGCGGCATGATCCACAAGAACCTCTACGAGCACGAGATCATGGAATTCATCAGGAAAGGCGACGAGCGGCTTCTGCACACGTGGGGGCCGACGTTCCTGCGCGTACTGAAATCGGCCTTTTCGGCGTACGAACGCTACAAGGAATACGACGATAAGCATTTTCGGCAGATTGCGGAACGGCATCGACTGCGCTTGTATGAAGGATACGCATTGATCCCTGCTCTCGAGCGATTTGCGCCGAACGGGCGAGTGCGGAAGATGGTGAAAGAGATCGAGCAGCGCTGGAAACATCATTTCGGCGAGCCGTCGAGCTTCATGAAAGTTCAGGCGAAATACACGGAAGCCAAGGCCACATGGGCGACATTGCGGGAAATAGTCGATCCTCGTAACCGCCACATAAAGATTCCGCCGGCAAAGCGGTACTACTACTTCGGAAAAGATATCAGGGACGACGGCAGCGTTCCGTACAAGAAGGAGTATCTCAATCAGGACCCGGAATACATTCGCGACACGAAGATACACGCGGCGGAGCAGTCATTGCTCGGCGTCGCTCACGCCATGGCACAGGCCCTCGAGTATCCCGACTCCAATCTGCGCAAAGTCAAGGATGAGCTTAGCAAAGACTTCCATTCGCTTCTGATCGGACTGGCGAACCATCTACGTGAGCCGCATCTCGATATCGTCGAGTTTCTTTCCGACCTGAAAGACGGGGTTGTCAATCTGCTCGTGAAGGCTGTGGAGGCCGGTGAGAATCCGGAGAACGAAATCGACTTCATGGCTCATAACGCCAAGGAAAACCTTGCGGCCCTACTCGAATACTATGCGAAAGAGATACAGGGCGGAAGCGGCTTGAAGAAACTGCTTAAACACCCCGCGCTCGCGGGATTTGCGAAGACAACGCTAGCAGAATAAAAAAGCGTAGGGGTCACACATTGATTCCGCTGCAGAACCCCCTTCCTCGTTCGCCAAGGTGGATGAAGATCATTCCGTAGGCATGAATAAAAAATTAGGAGTAAAATATATTGACAAACACTTGATTTTGTGATATACTATACCCAAGAACAAGGGGGTGAGGACAGCTACCGCGATCCGCAACTCGTCCCCGCTTAAGACAAATGATATTCTTTACGACTATGAGGAACGGCAATGAGCATTAAAACACTCTCAAATCAGGGAAGCCTTTTTGACTCAGGCCTGTATTTGGAGGAAATGTTGACCCGGCAGAAGGGCGCTGAGAAATTCCTGTTCTTTCGCAAGAACATATGGCCAAAGCTTTTGAGTTTGGGGCCTTCGTTGAACGCGATGTACTGCGTCGATAACGGGCGACCTGCCGTGAATCCGGTGAGGTTGTTGGCTGTGACCCTCCTGCAATATATGGAGAAGATGCCGGACCGGCAGGCCGTGGATGCAATAGTCTTTGATATACGCTGGAAATGCGCGCTGGAGATGGAAGTAGACGAGGGCGGTTTTGATTCCACGGTGCTTGTGCGTTTTCGGGAGCGTTTGCGGGAACACGGTCTGGAGGGAATAGGGTTGGAGGCTGCGTTGGAGGGAATGCGGGAGGCGGGCTATTATGGGAAAAAGACCGCGTATCGGGTGGACTCCATGCAGGTTTTGGGGTTGGTGGCGCAGATGAGTCGTCTGGAGTGTGTGAGAGAAACAATGCGTCTGGTTTTTTTGGCGTTGGAAAGGGAGGCACGCCTGGCGAGGCCCGATTTGTGGTCTGTGTGGTGGGAACGCTATGTAGAGAGCAAAGTGGATTACAGGGAAAAAGAAGATGTTTTGCGACTAAAGATGATTCAGGCGGGAGAGGATATCCAGAAGTTGCTTTTGTGGATGGAGAGCATGGGGAAGGACGCCCCGAAATGCGAAGAAGTGGAATTGCTCAAACGTGTATTTGGGGAGAACTTTGAATGCGCGCAAAGCGGCGTTGAAAAGAGGAAGACAAAGCCGTCGGGGTCAGTGAGCAACCCGCATGATCCTCAGGCGCAGTGGAGTTTCAAGGATGCGGCCAAGCGGACGGAATGGGTGGGTTACAAGGCGCAGATCGTGGAGACAGTGGAGGAGCAACCACGGAAAAAGGGCGAGCCGACCAAGGCAGTGATCACAGCCATCGTGATCCAGGAGGCGATTGCCTCGGACAAGGCGGCGCTCCCTGTGGTCGAACAGGCAATAGATGCGACCGGAGAGCCAAGGCCGGAGAAGCTGTATGCGGATGCGGGCTACACATCCGGAGATGAGTTGGCGCGGGCGCAGAAGGAAGGCCGTGAACTGCGAGGGCCGGTTCAACCCGGCGCGCCGAGAAAGGACGGGGGATACACCTCAGAGGCCTTCGATGTGAGCATAGCGAACCGCAGCGCGCTCTGCCCGGCCGGGCAGAGAAGCACTAATTGCAGCCGGTTGCGAAACGGCAAGACGGGCGATGTAGACTATCGATTCGAGTGGGAGCGCAGGCTGTGTGAAATCTGTGATCGGAGTAATCAGTGCTTGGGTAAAGATCAGTCGCATCGCACTCTGCTGGTAGGTGAGCACCACGACCTGATTCAAAGCCGCAGACAGGAGCAAAAGACCGAAGCGTTCAAAAAGGACATGCGACATAGAAATGCGATCGAAGGCACGATCAGCGAATTATGTCGAGGCTATGGCCTTAGGCATTGCCGGTATCGGGGTATTAACAAGACCCGGTTACAAAGTCACATGATCGCCGCTGCCTGCAACATCAAACGATGGTGGAGGCGCGTAGCGTGGGAACTACGAGAGGCAATGAAAGCGATCATGAACGGGCAAT
>JACRIR010000256.1 GCA_016215705.1 Candidatus Poribacteria bacterium | reverse complement strand
GCTCCTTCGTACTCATTACCAAATGTCCTTCCATCCGCACCTCCTCTTCCTGAGAAGGTCAGTATAGAGGACATTTCTATCCGGCGTACTAGAGGACATTATCATCCGGCGGCGACACAAAAGAAAAACGGGTTGACAAAAACCTGATTGGCTGATAAAATAACATTGTCCTACGAGAGTGGGACACATAAATCTTTCCACGGCGGAAGCAATTCTGCCGTGGAATTTTCTTTTACCTTGCAATCTCGGTCTTTAGCTTCTTCAAATCGATGAATTTCGCCTCGTCCAACAACTCCTTGGCGACATGCCCCTTCGTGGAGATTACCAAACACCACTTTCTTTCTTGTTTCACTCTCTGGATCAATGCCTTGAAGTCGCTGTCACCGGAGGCCAGGATCAAAGTATCGAATCCGCCGAGATCATCAACGTCTATGGTCAGTTCCACATCACAGTTCGCCTTGTGAAAGCCGCCCGGCGGGTCCGACTCACTCTTTATGAACTTGACAATTTTACTTCGAACTCGATAGCCCATGTTCTCCATAATTCTCAGGAATCTATCTTGCGCTTGGTTATTCGGGTCCTTTGCAGAATAGAAAGAAACACTCACTAGATTGAGTTCTCCCGCAAGATAGTCGTGGAGTTTCCTGTAATCAACCTGCCATTTAAGCCGCTTGCAGGAATGATAGATGTTCGAAGCATCAATATAAACGGCTACCCGTCCTTTGACATACCGTGAAATCATCGCACACCCCATTCGCTCTCATCCAAATACAGCCACCACATGACTAATCCTCCCGTGCCGAGATTGACGTATTGTAGCAAACATGACAGATATGGTCAACGACGATTTCCATCGACACGACGATTCTCATCGTCCGACCTTTCAGCCCCTTTGATGTGCTGGTGGCGAACGAATTTGTCTCTCTGCCTCTGATGGCTTCTTCTCTGCTTCCGGCATAAGATCTTTGAATGTCAGATCCAACGCTCCAAGAACATTTTCCGTATCGCACCCACCGAGGCATTTCAGAGGCACGCGCCTATCACTTCCCGTGCTGACCGCTCTCAAGGTTGGCATGGTCATTCCGGTCAGGTCGGAGAGTTCCTTGATGCTAAGGTCACGTTTTGTTTTCGAAGTGTTCATAAGTATTCTCTTTCTGTTTTCAACGCCTTTCTTGTTCTAGCTTAGCCTAGCATACATAGGTGTTGTAAATAAAGTGGCAGCAAATAGTTACGCTGTGGCAAAGCGTGTGGCAAAGCGTGTGACGTTGTTCCAAACCGCGTGGCAAGCAGTTTATAAATACACAAAGTCATAACTTCGTATGATACAAAGAAAGAGAGGCAGGACGGATTAAACGGCTAACGGCTAGGGGTTGAAAATTTGGCAGGTTGAAGGGATTCTATTCTTGCGAGTCCAAAGATTGGTAGGTGTATTCCTTATTCAATGAAAATGATTTTTTCTGGCCGTCGCGAGCTTCCCCTTGCTCACTAATCAATTTCGTGTAGATTTTGGGGGCATCCCCGCGCTTGAAAACCTGTTTAAGATTGAAGGATTTCGCCTTGCTCCCGGTCCTGCGTTTGAGTTGTTGGTTTCTTAGCCATTCCTCTTTGTTAAACGCCTCGTACAATACTCTCAGGCATTTTGCCGCCTGCTGTGTGGTTTCAAGCATTTCACCGTTGATCGCAACTGTCATGAAGTCGTCTTTGAAGGTGACGGCGTTCTCTGGCAACGCCTGGGCCTGACCTTCTTGGTCGTTGCATTCTTTTGTTTCCAGCAAAGCTTTGAATTCGATCTGCTTGTGCTCTTCGGGAGTGTATCCCGCCCTATACAGCATAAAGTCCAAACACTTGTCCCTGCTCCTTTCGCTTTCCTTAGCAACAATGGCATTAAAATCAAAATCCGCAAAATCAGGTTCACTCAACCACGACCCTTTGGAGCACGTTGTCCGCTCCATATGATGAAATATCCCACACGCTCCTCCGCGTGTGGCTAGCATCATTCGCATGTGCCGCGTGACTTCATTTCCTTCAACATTTAGAAAGCCACAATCGAGGCAAGTCCGCGAGGATTGCTTTCCAGAAAGATTGGGTGGTTGTCCTGATGATTTGGGCATCGTTCTACCTCACAATACTTCTACCATGATAGGACTGTGGGCGGCAAAAGTGGGTAGATCACTCTTTCGGGTAGCTTGCCCTAGCCGCCCACGCAATGGTTAATTCATTTTAACAAAGCACATCGCAGAAATCAATCTCAAATGGGAATATCACCTCTCCCGCCGGTCGGGGCCTCGCATTGTCCAGTCAACGGATTCTGATTTATCGAACAGGGTTGACTTTTGTGAATACAGTTACATAAAATCGCTGTTGGTACAGAAAGTATCAATCGTCACATTCATCCGTAAGCAGGCATCTTTGCTGTTGCAGCCGTTGCCAGTGATGCTTTAGCTATTGCGCACTCGACGGAGAAAAACCATGATTGAATTCACTTGCGCATGCGGACAGAAACACAAGGTCAAAGATGAATACGCAGAAAAAAAGGGGCGATGCAAGAATTGTGGAGCATCACTCCAGATTCCTGTTGCGGAAACTGGCAATGAAGGGCGATGCGCAAAGATACAACTCAATGACGCAGCGCCTTCAGGAGACCGACAGTTTGCAGAAGAACTAGCAAAGAAAAGTTACGAGAATGAAACGGAAGAGAATGAACGTGAGAGAACAAATGAAGAGCTTCGCAAGCATATTCCGGGGACACAATACCTATTTTTACTCTGCAACAATATCATTCATATACTTCAAGAGGGGTCGACTGCAGAATTCTGTTGCAGACACGCGCTCCGGAATGGAGTTGCGTTGGAACTACTGCCAGGAAGTTGGCTGCTTTTCCTCCGCGAACCTCAGCGTCCTCTGCGGTTCAGATTCTTTTGTTTTGGACGGCAGTGCACCTCATTCTTCAGATTTGTCAAAATCATTTGAAGTCTTCCTGAGAGTCAGTCTGCCCACAAAACGCTCATGACTGCGTCCCGAACCTTCTGCGCCCTGCGCCAACTCCACGGCTTCGCGGGCGGTTTCCGGTGATGCATCGAGGCGGCGCCTGGATGTCAAGGCGCCTGGATTGACAACATGAGAACGCCATGCTAAAATTAAATCGAATGAAGAGTTAAGGGAAAGACTGCTAAAGTCTTTCTTGAAAAGTAGTTTCAAGGCTTCAAAGAAGAACCAAGAGGTTCAAAATGCCTTCGGTATTGGAAAAAGAATTTGAGTATTATCTGAAGAAGCAGTCCGAACTGGTCGAAAGATACAACGGCAAATATATAGCTATACGACATGCCGAGGTTGTCGGGGTTTTTGACTCTGAGGCTGAAGCCGTGGAAAAGATGTCTGCACGGTACGAATTGGGAACCTTTCTTATTCAAAAATGTGAACCCGGCTCCGAAAGCTACACTCAAACCTACCATTCACGAGTTGTCCTCTCCTGATCCCTTAATGCCCCCTCCAACCCCAAGACGACTGAGCTTCACAATACGCTATACCGGCCGCTCAAACAAGCTTGTCAGTGAGACCCTGATATCAAAACCATATTTCCCCACTCCTCATGTCCCATCATTTGCGCCGAGCACCCCGCCGCCTGATGTCGTTCAAGCGGCCAGGAAATACGACGGCATTTGGGATACGGGCGCAACGAATTCTGTGATATCGCAGAGAGTCGTGGATGAACTTGGCCTGAAGCCCACCGGAATGGTAAAGGTTCAAACTGCCTCCGACTGCAAGGCGTGCGAAACCTTTCTGGTGAGCATCGTCCTCCCAAACAAAGTTGTTATACCTTATGTGAGGGTGACGAAAGGCATGCTGGCTGGTTGTGACGTGTTGATAGGCATGGATATTATTATGGAAGGTGACTTCGCGTTCATCAGCCGCAAGTATCTCGACGGTCGTCCAATCACTTGCCGCCTTATCCAGCCATTCGCGAACGGTCGCTCGCGTCTCCTCGTTCATAGAGAACCTTCCCGTACTTGTCGGCGAAATAAACTATGTGGTTGACCACCGATCGGCGGCGTCGATACTCCTCCGGAGTCTTGAGAATAACATCGAAACTTGCCGGTATGTCCGAAAGGAGACGCCGAACCGCAGGGTATCTCTCGCGCGGAAGCAAATCGGTTTCGGCGACTATCAGCAAGTCTATATCGCTGTCCTCCGTCGCCTCGCCTTGCGCATAACTGCCGAAAAGGATGATTTTCTCGGGATGAAAACGCTCCTTGATTCGTTCAACGATTTTATCCAGCGTTTCCGTGACAATCATATCTGCCGCCTCCGCACGGCGTCTGTTCTACGCAGCATACTGCGGAAAGCATAAGGGTCACCACATTCACAGCATTGGCCTTGCGCCATTATCACGATCCTTGTGCCCCCAGTTCTTTCTTCCTGAATCAGTCTGTCCGCAAAATGCCCATGATCGCGTCACGAACCTTCCGCGCCAACTCCACGGCTTCGCGGGCGGTTACTCGCTCATTCCCAAACCTTCAACCGACGAGGTCTTCGCTTGAGTCATATTCTATTCCATCTTTGTTGCTTAGTCAACGGATTTGCGAGATTCACAGATTCTGGCAAGATTTCATGGCGGGCCATTGCTACGAGACTCCAGTCACGGCAGAAGCGAGTCCCCTGTTATCCTGAAGATCGAACCTCTGTTGAGGCTCTCTTCAAATACCTCTCTTGTGAAGTGCCTCTGCAAAGGTTTCGGATATCCGATTCTCTCCAACAACTCGCCCAGCGAAATCCCAAACTGCCTCATATCAACCATCGTCAATGCCTGTGTTGCGGCCTTATCTCCGCTACAAAACAAAACTCCCTCCATCCGACCACTATAAAGCAGGGCCAACGCCTCTTTCTCGCCGTCATGAAGCTCGTACCGCAGAAAGACGGCGCCGTAGCGCTTGAGAAATATTTGCTGCTCTCCGACCGTGGCTTCAACTATCCGTATCTGTCCTTTCCCGGCATATTGAGACAGTTTTATGGGGATTGTGCCGGAGCGTTTCGATACAAAGAACTGGGCTTCGCGGTAAGCGACAACGGAAGGAACATAGACGGTCGCTCTCTCGATCAGCGCCTGCCAGGCTGAAACTCTGAAGCTCTCGATTATGACATCAGCGTCAAGAATTACCGCTATCGGTATGGATTTGGGCATCGTAGGTGTCGCTATCATCGAATCCGTAATCGAGCAGCGTCTCGGACAAATCTATCAAGCTGACATTCAAGTATTCGGCGAGTTTCGCTCGCGCAAGGTTGCCCTTCTTGTATGCCAGATACGCCAGGCGGACAAAACGCGGCGGAATCTCCGGCGGGGTCCACCAATGTGCGCGCATCGTTTTTTTGTCTTGCGCCCTGAAATCCGGATCAGCCAGGATTTTCTGCGCGTCTTCTTCCTTGATCAGACGAAGCCTTCTGAGTCTGTATAAGAACATCGTTGTCGACACATCGAATTCTCTCGCCATTTCGATTATGTCGGTGAACGAGACCGTTTTGTTTTCGGGATCGAGGTGATTCGCGAAAACCACGCGGACTTCTTGCTCAGGCAAGAGGAGATGCGACGCGAAGCCTTCCGCCATCTTTTCCACGTGCTCCCACAGCGAAGCGTCTTCGCGCAGTTGTTGGGGCGGAACGGCGTCCCATGTAATCAGGTGGAAAAGCTCATGCGCGAAGCTTGAATTCCGCCGCCACGGCGCTTCGTTGGAATTCATGAGGATGGCCAGGCCGAAATCCCCTTTTGATGAGGCCGCCGATCCGTCCTCGATAGGCATGTGCCAAATCTTCACACCGTACTTTTCTTCCAGTTCTCTTTCCAGAGCCACCGCCGGGCGAGACCCTAAACGCATTTGCCCCGAAACGGAATGCGCTATTCTTTCTACATCCGAGTACTTCAAGCGCGCGGGGTCCACCTTAAACTGCGGCAAAACGTCGCTTGATTTGATTCCGCAAAGCTGCTCCAAACGATGGTATCTTTCGCAACACTGTAAGAACTCCACCTCTTTGACTTCAATGCCGGTGGAGGGACGTTGTCGCCATAGAACCTGCGCCGGAGACTTTGGCTCCTCCACTCCCAACAACTGCGACATTTCAACCCTCAGAATTCGGCTCAGAGCGGATAATTCCCAAACCTTCACTTCCCGTCGCCCCTTCTCTATCTGCGAAATGATTTGATGCGATTTGAATCCGGCCTCTCTAGCGAGAGCTTCCTGATTCATTTTGAGCCGCTTTCGCGCCGCCGCGACTCTTTTTCCAAGCTCCTCGGACAGACCAGCCTTCTTCACGACATTTATCCTCAGACTCCTCTTGATGGCAATAATTGCATTATTATTATGAAAATATCTGGAAGAATTAGTCCTATTATATCACAATATGGTCATAGATGCAAGATTTTATTGCATTCAGCATAGAACCGTTCGCAAAATATCGCCGGTTGCATCGCATCACATAAGCCCCGCTCAGGTCGGGCAGCGCATTATGACAAACGTATCATTGCATGACTACCCCAACCCGTCAACAACCGCCAGCTTCGATTCGAACACATTCTATTCCCCCTTTGTGAATTGTCAACGGATTTGCGGATCTCATGGATTGTGGCGAGGCGGGCTTGATATTCATCCGACATTCACTTATAATTGGCCCGATCGAATAGAAAGTCTTGCCCTAAGAAGGTGAGGAAGTCAGCCGATGACCGGCCGCAAAGAAATCAGAGAAACCATCCATCACATGGTCGACATGATCGTGCAAGAATACCGACCAAAGAAGATTATACTCTTTGGTTCCTACGCCTATGGACAGCCATCCGAGGACAGCGACATCGATCTTTTTATAGTCAAAAACACCAACCAGAAACCAATTGAGCGATGGACCGAAATCAAAAGGCTCCTTCGAGACTTGAGCCGGACCGTTCCGGTAGCGCCCCTTGTTTATACGGAACAGGAACTGGAGGCCAGAAGAGCGATAAAGGACTTCTTTGTCGAGGAGATACTCGAGAAAGGAGAAGTCCTTTATGAGGGATGACGCCTTTCGAAAGCAAGCGCTGGAATGGTTTGAACGAGGACGGCATGACATCGAAACTGCGCAGTTACTGTACGATGAACAAGGGTACACCGATTCCATCGCGTTCCATATCCAGCAAGCAATCGAGAAGTACCTGAAGGGATATCTCGTTCTGCAAGGGAAGAAACCTCCGAGGATTCACGAACTCGACACTCTTCTAAAACAGGTTTCCGACTTCGACCACAGCTTTGTGGATTTCCTGGATTTCTGCGAAAAGGCGTCAAACTACTACATTGAGAGCCGTTATCCTCCCGGTCCGCCTCCGCAGTATGAATACGAGGAACTCAAAACGATTTGGACCAAGCATGGGAATTGGCGATCAAGATAGAAGCTGCACCCTCCCGGTAAACGCTCCGCGGAACCCCGCATTTCGCAAGATATTAAGAATGACATCATCCCGGGGAATGCTTCGGGTCGTCCGTGGGATCAGGTCTTCCAATATGACATCCAGACAAGCACCGCCGGTTATCTCGCAACACTGCAAGCGCGACTTCCCGCCAATCCAATGCCCTGGAAGAATCAGCGATTGGCAAAACCGAACGACTTTTGAAACCTTGAGAAAAGCCTAAAGAGGTCCTTCTTCTTTTCCCCGTGAATCCCCGTGGTTTTATTCTTATCGCGATTCTTCTTTTCTTCTTAATCCGCGCGAATCCGTGGATAAGACTGCCTCTTCTCTTTCTTTGTGCCTTCGCGCCTTTGTGGTAAATTCCTTTGCTTTTGTTTGGTTGCGGCTCCGCTGCACTGTGTCCTCGGTGATGTTCTCTGTGGCCAATCTTTCTTCCTCCACCTATCTCTACCTGCCCGCCTGCTTCAGCAAAGAGTCGAGCGCAGAACCAGGAACCGGTTCTATCTTGGGTCTTTTGAGAGGTCCCGCCAGCTTGAGAGGCACTTCGGTCCGTGCAGCAACCAGCCCATCCACATATTGCTTGGCCCCCATAGCAACAAGCTGCCGGTCCTTCACTGTCGGCGCCTCTTTGAAGACAACCGAGAATGACAAGTCAACCCTGCTGTGCTCAGGACGACTGGAAAAAAGAATCACCCCGCCACCCGACAGATCGTATGCCTTCCCGCTCACAGTAAAGTTCTCGATAAAGATTTTGCCTCCCCCTGCCGAGAGCTTGGCGTTCAACGTAGCCTGCCGATTTGTCGGAAGAGCAAAAATGCCGGCGTCAACCGGCGAGACCGTCAGCCCTTCGCCGTTGAACGACGCCGAGCCGCTGAATACCGTCAGATCGCGTTCGTCGAGCTTGACTGACATCTCGGCGTCGCACTCGCCCGATGCCTTTATCGGCGACGGAAACAAGTCACACACCTTGCCGAGATCCAACTTCTTCCCGGTCACCCTGAAAGCGTGAAACGACGCGCTATTGGAAGCATTGCTCTGCGCCGCCCCTGTCTCCGGATACAGCCATAGTTCCCCGCCGAGCAGGTTTGTGCTCGAGGCTTTCTCTGCCCGCAAGAACGAACGAAACGTCTCGAATTTGTATTCGGCCGTCTGCTCGCGAGGTACCCATTGACCTCCATTCCGGACCAGCCCCTCATCAACTATCTTTGTAGCCTGGGCCAGCGCCAACCGCCGCAACTCCTGCGTCACAGCTTCCGACGTCCTGTGTTCCACACGTTCCACCTTTTCTTTCTCAACAGTTATCGCGATGTTGTTGAGGCGTATCTTCAGGCGAGTGTCAGTCTCGCCGATGATCGTGCACTGAATCGTCTCTCCCGATTTCATGTGGACCGTGTCCGCCGTTATAACCTGTTTCTTCTCGAAATCCTTCAATACTTCGTTGAAGACCCTCCGAATCTCTTTCTCCCGCTCATAACTCCGGTCGGGAAGACCGTTCTGGGCCGTCACAATGTCTGTCGCTCCGGTAGCAGCCGATTCTGCGTCCGACCCGGTGGAAGACATTCCTTTGCTCTCATGATCACCTTTGAGGGCCGACGTTCCTCCTGTGTCCTGCGGGTGTTCCGTGACCAGCGGAAACGCATCACTCAATTTCTCGGGCTTTGTGATTAGTGCCCTGTTTGACGAGAATGACGATAGAACAAAAAGGCCAAGCGTTCCGGCCACTAATGCGAAAAAAACGAGGACGGGAAGACGGGAAATCCTTCTTTCGGCAGAGTAAGGCTTTGGATGGGACGAGTTGCGTGACTCGATGCGGCCTGCTTCTTGTCTGCCGTTTGCTCGACTCGTGTCGTCGAGAGAGTTGTCGCAATAGGGACAACTGGCGCCGCTTCTCAAAACCAGCCGCCCGCAATGCGGACAATTCTTCAGGATCGAATCGGATTCTCTCAAGCCGCCATGCTCCACGCTCTTTGTCGGCACAAGTATATAGCATGGGGCTGGATATTATCAAAGACAGGATTGGCCGATGTCAAAGGAAATGGTTCTTCCGTCCTCTTAGACCCAGAGCCCCGGCACAGAGGTACCGCAACGCCGGCATTTGCCGCCTGTGAGATCAACCGACAGGGTCTTGAGACCGACTCTTTTGACAACGGCATCGCCGCATTTCGGGCAGTAGGTGTTGTTCGCAGGATGGCCAGGCAGGTTCGCAAGATACACATACTTGAGACCCGACCCTTTTGCTATTTCAAGCGCTTGCTCGAGGGTCGATTGCGGGGTCGGTGGCAGATTCTTTAAGCGGTGCTCCGGATAGAATCTCGCGAAATGCAGCGGCACATCAGTTCCGAGATTCTCCGCTATCCACCGGCACTCCGACTCGATACTCTTTCGGTCATCATTGAGCGTCGGGACGACAAGCGTAACGATTTCGAGCCAGCGACCCTCTTCTTTCACCACTTTTATTGCTTCGAGCACCGGCCCTAGTTCCGTGCCACAGACTTTCTTATAGAATTCCTGATTGAATCCCTTGATCGCGAGCGTAAAGCTGTCGGCGACACCACACAGTTCGCGCATGGGCTGCGGATTGATGAACGCCGCCGAGGCCACGTGTGTGTGGAGTCCGGCTGTGCGCGCGCTCACTGCAAGGTCGTAAACGTATTCATAAAAAGCAACCGGTTCGGTGTATGTGCATGAGACCACCCGACACGATTTCTTGCGGGCATAAGCCGGAATCGAGCGCGCCGTCAGATCAAAATTATGCGTCTGGCTTGGCCTGCGCTGCGACACCGACCAGTTCTGGCAATACAGACATCGCAAATTGCAACCCGCTGTCCCCAGCGCCAGCGCCTGCGTCCCCGGCAGAACATGATATAGAGGCCCCTTCTCGACCGGGTCTATGTTGAGCACACAAGGATTATTGTAGGCGAAATTGTAGAGCGTGCCGCCGACGTTCGTCCGGGTCTGGCAAAAACACGTATCGCCGTCTTCAAGAATGCAATTGAGCGGACAAACAAAACACTGGATGCGCCTGCCGCTTAGCTTCTTATAATGCCTGCCCTCACATCGCTGTTCAGAAGCCAAAGCGCTTGTCGCTCGTATGATAGGCGTGGCCGCTGCCAGCATCCCCGCCGCCATCTTGCAGCTTCTCCCCGCAAATTCCCGTCGTGTCACTTTTCGCTTGTTCATCTTGTCCTATTTAAGAATGACTACCAACATCAAACCGCAAAGGCGCAAAGGAAAGATATCTCTTCCCTTTTTTCTTCCCCCCTGTTTCCCCGTGATCCCCGTGGTCGGGTCACTTTTTCTTTTGTCTTTGAGTTTATTTGTCTCCTCTTCCCTTTTCCCCTTTTAGCCTTTCCCCCCTGATGTTATCCCCCTTCGTCTTTCCTCTACTTTTTGCCGCATTTCACCCTGCAATCCTCGGCCGGCGTTATCGAGCTCAACTTGGTCGCGGAAGTTTTGCCCGAGTTTCCTGCCATTGCGATCCTCTGTTCCAATATCGAGATTATCTGCTCATTCAACAGCAGCCGCCCAACTTTGCCGGGTCGGTCCCGGAATGATCGAGCAAGGGCGTTCGGCCCGTTCTCCGCCAACCGGGGATCTATGCGCTCGGCCAATTCCTGCTTATTAAGCTCAAAGTCAACGTCCGACGCTGCACGCGCTTCGTCAACAACTTCGCGGACACGAGCCTTCTCGGCCTCCCGCGCCTCGTCGCTCGGCATTGGTCCGAAATGCTCTTCATATCTGGCGACGTGTCTGTCCATCATCTGATCGATTCGCCGCTCAAAAACACCGTCCGGCAATTCTCTGGAACGCGCGAGCATCCGCTCGATGCCGCTGGAATCGTTCGCCTGTCCGGCCCGCGTCGGGTTCTTCAGGTTCTTTGGTGGAATGAGGCACGGCGCAAAATCCGCAATTATTTGTCTCTGCCCGTCGGTGAGCACTCCATTGACACGCTTCTCGATATCCGAGAGCTCGCGCACAAACGATTCCCTGATCTTCTTGATTTCCTCGTTGGTTTGCTGCGCCTGACGCTCGGTATCCGCCTGCGGGGGCGAAGCCGGGTTCATCAATTGCGCCTTGAGTTCCTCAAACTGTTTCTCGGCCTGTGGTATCAGACCCCCATATCGCTGATGGTATTGAATCCTCAACGCCTGCGCATTGCGCGCTTCTTCGAGGAGCGACGCCTGCTGCTCATCCGTCAGATGCAACCCGTTCAGCAAGTTGAGAAGCGAGATATCCTCGCGTAGCTCCGTCAGCCGCTTGAGCGGTTCCTCGTCCTCCCTGAACGCCATGACGTGCGTCACCGCAGCGAGCACAAGAACGATCACAACCACCGCCAGCATTAGGTAACGTACTGTACCCATTCCTAATCCCTCCTGTGTTACTAAGCCTCTGAGTAACTGCCGCATAATCCCGATCTTCTACGAATCAGTAATTAACCGCCAATTCACCCAATTAGACCACCCGCGCAGCCAAAAGGTTAAAACCCCGAAGTCTGCAAGGAAACTGCGTTTCCGCTGTTTGACAAAATCTCACTCCTTCAATATAATGACCCTGTCCAAGCGCTTTTCTTGCAAATGCTTGCAACGACAAGAGAACGGTTGCCCTTTTCTCATCAGAGTTTCATAATTTAATACGGAGCATCTATCCTGTCGGGACCATTCGGCGCAGCCGAATGTTCCGTTTCGCGCAAGTGCGCACTAGTATTCTTTGTCAAGTGAGAGGTGTCTAAATGTACAGCGAAAAAGTAATGGACCATTTCTCTAATCCCCGTAATGTCGGCGAGATACCCGATGCCGACGGAGTCGGTACCGTCGGGAATCCCGTGTGCGGCGATGTAATGAAAATCTTCATAAAAGTCGAAGATAATCGTCTTAAGGATATTAAATTCAAGACGTTCGGATGCGGGGCCGCCATCGCCACAAGCAGCATGGTAACCGAGATGGCAAGAGGCAAGACGCTCGACGAGGCGCTCGAAATCTCAAATAAAACCGTCGCCGAGGCGCTCGACGGACTACCGCCTCAAAAAATGCACTGCTCGAACCTCGCAGCCGACGCGCTGCACGCAGCAATCGACGATTATCGACAAAAACAAACGGCCAAGGCATAGAGAGACGAAAGACGAAAGAAACAAGGCAAGAGAGAAATGATTCACCGTAAAGGCACAAGGTCTTGGAGAAACAATAGTTTGAAGAGACCGAGAAGTAAGGGGAGTGAGAAGACGACAGATGTCATTCTGAGCGAAGCGAAGAATCTCTATTCGCCTTCTTGTGGGCCTTTGGTTCTTGATTCCTCCCGTTCGCCTTTGCCCGTTCGCCTTTCGCCTATTCTGTCCCTTTTCCGCCTGCGCATGGCATAAACGGTATCACTACGTAAAAGGAATCACGACCAGATGTCACTCGTTAGTGAACTTGTTAGCCTGTATCGCCGAATGGCGACCGTTCTCTCCGATGACATTTACAATGCCCTCATGAAAACACGTGCCTCCGAAGACCGGGGCAGTCCGGCGCATCTCGCCATCTCAACCATAATCGAGAACGCCGATCTCGCAAAATCCGGGTCTAAGCCCATCTGCCAGGACACCGGCTATCCCGTCTTCTTCGTCACTCTTCCCTCGCATACTTCCATTCCGCGAGTCCGGGAGGCCATCACCGAGGCCACAAGAATCGCCACTGCCGAAATCCCGCTCCGCCCGAACGCGGTCGACTCAATTACCGGCAAGAATTCGGGCGACAACACGGGGGCCCTGTGGCCGCTCATCTACTTTGACGGATGGGATAAAGACCACACACTCGTCCGCGCAATGCTCAAAGGCGGCGGCAGCGAAAACTGCGGCGTTATCTACAAGCTTCCGGATGCTCGTCTTGGCGCTGGCCGCGACCTTGAAGGTGTCAGAAAGACCGTGCTCGACGCTGTGCACGGCGCCCAGGGGCGCGCGTGCCCGCCTTACGTCCTCGGAGTCGCTCTCGGCGGTAGCAAAGACGCCGCAGCCCAACTCTCGAAAATGCAATTGCTCAGGCCGCTCGACGACACGAATCCGTCGCCAAAGCTCGCCGACCTCGAGCGGCGACTCATGGAGGAAGCAAACAGCCTCGGCATAGGCCCCATCGGTGTCGGCGGGAAAACCTGCGTCATGGGCGTCAAGATAGCCGCCGCACATCGGCACGCCGCCTCGTACTTCGTCGATGTCGCATTCTGTTGCTGGGCCGACCGCAAGGGTTCGCTCGAATACCACGGGAAGGTATGAAATGTCCGACTACTCGCTCAAGACACCGCTCAGCGAAACTGATGCCCGTAAACTGAGGGTCGGCGACACTGTCACTTTGAGCGGTTCGATATTTACTGCGCGTGACCGCGCCCACAAGTATCTGATCGAGGAAACAAAACCGGAGACTCTCGAATTCAGCCTGAAAGGCGCTGCACTGTATCACTGTGGCCCTTTGGTCAAACGAAAAGACAACCGGTTCGAGATCGTCGTGGCCGGACCGACCACGAGCAACCGCATGAACCCCTATGAGGCCGACGTCATTGCTCGCTACGGTATTCGCGCCATAATAGGTAAGGGGGGAATGGATGACCGCACGCTCGAGGCCCTCGGGCGTTGCGGGTGCGTCTATCTCTCGGCGGTAAGTGGCGCCGCAGTGGTCCTCGCGCGCTACGTCACGAGAATCCTGAACGCCTATAAACTCGAGGAGTTCGGAATGCCGGAATGCTTCTGGGAGTTCGATGTCCGGGATTTCCCGGCAATTGTCACGATGGATACCCACGGCCAAAGCATTCATAAACAAGTGGAACAAGCCTCAGCCGAGAAACTGAAAGATTTGCTTCTGTCCGGATGAAAGGAAACTTGCAAGCGCGAACTTATTCGCACACAGTGGCCCGGAAGAAATGAGGAACAACGCGCGAAGCGACGAAGCAATCCTCGTGAGCACTTGAGATTGCTTTGCCCGCAATGGCTGCGTCGAAAAAGTCACGACAGAAATTCAACAAGTCGAACGTGAATAGTACATAATCGAACCAGAGTGGCGCAGATCGGTTAACCAAGAGAGGACAAGACTATGATTAAAATCGAAAAAATCCTTTTCCCGACCGATTTCTCCGAGCACAGCAATCACGCCTTCGGCTATGCGCTCTCGTTTGCGAAGGAATACGGCGCAAAGCTCTATTTGCTCCACGTAATCGAAGACGTTCAGTATCTTGCGAACGCCTACATGTTCGACGTTCCCATCATGCCTTCCTTCGCCGACATGGAACAGAATCGGCTGAAAGAAATGCAGGAATTCATCGAGCGAGAGGTTACTGACTCGTCAATACAAATCGAGAAATCGATTCGGCGCGGGCGGCCCTTCCTCGAGATAATACAAATGGCGAGAGAAGAAAATGTCGACCTCATCGTCATTGCGACTCATGGACGTGGCGGTCTCGAACACGTGCTCTTCGGCAGCACCGCCGAAAAAGTCGTGCGCAAGTCGCCTTGCCCCGTCTTGAGCATTAGAATGCCCGGCCACGAATTCGTGATGCCGTAGGAAACCTTGTCATTCCCGCGAAGGTGGGAATCCATTTGACGAACGGCATCAGACATCCGCAAGTGGCATGGCACAGTCATGGAGGAAGAAAGCGACAACGTTTGTCATTCTGAGCGAAGCGAAGAATCTCATTGGTGTTCGTGATGCGGAAGAAACTTTGTCATTCCCGCGAAAGCAGGAATCCGTTATTAGTATCACAAAAGAAGACTACCAAAGGAGACAACCTCAATGAAGGAAAAGGTTCAGGAAGCCCTAAATGAAATCAGACCCCATCTGCAGGCCGATGGCGGCGACATCGAACTTATAGAAGTGACCAAAGAAGGCGTTGTGAAGGTACGCCTCGTCGGCGCTTGCTCCGGCTGTCCCGGCGCCCAAATGACCCTTCAACTCGGCGTCGAACGCGCACTCAAACAGCGCGTGCCACAAGTCAAAGCAGTCGAAGCAGTTTGAAAAAAATCCGGAGGGACAGACCTGCAACACAGAGTCTGTCCCTCCGCCTGGTGTCAAATAGCGTCCACGGCGCATATTCTCCGTGGTGTCTCATAACCGTAGGTGCGAATTCATTCGCACATGTGGATCCGTAACCCGTGGACACATTTCTTCTGCTTAGCACATTGTAACAGTCATCTTTGCGAGTTTTGACGCATTCTCTGTAACGGGTTTTGGCGCATTCTTTGTAGGGGCGTCCCGCCGCGGCGGGACGCCCCTACAAAAACCCGCAAAGACAAAGTTGATAAACCTCTGGCTTTTCATGGCTCTGCGGAGGAGAATCGCGATGGCTGCAACAAGATATGTTTTGACAGAGTATGTGGAGAAAGCTCTTGCCCAAGCTGTCTATGATAAGCTGGAGGATGGCACATTTGCAGGCCGAATTCCCTCCTGCAAGGGAGTCATCGCTTTTGGCCACACCTTGCGAGAATGTGAAGAACAGGTGCGCTCGACGCTTGAAGACTGGATTCTTTTGGGACTGAAACTTGGACATCCTCTGCCGGTGGTTGGGGGGATCGACTTAAACAAGCAGCCCGCCCGCATTCGGGCATCGCGCCGGTCCGCCGCCGCAGGATGATAAGGGGAGTCGACCCACACGAGGAATAGTTCCATGAGCCGGTGGACCCCATGTAAGCGTCGAGATTTTATCCGTCGTCTGCAGAAGCTTGGTTTTGATGGACCCTTTTCTGGAACAAGGCATCAGCTTATGGTCTTCAAAGAGCCCTTTTGGGGAGCCACAAATGAAAAAAATTCTCTACATCGTTCTTGACGGCCTGGGCGACAGGCCAACACCGTCTCTCGGAAATAAGACGCCCCTCGAGGCCGCGCACACGCCCGAGATGGATAAGCTCGCGCGTATGGGCGAAAACGGCGTCATGCACACCGTCGCCCCCGGCATCGCGCCCGAATCCGATATCGCAGTCATCTCGATTCTCGGCTACGACGCCCACAAGTACTATACCGGCAGGGGACCCCTGGAATCGCATGCAGTCGGACTGAAGGTCAATACGGGCGATCTTGCCTACCGCGTCAACTTCGCCACAACGGGCGAAAACCGGAAAATCATCGACAGACGCGTCGGCAGGAATCTCACTACCGCCGAGGCCGATGAGCTCTGCAATGAAATCAATGCCAAAGTGAAACTTACTTCGGTTCCAGGCGCGAGCTTTGAATTCAAGAACACAATCGAGCACCGGGGCGTCCTCGTCATCCGTTGTGGCGGCAAGCTTTCCGCCGATGTCAGCAATACCGACCCGGCATACGGCCGCGAAGGTCTGCTCGGCGTGGCCCTCGAGAAATTCGAGGATGTCGTCCAAATCTGCAAGCCGCTCGACGGCGCCAAAAACCTCGAGGCCGCTCAGTTGTCCGCAAAACTCACGAATGAATTCGTCGAGAAAAGCCACACGGTCCTCGAGAACTGCGAAGCCAACAAGAAACGGCGCGCTCAGGGCAAAATGTCGGGCAACCTGATACTCACTCGCGATGCCGGCGACCGGCTCCCCATAATGCCACCCATCAGCAAGCGCTTCGGGGTGCAGTTCGGGTGCTTCCAGGAAATGCCCGTCGAAAAAGGGATCGCGATGCTGACCGGCATGGACATCGTTCCCGTGCCGCTCGCATCCGGAAACCCCGAAAAGGACTACCCGCCCCTGGCCCGTATGGCGATCACTGAGTTGCCGAAATATGGCGGCCTCTATATCCACATAAAAGGCCCCGACTTGCCCGGCCACGACGGCCAGGCCGAGAAAAAGAAGGACATCATCGAGGCCATCGACAAATTTTTCCTGGCCAACCTCTTGCCAGGTCTCGACTTCAAGAACATAGTTCTAACGTTGACCGCCGACCACTCGACCCCGTGCTCCATGAAAGCGCACTCGGCGGACCCCGTGCCGCTTCTGATACTGGACTCATCTCTGAAACCGGACGGAACAAAAGCCTTCACCGAAGCGGAATGCGCCCGCGGTAAGCTCGGACAGGTTAGAGGCATGCAGTTACTGCCGAGACTAGTCAGCCTGGCGGGTGGCGCTCGAAAGGAGTAACCGTGCAGAACGAATTTTCCGACTACACCACAAGCGAATGGACCCACGAAGAGTGGGAACGCGAATGGAACCTCTCCGTAGGCACAGCCTACTCGTGTGAGAAGTGCGGCTCAATCATCATGATAACAAAAGGCGGTGTCGGAACGCTCGAGCCCAATTGCTGTGGCGCACTCATGAAACCAGTCCGCAAGAACAATGCATAAGCACATAAAGAATCTGCTCCGCAATTGAGGATTGGCCCGGCACGTTGGAGGCGCAAATTCATTCGACCCTATTCAGTTGATGAACGCATTCTTCTAAAGGGGGTTTTCATTTGACGCGCGGACAAACCTATCGCTGTTCCATCTGCGGCTCCGAACTCGTTGTGATAAAAGCGGCCAATGGAGAGCTTCAGCCCGTTTGCTGTAATCAGCCGATGATTCCGTTGAAGCAAAAGACGCAAATGTACCGCTGCCCTATATGCGGAACCGAGGTCGCAGTGTTGAGCTCCAAATCATCCTCTATGCGGCTCATTTGCTGCAACGTTCCCATGCGCATCTTGGTTCGTCAAACGGCCGCGAATCCTTGATTTTGGCCGAGGGCGCAACTATAATCAAAAGAGGGAATTGTGAGTATTTATGCGCGCCGAGATGAATATCTGCGCATCGTTCCATGTTTTGTGGGGCGCAGCATGTTGCTCAACGAGTCAATGTCCAAGTTGTCATTCCCGCGGAAAGTTCAACCTCCGACCCGATGGGGGGCGGGAATCCATTTGACAAGTGAAGAAATAACTGAAAACCGGGAGGCAGTTTGAGCTTTGATTCCTTTTCGCCTCTTGCCTCCCGTGGGAGGAATCCGGCGATGGACAATCCTGAAAACCTGTTCGGTGACATAAAACGGGCGCGCGCCGAGATGGAACATCTCATGCGGCACGTCTTCAGCGAGGCGTTGCCCATTCTGCGACCGTTCCAGGGCAAATGGCAGCCGAACGTGGATGTCTTCGAGTGTGAGGACAGCATCGTTGTGGTCGCCGAGCTTGCCGGTGTCAGGCGCGAAGATGTCTCGGTCACTTTCGATGAAGGCAAGCTGCACCTTAGCGGCATTCGCCGTGACGAAATTCTATACAAAGAAAGAAAATATTGCCAAATGGAAATAAACTACTGTGAGTTCGAGCGAGTGATTTACCTTCCCGAGAACATAGACTCCGACAAAATAACCGCCAGGCTTTCCAACGGACTTATGTTCATTGAAGCGCCCAAGAAAAAGCCCGAAGAGCCAAAAAGCCTTCAGGTACAGATAGGGTGAGACAATGGTCAAAACCATAGACGAAAACACCTCTGATCCCATAACCGAGACGGAAAAGACGGCTGTCAACCACGACGACGCCGCGGGAGTGCCGGAGGTAATCGGCATCCTCCCCCTGAAAAACACCGTGATGTTTCCCTATACCGTCGTGCCTCTCTCGATAGGTGAAAAAAGCTCGATCGCCCTCGTCGACGAAGCCGTATCAGGAACAAAAATAATCGGCTGTGTCGCCATGAAGGACCCCACCGGCGACCGCCGCCCCGAAAATCTCTACGAGTTCGGAACCGCAGTCTCGATCCTCAAAATGATGAAACTGCCCGACGGCACAATGGCGCTCCTCGTGCAGGGCGCCGTCAAAATAAAGATCGAACAATTCATTTCGTTTGACCCGTTTGTGCGCGCGCGCATCCGCACTTTCCAGGAAGTGGAAACCCTCACGAAACGCGGAGAAGCCCTGTTCCGGAACGTGCTCGCTCAATGCCAGAAAATTATCGCGCTGACGCCTTACCTGCCCGACGAGCTCCAGGCGACACTCATAAATATCGATTCGCCCATCCGGCTCATCTATCTCGTAAGCTCCGTCCTCAAACTCTCCATTCCCGAAAAACAGCAAATCCTCGAAATCACTTTGGTCGAGGACAAGCTCGAAAAAGTCTCGCAAATGCTCACCCGCGAGATAGAAATCCTCGAACTCGGCGGCAAGATCAAATCGCAGGTCGAAAGCGAAATGACGAAGACCCAGCGCGAGTACTTCCTTCGCGAACAATTAAAAGCCATCCAGCAGGAACTCGGCGAAGGTGATGAGCGCCAAACGGAGATTAAGGAAATACGCGAAAAACTGGAGGCAAAGAAACTGCCCGAAGAAGCCCGAAAAGAAGCCAACCGCGAACTCGACAGGCTCGGTAAGCTCCCGCCGGCCGCCGCCGAATACCACGTGATCCGAACCTATCTCGACTGGATAATCGACCTTCCTTGGAACGAATTCACCGAAGACCACCTCGACCTCAATCGTGCGCAGGAAGTCCTTGATGAAGACCATTACGACCTGAAGGAGGTCAAGGAACGAATCGTCGAATACCTCGCAGTCAGAAGCCGCAAACCCGATATGAAAGGCCCCATACTTTGCTTTGTCGGTCCGCCCGGCACGGGGAAAACCTCACTCGGCAAATCTGTCGCCCGTGCCCTCGGAAGAAAGTTTGTCCGGATGAGCCTCGGCGGCGTCCACGATGAAGCCGAAATACGCGGCCACCGCCGCACTTACATAGGCGCTCTCCCCGGTCGTATCATACAGAGCATACGCCGCGCCGGCTCGGCGAACCCCGTATTTATGATGGATGAGATAGACAAAGTCGGCGCCGATTTCAGGGGCGACCCCTCCTCCGCCCTGCTCGAAGTCCTCGATCCGGAACAGAACAACTCCTTCCGCGACCATTATCTCGATCTGCCGTTCGACCTCTCACAGGTTATGTTCATAACAACCGCCAACGTGTTGCAGACCATCCATCCCGCCCTGCAAGACAGAATGGAAATTCTCACGCTGGCGGGTTACACCGAAGAGGAGAAACTCTGGATCGCAAAGAAATATCTGATACCGCGCCAGCTCACCGAGAACGGCCTCAAGGAGGGTGACCTCGAGTTCGACGACAAGGCGGTTCGCAAGATAATCAATTCGTACACCCGCGAGGCAGGCGTCCGCAACCTCGAGCGCAATATCGGCAAAGTATGCCGCAAGGTCGCGCTCGAACTATCGACCGGCAAGAAACAGAAGGAAAGGGTCGTCCAGGAGAGTCTCAGCCAGTACCTCGGCCCCGAAAAGATATTCCCTGAAGTCGCCATGCGAACATCGAAACCGGGCGTAGCCACAGGCCTCGCTTGGACCGAAACCGGTGGAGAAGTGCTCTTCATCGAGGCGCTTGCAATGCCCGGCGGCAAGAACCTTACGCTCACGGGCCATCTCGGCGACGTCATGCAGGAATCCGCCAAGGCCGCACTGAGCTATGTCCGTGCCAAAGCAAAGGACCTCGGCGTCCCCGAGGACTTCTTCTCCAAAGAAGACCTCCACATTCACGTGCCCGCCGGCGCCATTCCCAAAGACGGCCCCTCAGCCGGAATCACAATGGCTGTGGCGATCGCCTCGCTTCTGACCGGCAGGCCGGTCAATAAAGACGTCGCCATGACCGGCGAAATAACTCTTAGTGGCATGGTTCTTCCCATCGGTGGCGTCAAAGAGAAAATACTTGCCGCCAAGCGCGCAGGCATCAAAACCGTCCTGTTGCCAAAAAGAAACGAAAAAGACCTTGCCGAAGTCGACAATGAGGCCAAGTCTGGTCTTCAGTTCACTATGGTCGAGACCATCGACGACGTCCTTAAGGCGGCGCTCACCGATGCGCCGTCGGAGGCTTCGACTCAATCCGCTCGGCAACAAACAGGGTAAACCCCTTCCATCTCTTGGCTGGGAGTGTGATTCGTAGTTGCGAACTTATTCGGACGATGGAACCTAATCTGGGGACACCATGCGGCATGGTGTCCCCAGATTAGTGCAACAAGCTCTCCCGCGAGAGTTTAACCCGTTAATTCAGGGACACGATGCGACATCGTGTCCCCGAATTAACGAAAACAATATGCAGTTTCTTCGGAGCTTAACCAGAAACTGGAAAGCCTCCTTTTCGGAGATGTGGTGGACAGAAAGCGATTTGAGGCGAGGCTGAATCTGGCTCGCCATTTCTTTAAGCACACCACCCGGCGCGTCTTCTCGCACGAGGCCAAGGAAGGAGCCGGCCTTGATCTGTTCTTCTCCAACTACCGCGCAGACAATATTTTCGAAATCGAGGATTTCGAACGAGAACGCTATCCGGCGTTCGCTCGCTGCATCCAGTGCGGCATCTGCCAGCCCTATTGCGTAATGTTCAGGGCAATCAGTCATCTGGAGTTCCCCGGACCTATGATCGTCGCAAGCACACTCTCGCGCGCGCTCGCCGAGCTCGGCGCCGCCGCCGGAGTGATCTACAACTGTACCCTCTGTCGGCTCTGCGAAACAACTTGCCCCGAGAACGCGCCCATTAGCGAGATGGCGCGTTTCATGCGCAAGTACATACACAAATACGACCCGGAACTCACGCCCGAACCGCTCAAGCAATTGTGCAGCCTCATTCAGAAACACGGCGCAATATTTGACGAGCAAGCGCCTCGCATCAACCATGAAAAGAAGTCAGCCGAATACGTTCTGTTTCTAGGCTGCCACAGCCGCTTCAGACAAAAACAGCGGGCACAGGCCGCTTTCTCGATGCTCGAGAAACTGTCGGTCGATTTCACGACCATTGACGAAGTCTGCTGCGGCGCCCCTCTCAACGCCGCCGGTTGTGGTGAGACCTCTGAACTCGCGCGCTTGAATATCAAGCGCATCCTCGAAAAGAACACCGCGAAAGTGATCACGCTTTGTCCTCATTGCCTCATGTCGTTCTATGAAGACAGGGAATACGCGGCGAGGATCGAGGCCGTCCACATCGCCGAACT
Organism: Candidatus Poribacteria bacterium; assembly: GCA_016215705.1. Lineage (GTDB taxonomy): Bacteria > Abyssobacteria > SURF-5 > SURF-5 > SURF-5 > JACRIR01. The sequence continues at coordinate 19,783 of JACRIR010000256.1, read as the reverse complement.
CCTGCCGCAACTGCATCCCGTGCATGCAGGCAAGGAAAGAGTCACGTACCACGACCCCTGTATGCTGGGCAGGACGTGCGGCATCTACGAGCCGCCGCGCCAGGCCCTCACCCTAGCCGGCGCAAAGCTCCTCGAAATGGATGCCAACAAGGAGAAGTCGTTCTGCTGCGGAAATTGGGGAGGCCTGGGACAAAGCGCCCGCGCGACTGCCGACGCGATTGCGGCCCGGCGCCTCGAAGACGCACAAAAAGCCGGCGCGGACACATTGTTGACCGAGTGCCCCTGGTGCCTCGAAATCTTTCAATCGGTCCGCCTTCCCGGCGACAAACCGCGAGTCACCTCTGTCATCGAGTTTCTTCTGGGCGCTCAGACGTAACTTCCCGCGTTTCGCCGGGATGTCATCCTGCCCTTAATGCTAAATAAGTCCGACCTTGTGCGGGACGACAGATTCCCGTACGGCCAAATTTGTTCGCACGGGACCGGCAGATGTCGTAGCGGCGTAGCACGCTACGCCCTGAACCTGGCCTGAAAATTGCCATAGGGGCGCAATTCATTGCGCCCGAAATTGTCTTTTGCGAATTCATTCGCGCGCCGGCGCATAGCGCCAACGCCGCCGGAATGACAATTTTAATAGGAACAGTCAACCACGCCGACGGCGCGGTTAATCATTGAAGAAAGAGCGTGTTTATTGTGGTCATTGCGAGCGGAACGAAGCAATCTCTCTTTTCCTCTTGCTTCTTTCCCTTTCGCTTTTCTTGAGACTGAAGAATGGGCCGACTCAGACACATCATAATAGGACATGGACCGGCAGGCGTTTACGCCGCCCGCTGCATTCGCAAACGCAACCGCGACGACGACATCCTCTTGTTGAGCGATGAGCCTTGCCTCGCCTACTCGCGAATCCTTCTCCCCGACTATATCGCAGGAAGAGTGTCTCTCGATAGACTGTGGCTTTACCCCCAATCTTATTACGACGAGGCGCGCATACAACTGCGGCTCCGCACGAAAATCACCTCCGTACACCCGGAGCAGCGCGCAGTAACCACTGAGAACGGCGAGACAATTCCCTTCGATAGACTCCTCATTGCATGCGGCGGACTCCCGATTCTTCCCGGGATTGACGGGCTCGCTGACGCCGGCGCCGTTACTCTCAAAACCATTGCCGATGCCCAGGCAATAATCGCTCGCGTGAAAAGGGGATCAAGCGTGCTCGTCCTGGCCCGCGATTTGGTCGGAGTCGAAATGACGCGCGCATTCTGCCTCATGGGCCTGAGGGTCACATACATCGAGTGGGGCGACGAACTCTTGCCCCACATCATCGACCCCGCCACCGCCGAGGAACTCGCCCTTCGAATGAAAGCCGCGGGCGTTCAAATGGTCGTGGGCGAGGGAATACACAGGGTCGAAAAATCTGATTCCGCCATCGTGGTCCACACCTCCGGCAAAACCCTCCGAGGAGATACCCTCGCGGTTGCCGTCGGAAAGACGCCGTGTCTCAACTGGCTCGAATCGAGCGGCATTGCCACCAATCGCGGCATTCTCGCCGATGAACGCCTGAGAACAAACCACCCGGATATCTTCGTTGCAGGCGACGCCGCCGAAATATACGACCCTGCGGCCAGGAAGCGCAAGCTTCTCTTCGGCTGGAAAAACGCGACCGAACAGGGTGAGCTTGCCGGAGCCAACATGTCCGGCGATACTCGCGAGTTCGTTGTCACTTACACTCCCGGCCTCAAACAAATCTTCGGTGTCGACATCCGCCACCGCTGGAAATAGAGAGGCTGTGTCACATACGCGAACGCAACGCTCGACCGAAATCCCGGGCGAGCCGAAGGAACAGGTTACCTAGCCAAAAGAACAGGTTGTCTTGAAAATGCCGTCTGCTGGAAAATGTCTCTATTCGTAGGGGCGACCCGGCGGGTCGCCCTCATAATTGAGGAAATGCATTTGCCCAACAAAATCAGCCATAAATATCCTATTGTCGACAAAGACCTCTGCATCGGATGTGGCAACTGCCACGGCTGCTGTCCGGCAGAGCCCAATGTATTTGAGATAAAATTCGACACTGAGAGAGGCGAGGAGAAATCCTGTGTTGTTGCCCCCGAAGCGTGCATCGAATGTGAACTCTGCGTCACTCAATGCCCCGTCCAGGCCATCAACCTGACCGGTCCGGATTGACCCCCGGTCCCATCTGCAAATCGGTCAAATTCACGTTGTGGGTGCGAATTCATTCGCACTCTTTTGTTTTGCAGAAAAAGATGATATCATGATTGCCGGATAAAATATGCGGCTTTGTCAGAAAAAGGATTCACCCTTTCACGGGAATAACGCAAGGGATGCAGCCTTTTTTTAGGTTCAACCATAAACCATGAACCCTAAACCCTAAACCGAATTTCTTGGGGACGTCCCGCCTTGAGCGGGATTGCGTCCTGCCATTAACCGGTAACACAAGAAAAACAGGAACAACAATCATGCCGACAAAACACAACCTGATGGTCAAAGTACTCGACGCCCGCCCCGCCGACGTTCAAAAAGCCCTCAAAAACGCAGGCATAAACGTCCTCAGCGTAATCGAAATCCATAAAGAGGATGTTCCCGAACCTGCGTCAAAAGAGCCCAAGGCGGAAGGATAATCCGGAACCCGGAATAAGAATGTCCGGATGCATCGAAGTTCTTCTTCTGCGACTGCAATCTCCGTCCTTCTCTTGCGCCCTTACGACTTGCAGACGAAACGTTTTCTTGCGCGTTTCATGCTCTAAAAAGGAGAGCCCAAAGAAATGAGTGATAACCGAAATCTTATCGGCGAACTTAATCCCCCCCTGAGAATCCTGCTTGGGCCTGGCCCCAGCAACGTCCATCCGCGCGTATTGCGCGCCCTCAGCACGCCGCTCGTCGGACACCTCGACCCTGAGTTCATCTCCATCATGAACGACGTGCAGTCAATGCTCAGACGCCTCTTCGGGACCAAGAACACTATGACCATTCCCATGTCGGGCACGGGTAGTTCCGGCATGGAAACCTGCTTCTGCAATCTCCTCGAGCCCGGCGACACCGCCCTCGTCTGCGTCAACGGACTGTTCGGCGAACGAATGTCCGACATCGTCGGGCGTCTCGGCGGAAAACTCGTCAGAGCCGAGGCCGAATGGGGGAAACCCATCGAGCCCGATGCCCTCGAGCGCGCGCTCAAAGCGAACCCGGCCAGGCTCGTCGCCATCGTTCACGCCGAGACTTCCACCGGCGTGCGACAGCCACTCGAAGAAATCAGCCGGATAACCAAAGATTTCGGCGCTCTGCTTCTCGTGGACACGGTCACGTCGTTGGCCGGCTGCGAAGTGAAGGTCGACGCCTGGGGCATCGACGCCTGCTACAGCGGCACACAGAAATGCCTGAGTTGTCCGCCTGGCCTTTCTCCGGTCACATTCGGCGACAAGGCCATGGACACACTTCGTTCGCGCACCCGAAAAGTTAGCAGTTGGTATCTCGACCTGAGCATGATCGAAAGATATTGGGGCGAGGAACGCTTCTATCATCACACTGCGCCCATTTCAATGATCTATGCGCTCAGGGAGGCGCTTCGTATCGTCCTCGAAGAAAGTCTCGAAACCAGATTCGAGCGGCATCGCCTGAATCATCTCGCGCTCGCAGCCGGACTGAACTCGCTCGAAATCGACTTCCTCGTCGCAGAGCCGTACCGTCTGCCTATGCTCAATGCAGTGAGAGTTCCCGCCGGAGTGAACGACCTCAACGTCCGCAAATATCTGCTCAACCGGTTCGGTATCGAGCTCGGCGGCGGGCTCGGACCGCTCAAAGGCAAAATATGGCGCATCGGCCTCATGGGGCACTCATCCACTAAACAGAATGTCATCCTTTTTCTGTCTGCCCTCGAAAGCGCCCTCTCGGCGGAAGGAGTAAAACTCGCCCCGGGCTCAGCCTCCGCCGCCGCAATGGAATTCTATTCGCACAATGAATGCTAAGCAGCTCAAACGTAACCTCCGCCGCATTGTCGGCCCCCATGCATTCCTTGATGACCCCGCGAGCCTCGCCGTCTACTCATACGACGCCTCGCTTCAGGCTGCAAGGCCCGATTTCGTTCTGTTGCCTCAGACGACACAGCAAGTTGCCGACACAGTCAGCCTGCTATATAAGGAGCGTATCCCCTATGTGGCGCGTGGCGCAGGCACAAACCTCAGCGGCGGCTCCATCGCGGCCAAGGGCGGAGCCGTCATCGCGCTCACGCGAATGAAAAGAATCCTTTCGATCGAGCCCCGGAATTTCTGCGCCTGCCTCGAGCCCGGCCTCACCAACCTCGAGTTGCAGGAAACTCTCAGGAAACACGGCTTTTTCTTTGCGCCTGATCCTGCCAGTCAGAAGGTTTCCACGATCGGCGGCAACGTAGCCGAGAACTCGGGCGGCCCCCACTGCCTCAAGTATGGAGTCACCACAAACCACATTCTCGGCCTGAAAATCGTGACCCCCACCGGGGAAATCATTCAACTCGGCGGTAAAGCGCTCGACACCCCGGGCCCTCACCTGCTCGGTCTCTTCATCGGCTCCGAGGGAACGCTCGGCATAGCGACGCAGATTACTTGCCGAATCCTTCCCATCCCCGAGGCGACACGAACCATGCTGGCCGTCTATGATTCGACCGACGACGCCGGCCATACCGTCTCCGATATCATCGCCGAAGGCATTCTGCCCGCGACTCTCGAAATGATGGACAACCTCGTCATCCGCGCCGTCGAAGCATCGCTCCACGCCGGCTACCCGACCGATGCCGCCGCCGTTCTCATAATCGAGCTCGACGGTGCGCTCGAAGGACTCGACGATGCCGCAATCGAAATAGAAACTATCTGCAAGCGAAACCGCGTGCGCGAGGTGCGCACTGCAAGAGACGTGCAAGAGAGAGAACGCCTTTGGGCCGGCCGACGAGGCGCATTCGGCGCAGTTGCGCGGTTGTTCCCGAACTATTCAGTCTCGGATGGAACCGTCCCGCGCACGAAATTACCCGATGTTCTGAGAAGCGTTTCCGGGATCGCCCAAAAATATGATCTCAAAATCGGAAATGTCTTCCACGCAGGCGACGGCAACCTGCATCCCCTCATCTTCTTCGACTCGCGCGACCTGAATCAGGTTGAGCGCGTTCATCACGCCGGAAGAGAAATCCTCGAGGCATGCGTCGAGGCAGGCGGCACAATCAGCGGCGAACACGGCGTCGGCGCCGAAAAGATACACGCGATGCCACTCGTCTTCGATCCGGCCGCCATCGAACTCATGCGCAAAATCAAAGCTGCGCTCGATCCCGCCAATCTCTGCAATCCCCATAAAATTCTGCCGGATAGTAGGGAGAAACCTGATCGCATGGGCGACCCGCCTGTTGCTGGCAGCGCGGCCGCCACAAGCGCATCTACGCGCCACCACACGACTGATCGCATGGGCGACCCGGCGGGTCGCCCTTATGGAAACTCAATCATCGAGCACGACGCCCCCAACCTCACAGTCACCGCCGAGGCCGGACTCTCGCTCGGCAAACTTCAGCAGAAGCTTTCAGAGGCAGGCCAGTTTCTTCCCCTCGATGCTCCGCCGGATTCCACCCTCGGAGACATCGTCGCCTCTGCTCTGCCCGGGCCGCGCCGGCATATCTACGGCGCCGTTCGCGATCTCGTTCTCGGCCTCAGCTTCGTAAGCGCCGACGGCCAAATCATCAAAGCAGGCGGCAAAACAGTGAAAAACGTGGCGGGCTACGATTTCGGAAAACTCCTCATTGGCTCATGGGGGAGCCTCGGCGCCATCACCGAGATAACTTTTCGTATTCTCCCGACCCCCAAAGCCTCCGGCGGATTCATCGCCTCATTCCCCAACACCGACAACGCATTAGACGCCGCGGCCAATATCGTCAGATCAAAACTCAATCCCGCCGTACTGACCCTGCTAAACGCTCGCGCCGCCTCACGCCTTATGGAGGGCCGCCCGCCGACACCTTTGTCCTCATTCTTCAAGGCGCGCAACCATGCGACTCTCCTGTTCTTGGGCGCGGAAGGTTTCCCGTCCGCAGTCAAGAAACAACTCATACACATGGAACAAATCTGCACGGAGAACTCCGCCCAACTGTCTGACCGTGTCATCGGCGAGGACTATCGCTCTCTTCTGGCCGATGTCACCAGCCTGTGCTACCACCCGGGATTCCCCTTCTCCACTTCGGAAAAGGGTCCAGCCAGTTTCCCCCCTTCGGAAAACGCTCCAGCCAGTATCCCCCCTTTGGAAAACGCTCCGCCCGGTTTCCCCCCTTTGGAAAAGGGGGGCAAGGGGGGACCTGTCAAACAAACCTCAGAGAAAGCCTCATCATACAATCCATCTGCCGCTATTATGTCTGTTCAAATCAGCGTTCCCTGCGCAGAAATCGCCCGAACGGTCGACCTCATGGGCGCGCTTGAAACAAAATGCGGCGTGAGCGCGCATGTCATCGCGCATATCTGCGGCGGAGCTGTCTACTCTCATTTTTCGCTCCACACAGAATCATCTCTCCCGGAGATAGCGGCCAGGATACATGAAAACCTCATAGCCGATTTGCCCGATGCGAACATCACCACGATCGGACTCCGCCTCGACGCAATTGCAGATGCGCCTCCTGTTTACGGGAATCGCGCGCCGGCCTCATGGCTATGCGCGATCAAGAAGTGCTTTGATCCTGCAGGCCTGATATCAAGGAGCTTGCACGCCGGTGAGTGAGTCCGAAAAATATCCCGAACTCTCCACGCTGTCCGATGAGATCATGCGCTGTGGCCGGTGCGGATTCTGCCAAAGCGTCTGTCCCGTCTACCGCGTGACCGGCCATGAGTCGGGTGTGGCCCGCGGCCGAACCATGTGCGCCAGAGAACTTGTGTCCGGCACGCTCGATCTCTCGCGCGAGAACGAAGCGTTCTTCACCGAATGCCTCCTCTGCCGCGCCTGTGTGGAATCCTGCTTCTCAAGCGTAAAGACGGATGAGATCGCGCTCGCAGGCCGAAGATCGCTCCGCCGCCAGCGCGGAATATCGCCGACCTACAAATACATCTTCGAGACCCTTTTGGCCGACCACCGGCGCCTCGGACGCCTCATCAGACTCGTGGCGTCTGCCCGGCGGCTTGCCGACCCCGAGATTACGGCCGCATTGAGAATCTTCGGATGGCTTGGACTAGTAACAGCGATCCACCGGCCTGCCCCTCCAAGCTTCATCTCGACTCTGAAAACAAAGTTCAAGGTTGGAAAGGCATATGGAACAGCGGGGGTCGCCCCTGCAGGTTTACTTTCAGCCCTGAAAACCCTCCGGCGTGCCGACGAACTACTGAAAGACGCACCGAGGGAATTCTTGCGCGAACGTCTTATCCCCCCATCCACAAAAGGACAACACGCATTCCCCCTTTTCCCCAAAGAACACTCTGCCATCACCCCTTTCTCAAAGCGCCAACCTGTTATCCCCCCTTTCGCAAAGGGGGGGAGGGGAGATTTACCCTCTCGCTACAGCGACCAACCCCCGCAAGAAAAACCGGCCGCACCGACCAAACAAGCAGCCCTATTCATCGGCTGCGGCACAAACTTCATGTTTCCGCACGTCGGAGAAGCAACAATCGCCCTGCTCGAAACGCTCGGATATGAAATCCTGATAGTGGACCACGGCTGCTGCGGCCTGCCCGCTTTCACTCACGGCGCGCTGAAAGCCGCCATGCGCCTGGCGGCGCAGAATCTCCGCGCTTTCTCGGGCCTTCGCGAATGCGTCCTCGTGACGGATTGCTCAAGTTGCGCATCGTTTCTGAAGGATTACCCCCGACTTTTCGCCCTCGGAAACGCGACAGATACAGCGCTGCTGTCTGAGGCAGAAGAATTCTCCACCCGCGTCCGCGACCTCACGGAAATCATCGCCGACGCTCAGAATCCCTCGTCTGAAACTGCCCGGCAACTCAATGTAGAGGCGACCGGACCGCTGACCCCTCCGGCTCAAGACGCTCTTCTCCTTCCTTTCGCCTCTTCAAAAGAGGCGAAAGAAAGATTTCTTCGCGTGACATTCCACGACCCATGCCACCTCAGCCGATACCAGAGACTGAGTTCCCTCCCCCGCATGATACTCCGCTCACTCCCCGGCATTGAGTTCATCGAGATGAACGAGGCCGACTCGTGTTGCGGCGGCGCGGGCTCATTCGCAGTGGAACATCCCGACCTCTCACGCCGCATCCTCGACCGAAAAATCGAAAACATCGTGTCCTCCAATGCAGATATTGTCGCAACAACCTGCCCTTCTTGCCTGATGCAGATACGGAGCGGCCTCGCAGCAAAAGGAACCACAACCCGCGCCGCCCATCTCGCCGAACTCGTCCACACCCGCCTGTCCTACCCACATTCGAAATCTTGAATCTCTGCGGCGACTCTCATACGCGAATCTCACACACCCATGCCGCCCTGCGCCACCCACGTTCGAAATCTTGAATCCCTGTTACGATTTTCCCTCACCGTCTTTGCAGCAAGATGTCACTTATTCCCCCCCTTTGCAAAGGAGGGCAAGGAGAGTGTCCCGTAATTGTTGATCAACTGTAGGGGCACGGCGCGCCGTGCCCTAACACCCTGCAAAATCAGCATTTCTCACAGGGGCGTGGCACGCTGCGCCCTCGGAATCACAATTACGGGACAGTCTCCAAGGAGGGATTTTCCCTCTGTAACGGCTTTCAACCCGTTCACCTGGTTTCTCAGTTCCTGACTTTCGACCTTCCGCTTTTGACCACGTAGCTACAGCATTGGCTGCGGCCTTGCTGCTCTTATGTGTCCCGCACAACAAAAAAAAGGACGCAATAAATTGCGCCCCTGCAGATATGAATCAAGGAAACCGGCATGAATCAAGAAAACCGTAGGGGCGCGATTCATCGCGCCCGATGCGAGTTGTTTAGGAACCGCTATTCCTTCTATGTAAATCCCCTGTTCGCAGTCGATTCCCTCTTTGCACCCTCTGCGTCTTTGCGGTAAGAAAAACCGTTTCAGACAACCCTCGAGCCCCTTCGACTCTTCTTATTCCCTTGCGTCTTTCCCCTTTCGCCTTTCCCCTTTCATGGTTCTCTCCCTCAGCGCACACATGAAAGCGGGAATATCCAGCGGCCGCGGAAAATAATCGTGGTTGTCACCCGAAGAGTTCTGGATGTCCGTCGTGAAAAAAACCGGAATCTGCGACAGACGACGACTAGCCTCCATCCGCGCGGCAATCTCAAAACCCGTCACACCCGGCAGTATTACCTCGACCACAACCGCATCCGGCAGTTCGCGACGAATCCGCCCCAGCGCCCCGCGGGGGGATAAACATGTGAGGACCCGAAAACCGTTGCTTCGCAAATGCTTCGCGATTTCATCGACGTGTTCCCTGTTCGCGTCGATCACACAAACTCTCGGGGCAATCCTCTTTTTGACCATTTCACCTTTCAAAACCTCTTCCTTCCCATCTAACCCCATCTCTCCCATCTAACCCCATCTCTTTCCCCCTTTTGCAAAGGGGGTTAGGGGGATTTTCTGCTTGTGCCGCCTATCCCGCTTCCCTCCCGACTAACCCCGCCACAAGCCTGCTCATTTGCTCAGAATGTCGTTCTCCTAAAGCTTTATCTTGATCTCAGCAACTTTATATATCTTCAGATCCGTCCTGCCCTCCAGGAGAACCGCGCTATAAGCCGGGTTCAACGGCTCAAGCGCAACCTGCTCCCCTCGCTTCACGTACCTCTTCACCATCACCCCTGCCTCCGACTTCGCCAACACTATGTCCCCTGAATTATACCGCATGTTCGGCGAAACCAGAAGATAGTCACCTTCCTGAATCCTTCCCCCTGTCATGCTATCGCCTTCTGCAATAACATAAAACGCATTCGGATCCTTTGTGTCGGATAATTCATAATCGGCGCCGAATCCCGGAGGAAAATCAAGATCGCCCACATCCATCCACTCGCCACATGAAACACGGTTGATTACCGGAACATACCTGCTGTCCCGCTTGGAGACATGCTGCTCCACAGTCGTCAACCCACCTGAAATGATTTCTGACAGCGATACATCCAGTGCCCGCGCCAGCCTGAAAAGAACCTCTAGCGATGGATTCTTCTTTCCACTCTCAATCTCGATTACGTATGACTGCGAGATGTCCGCCCTGTTCGCAAGCTCCCCACTCGTCATCTTGGGCGTCCTGGATTTCCGCAATTGCCTGATTCTCGCGCCGAATTGCAAAACAGTATCTCCTTCCAAGAATTGATATTACACGAGTTTCTCTGCTTTGTCAATAGGCCCGGCGCCAGTCCGTTGAACCATCCCACGCTCGAACCCGCATGCCTTTCGGCTTTCCCCTCGCGCGAAACCGTCAGACAGTGCAATGGTAGTACCCCACGGGCTTCACCATAGTTGGCGAGAGTCTGCTTGAGTTTCTATGCTTTAACTTACGTATTTGCAATGTGTTATATTGCAAATTCAATGACGCGCCAGACAACTCTCACCTAACCAAAAGAATACTTGACAAAATAATCTCTGTGTGCTATTATTATCGCTAATAGCGATAATTACTCGTCCTTCCCCCTAAACAAGGCCCTATGCAACTATACCGGAGGACTACAATATGGCCCGATACCTCAATGCGAAAGATTTCTTGTCCGATGAACTCATACTCCAGGTCCTTGAACGCATTCCAAAAGGCTGTAGAAGCAGCGCCCTCATCTATTTCAGCGAAGACTACTATGCCAGACGAAACGCCGAGGTAGTCCGCTGCTTTCAGATATACGAATCCGATCCCGCCTTCGGAAGCCACGTCGAGATTTATGAGGCGCTCTCTGAACAGTTCGGGCTCGGCCCGAGACGAATTTGCAGGATTCTCGAAAGAAGGACAAGAGAATGTGAACGCCATAAGCCCGGACGCAGGAGGCATTCCAGCGTGCGCGTCGTCGGCCGCGCAATGCGACGCATGCGTATCAGGCCGGTCGCTCCCTGAATGCTTGTCGCGGACAACGTCTTTCGCGCTGTATCCGGCCGCCTGCCAAAAAAGAAAAAGGCCGCGGTCAACTCCGCGGCCTTCCCTCAACTCGCCATATGTGTTACCGAATGAGTTCTATCGACGCGCTCGGCTTGCGCGGCATATTCGCCATTTCGTCGAACTTGATCTTCTCACCCGCCAACAGGGGCGGCGACTCGACGATATGGACCGTGATGAACACCAGCAGTTCCGTGTCATTCTTGGTGCTGTCGACGTTGCGGAAAGCATATTTCGCTACCGGCAGATCGCCAAAGAACGGAACCTTCGTCACCGTTCTGGCGTTATCCGTCCGTCTTAGTCCGCCGAGAACTATGGTCTGATTATTCCTCACTATCAGGGTCGTCTCGGCGCGCCTCGTATCGATGATAGGCACGCCCGCCAGCGTTTCGCCCGTGTCGAAATTCTGCTCGGGCTTTATGTGAAGGATGACGTGGTCATCATGCGTTATCTGAGGCTTCACCTCAAGCTTTGTGCCGACCTCCTTGAAGGTGATATTCGAGAGCTGTCCTCCCTGGCTCGTCTGCGTAACGTCGTCATACGGGATTTCCCGAATGATCTCTATGCTCGCAGTCTCGTTGTTGAGCGTGAGCACCTTCGGATTCGCAAGCACCTTGGAATCTCTGTTTTCAACCAGGGCCTGGACAACCGCGTCAAGCTTTATGTCGCCCATCAACGTGCCGAAGCTCACCTCGATCGCTTGGTTTGCGATGGGCAGAGTAACGTCGATCGAATCGTCGCCATTAGTCGTGTGGGGGCTGTTGTCGTCGCTATTGAAGAGCGACCACTGAATGCCGAGGTCAGAAGAGTCGCCAAGCACCGAGTCCAGAATCAATACCTCGATGAGCACCTGCCGCACACGCTTGTCCATCTGTGGAATCAACTCGTTTATCCGTTCCATGTTGCCCGGTATATCCGTCACAATAAGCATGTTGGTCCGCTCATCCACCTCGATGTTCCCATTCGGCGTGAGGAACTTCTGCAAGGTTGTCTTCGCCTTGGTGGCTTCTGCATAGCTCAGCACATAAGTCTGCGTGATCGTCTGAACCTCGCCGCCCAGCTTTGACAACGGAAGAATCCGGACTATATTGTTCGTCTTCACGAATCCGTAGCCATTTACATTCAGAATCGCGTTAAGCGCGGTCTCGAGAGGAACATCTACTAGACGCACCGTCACGGTTCCCTTCACGTCATTGCCCGCCAGAATGTTCAGGTTCCCCTGCCGCGCCAGAATATCAAGCACGGCGCTGAGGTCGGCGTCGCGGAAAACGAGCGTCACGTGCTTGTCACTGGACACGACTCCCTGAGGAGTCTCTTCCTCAACTAGGCCTTCAGACTCCAAAGCAGCCGATTCAGCCGGAACGTCGGTCTCCTGTTCGGCTTCTTCAGCGGGCGCCTGTGCAAGCTGAGCGCTTTTTTCCGAATATCCGTTCGTCCCTGCCACGTTTGCCTGGGCGACCATCGGCTGAACTGCCGCCTGTGTCGCCATGGCAACCAGTGCGCGCGGCGCAGAACTCGCCGGTCTCACGGCCTCCGCAGCCGCCACCGGCTGCGATCCGCTGTCCGCCTGCCTCACGCAAACGGCGGGCGCCGTTTCGCCTTTAGATTTCGCCTCGCTTACATCCTCTTTTGTTTCAGCCGCCGGTTGTCCCGGAGTCTGATGCGCGGCTTCGGCCACTACGACCGCCGCTGCGTTGGTCTCGGCTGTCGGAACCGGCGTCGTTGCGGTTTCAGGTTCAACCGCAGCATGCGTGTACTTCTCATCAACCGCAAAAGCGTATTCGGCCGCTGAGCGATATCCTTCCGCATTCGCGAACATACAGCCGCTCTCAGGAACCGCCGTATTCACCTGAACGGGCGGAACCGCTATCACCTCATCGGCCCGAACAGGGGTTTCAACCGGTTTCACCGCGACCGCCGATTCGCGCGCAGTCGCCACAACCACGAGATTGTTTCCCTCCCTCAAAATCCGGGAAGTGGCGCCCTCATCCAATTCCACAACCACCCTCGACACGAGCGTCGGACTTAGCTTGAATTGGCTCGCCCGCAGCGCGTGCACCGGGCCGCTCGCTCCCCCCTCACAGCGTATCTGGCTCGAAAGGTCCACGGTGTCCTGCAAGTCGATGACGAGCTTTCGGTTTTCATCAAAGAAATACGATTTGTACGAAGGCAAGCCGCTCAGTCGAATCACAACCCGCGCGCCCGAAGCGTTCGGCAATACCTCCGCGCCGTAAAGCGTTTGCGCGTCACGCGCGGCCTTTGCCACCGTCGGATCCGATCCGTCGAGCCCGAGACCCTCCAGCAGTCGTAATTTCTGTTCGCTGCTGTTTGCCGTCGCCGACTGCGGAGGCAAAAGCAGGCCGGCCAGTGCCAAGATCGCTGCCGCTGTCAAAAGAAATCCGCTTCTCCCTATTCTCACGAGGCTGCCCATTTTTCACCTGTCCTCTCTGAAGACCAAGAAGTATTTCTTGCCGTCTTTTACAAACCTTACCGTATCGGCTGCTATCTCCGTTATGAGCGACCCGTCGTCCAGACTCTCTCCGACCGTCACCGTCTGATTGTTCACAAGCGCAAGCGGCGTCGCCGAATTCCACACAATCCCCTCTATGGTATAGCCTACCGACAAACCGTTGATCTCCCCCCCGACTACTTCCTCACCGCCTGTCGGTACAACCGTATCCTTGGGATCCGCAATCAGCGGCGTCATCGGGTTCCTTAAGGTCTCTTCCACGAAAGCGAGGTCCATCTCTTTGATTCCCGAAAGAAAGCTCTCATACGGAGAAACCTCCTCGGCTGCTTCCGCAACCTGGCCGCCGGCCTTCTGCGCCAACGCATTCGCCGCAACCTGAGAAAACGACGCCGCGGGTTCGGTCACTGCCGCCGCCGACTTCGGGACCGAGGTCCTCGGTAAGAACTGATACACGACCACTCCCATCGCCAGAACTGCCAGCACAATGGCGATTATGGTCTTCCGGTCCGTCTTCATGATTCAGTCACCCCGCTTTCACCCTGCTTCTCTTTAGTCATGAACATGAACGTGCTTACAACAAAGTTCGCCTCACTCCTGCCGTCCTTTTCCTGCGGTCCGATATCCATGTCCTCCACCTTGATAAACCGGTTGCTGTACTCAAGGCTTCGCAGGAACACCCCGATCTCCGGGTACGCGCCGTCTACCTTCACCTTGAACGGGATGCGCACAAATAGTTCCTTTTCATCCATCGGCTCCGCCGTAATCAGCCGATACTTCACTCCGCTGAGTTCCGCTATCTGCTGAAACTGATCCAACAACTTAGGAATCTCTTTCTCCGTGGGCAGCCTCGTCTCGAAGGCAGTTATCCGTTCCTTCACCTGCGTAAGCTGCTTCAGCAAAATGTCCCGCTTCGCCGCAATCGCCCGCGCCTCGGTCACGCGCGCCTGCGCCGCTACAATCTGTGCTTCCGCCTGGGTCGTCTGACCCTTGCCATAGCTCAACGCCAGGAAATAGACCAGAGTCACGATCAGCAGGAAGAACAGTGACGCCCCGATGATGATCCAATCGATCTTCGTGATTACCCTGTCTTTGAACAATTCCATTGCTTGCCTGCCTTTCACTGCGCTATTTCGCAATCAACCGTGAATTTCATGACGGTTTGGTCTCTATAGTTCTGCCTCTCGATCGAAATCATCTCCGGAGAAATGAAACGCTTGGAAAAAGCGTCGTCCTGCTTCATCCGCCGTATGAATTGGCCCACCAGTTCCACGCCCTTCTCTCTCTGCGGCGAAAGAGCAAATCCATTGATGCGAAGGGCGGGAAACGATTCTATGACTGTCTTCTTTACCGTCTTCGGCTGGTTCGCAGCGCGGGCGGGGTTCGGAACCTCGACCGTCACCGGTCTCTTGCGCGTGCTCAAACTCAGATGCTCGAGCCAGATTTCGTCCGGAACAAGACCGGCAAGCACGTAAAGCTCGTGTGACCACACCGTCCGGCCTGCCGTAATCTGCGCGACCGCCTTCTCTTTGTCCGACGCCAAAAGCTGGTCTTGCTCGAGTTGCTTCACCTGCTTCACTATGTCCTCGAGCTTCGTAAGCTCACCCTGGATTCCGATCAACTCTTTCTGCTTTTCGCCAAGATGCGAATACGTGGCTGCAAGGCTGCTCCCGAACCACAGAAATAGCACAACGGCGAGCGCAGCCACGCCCACGTGCGGCGCAAAATTCCTCTTCTTCGGAACAAACTCTTTGGGCAGCAGGTTTACTTTTATCATAACTCTTCCATCCCCCTGGCCGCCAGGCCGACTGCTACATTGAATTGGGCCCGGTTCTCCATCAAATCCTTCAGCTCCGGCGAGCCCTCCTCAACAATAAGCGCCTGTACGGGATTCACAATCTCTACCGGCACCCCGGCCGCGTCGGCCAATGACTGATCGAGGCCCGGAAACATTGCCGTCCCGCCGCTGAGAACGAGACGGTTCACATTCTTCTCATAAAGCTGCTTCTCGTAGTAGTCGATAGAACGCCTGATCTCTCCTATCAATCGGCTGAGCGCCGGCCGCGTCGCGTTCACAATGCGACTGTTGCTGTCGGCCTTCATTTCAGCCATCGGCTCCGTCGTGTCATCCACGTCCTGTGCCGCCGCCCCCTTGCCTTGCAAAGCGATGTCCTCCGCCTCATCGCCGATCGGGCCTATCTCGAGATCCTCCAGCGCGTTCTCGGCGGTCTTCCCGAACTCGGCGTGGGCGTAACTCACCTTCAACCGCTCCGCCTCCGCCGGGTCGACCTTCAACAACTTTTGGATTGTCGAAGTCAAGTCCCTTCCGCCACGCGCAATGTCACGGGTAAAGTTGGATACCCCGCCGCGGCAGAAATGGATGTTCGTCGAGGAAGCTCCTATATTGATGAGCGCAACCGTCTCATCTTGCTTGAAACCCCCGTTCAACTCGAAAGCGTCGGCAATGGCAAGCGTAGTCACCCCCAGCACGCTCGGCGCAATTCCTACGCTCCGAAAAACATCCAAAGTCTGATTGATCAACTCGTTCTTCGCAGCCACCAGCAGCACCTTCATTATCGTCTCGTTGCGCTCGGAAATCTCCTCCAGCACGATCGAGTCCATCGATACCTCATTCAGGTCGTACGGCAGATTCTGGTCGGCCTCAAGCTCTATCGAGCTCCTTAACTCATCCGGCGGCATCTTTGGAAAACGAAGATACCTTATGAATGTGTCCTGGCCTGCCAGCGCAGCAACTGTCACCGCCTTCTTCGCCGGAAACTCTGTGACGATCGTCCTCAGAGCGCGAATGGTCGCCTCCGTCCGCTTCTCCTCCGGAATGTCAGCGCCAATGCTCACAAGGGCGGCTTTCTCAACTTTCGCACTACCCCCGAACTTCGACAACTGAACAGCCTTGACGGAGTGTGTACCCAGGTCAATGCCTATCACTGTTTTCGGTTTGGCAAACATCGGTCGTCTCCCTTATAAAGGCTTGGTGATTTCCGGCGAATGACCTTCGCCAGTGACAGCCTCAACCGAGCAAGAACAGTGCCAAGCTCCCCACTACATGCTAACTCCTTTAAAATGAATGTCTTACACTATTCCATCCGACACCGTGCCGCCAAACCGAATTACAAACTTGTACAAACAGCACCCGCCAAATTGGGAAATTACTTCCACCAAATGACCGCAAATTGTCGCTAACCACATCCCTAAAATGTCGTCCCCCCGGAAAAGCGCTGACAACACTCACTCAAACCGTCTTGAAAGTCATAACCTGTTGCAAACTAATGTGTTATGCCTCCTGCCCACAACATGCTCCCCATGCCCTTGCATGCCCGACATGGATACGCCTGCGCTTATCCCCACCACCCTCCCTCCGAACGGTTTTTGTCCGTCATCCGACGAAAACAACAACCATGTACAAATTTTGTCATTCACCCGTCACCCCGCTGACACCCTTCACCTTCCCCCGCCGTGTAGGCTATACGATGGCTATCTGGGGTGCGTCCGTAATCGCCTTCACCGGCCGTGTAGACAACACATGAGGTGGCGTCGGATGGGTCGACGCTGTGGTTCAGCTTCCCCGGGCGTGTAGGCTATACATTATTCCATCGGAGGGGCTCACATAGCCTCGCTCACCTTCCCCGGGCGTGTAGGCTATACGGGCGGGCTTCATGGCGGTTCACACTATGTTCGTCACCTTCTCCGGCCGTGTAGGCTATACTCGCCACGGCGGCGGAGGCGCTCAAACGATTACTCAATGCTGTCCCATAATTCTGTGCGAACAACCCAACTCCATGCTCTTCGGAATTATTATCTCAAACGGTTACTCGATGCTGTCCCATAATTCTGTAGGGGCGCAATTCATTGCGCCCGCAGCTTCCCACATCTCTGCACTCCGATCGTCACGTCCAATAATTCCGTAGGGGCGCAATTCATTGCGCCCGCTGTGCGCCGTTTGCCCAATTCCGGAGGTGCGGCCCTCCGCTCTCAATTTCCGGGCGCAATTCGTAGGGGCGACCCGGTGGGTCGCCCTTGCATCCGTGCTCTGGTGAGAAACGTGATTGATTTGTGAAACAGACCACCTGGCGGAGGCTTTTATCCAAACTTCTGTGATCGCTCTTGCGGGTTCGTCAAGGCAGATTCTTCAGACAGCGTCTGAAAAATTACGAATCACGATTTCGGAAGGCGTGATGCTTGTTCCTCTCTGATCTAGTGCAGTGTCTCAAAAATAACTTGAAGCGCTGCGAAGGGGACCGTCCCGGATTTACGGGCGCTTTGCGCCGTAGAATCGGGACTGTCCCCGAAGATCAATGTAAAGAAGCGTTAGAGACATTACACTAGCTGCAAATGTGGTCGAAGCAAATGAGTCGCAGGTCTTCGCGGCGGAGTTCAGGCATGGTTCCGGAGCCGCCTTCGTTCGCTGCGCCGTATTTATCCGCCATCGAGCAAATTCCTTCTATGAACAAAGCTACGGCGGCTCCTTTTTGGAAATCAGCGTTGAGTTTCTTCAGTTCCTTGACAAGGGCTGAAGCCAGAGGTTTGTTGAGAAAACGAATGGCCTGCATCGCTTTTTGGCGCGCGATATCGGGATGATTCAGATATCCCTGAACGGTGGTAGTGATTACCTGTTGAAGCGGGTCCACTACCTTGGGCGCCGCCTGCAATCCGCGCTGCTCTCTATGTGTCTTGAGGATGTCTTCTATAACTCTCTCCTGTACAGAAAACACGTCGCAATCCGACACGACTCGTGGAGTATCTCTTTCGCACGCGATAAGATTGGCGACAACGTATCGGTTATCAATTATGCGGCCTTGTCCAAGGTCGTAATACTTCCAGAAATGCAGCTTTCCTCTTTCTCCCGGCAGGATTCCTTGAAAATAAAAGAACAGACCTTTCTCGCTTCTCTTGGCAAGCCCTGAGTGTATCCCATCAGGAAGCGTGTCAAAAACCTCTTTTCCTCCTGAATCGAGCGCTGACCTCAGATGCTGGAGCATATACTCGCTGCTGGCCAGTTCAGTGAATCGCTCCTGTTCGTCTATGACCGTTCCATCTTCATCTTGAATCCGCCGCAGCGTATTGAAGTTGCGCGGGTGGACAGTCTCACCCAAGACGCTCGCGTCCAGGAATCCGGCGCTGTCGATTTGCGCTATCTTCTGCGAAAGACTCTCGACGAGTCCAAGCAACCTTTCGAGACCTTCTTCCGGAAACATGTTGTGAATCCAGAGCGTGTTAAATGTCGTTCCTATGCGGTCAATTCGGCCTGCCCTCTGCACCATGCGTGTGGGATTCCAATGCAAGTCATAGTTGACGAGATATCCGCAGTCCTGCAGGTTCTGTCCTTCTGAGAGCACATCGGTTGAAATCAATATATTGATTTCTTTCTCGCTGCCTTCCAGATCGGGCCGGCCGTTTGCCTTCGGAGCGAATCCTTCGACGATTCCCTCCCTGTCCTTCGGCTTCACGCCGCTGTCCATTCGCCTGATCGCAGGATTGCCCAATCTCTTCAGAAACTGTTTTGATCCCTCGCTCGCGAGCTCTCGATACAGATATCGGGCGGTGTCCTTGTAGTAGCTGAATATGAGGACTTTCTTTCCCTTCAGGTTTTCGCACAAAAGGGTTTTCAGTCTCTGCAGTTTCGCGTCGTCGTCCGCCTCTATTCCTTTCACGCGTTCCCATATTCCCGTGAGAACTCTTATGTCGTGCTGAAGAGCTTCATGCAGTTTTCTCAGGTCGTACTCCTCGCGATGCACCTCTTCCATAGATTCGAGCGCGGAGCGCGCCTCTTCGCAGGCGTCGAGATCGTCGGCCCTCGAAGTGGGGGTTGCGTCATCTTCCTCGTCTTCGCACGAAATGAAGCGAAACGCCCTATGAAAATCCGAGCTTCTCAGAACCTTGCCGTCAAGGATATACGACTCGAATGTCTGCTGGAATTCCAATGCGCGGTGGACGCTTATTTTGAAAGCCTCGATGCTCGATTCTAACCGCTTCAGGTATCGGCTCTTGAAAATGCCGACCAATGCCTGTTCGCGCCCTTGCTCGAATTCATCAACCTTCACGCCCTCTTTTTTGTACGATTCCAGATTATAAGGCGCAAGCTTCAAGTCTTCTATGGCCGAAACGATTTCGTTATAAATCCCTTCGTAGGTAGCCTCGAGGTCGTATCTGATTGTCTTCAGCCGCCTCTCCGGAAAGCATACCTTCTGTTCCTCGATTTCTCCGGCGGCATTGCGTTTGCGAATGATGGCTTCAGGATATGCTTGCCGAATGAATGGCCTTGTCCGTCGTATCACGACTTCCTC
>JACRIR010000012.1 GCA_016215705.1 Candidatus Poribacteria bacterium | reverse complement strand
TTTTCCTAAATTTTGCTTGACAAACTGCGGCGCCTGTGCTAAAATTCTTTCCGAGAGTAAAGCTCTTCGCAAAGAGTTAGTTCGTAAAGCCGTCCGCTCAGATCCGTAAGAGTTTTGGTCCGCTCTTGCGGATTTTTTTATGTGAAGATGCCTTACCCGAAGATTTCAGCTAAGGAGGTGAAAAGAGTTGGCAGAAGGAACAGTAAAGTGGTTCAATGATCAGAAAGGTTTTGGGTTCATTACCCAGGATAATGGGCCGGACGTGTTCGTCCACCATACATCCATTCAGGGAGGTGGCTTCAAGACCCTTTCGGAGAACGACCGCGTTCGTTTCGACACGGTCCAGGGCCCAAAGGGCCTGAAGGCAGAGAACGTTGTGAAGCTGTAAAGGTCTCCATAACTACTGCGCATAAATCCCCGCATCTCGTGAGAGCGAATGCGGGGTTTTTGCTTTACGTCACTAGGTCGCCACTGAGAGCACGGCGCAGCATAGCCGCAGCCAAAACAAAAAAAAGAAACCAAAGAAAGAAGAAACTCTGGGATCACGAATGTCACGAATCGCGCAAGGCGCGAAACGAATTACACGAATGAACAGCCTCTTCTTTATCATTCCCGCAAAGGCAGGAATCCATTTGCCGACAATGAGTTATCGAACTGTGGTTATAAGAATCACAACAAGATTTCAAGAAATTAAGAGTTAGCAGCACGGAGAAGGCGAAAGGCGGTGCACCAATTACGAGACAGTTCCGGATCTCTTTTTCTTTGCGTTCATTGCGCCTTTGTGATGGGGAAGCTTCGAGCCGATATGTATGGCCGGATCGGGGAATGCGTGAAATAATAGCATAAGACATGCGAATTTGATTTGTCCTGAATGTGAATCGATTTGGCTGTGTCTCGGAGATCGAGGAGTTGATCGTGCTGAAGCTTGTACGCATCGGATTTGCTATCGTGGTGTCACTAATGGCGATTCCGCGTCCGGCAATGGCCGCGCAGTATGTGATTGATCCCGCCAAGAGCGAGTTGGTTGTGCGGCTGTTCAGGGGCGGGGTCGCGGCGGCATTCGCGCACAATCACGTGATCCGCGCAACCGACTTCTCGGGCGGCACCAGCTTCGATCCCGAGTTCCCATCGGCGACGTCGATGTCGGTCGAGACTCGCGCCGATTCGCTGCAAGTGGATGAGCCTGCGGTTCGCCAGAAGTACGGGCTGACTGAAGTCGTGAGCGACAAGGACCGCAAGAAG
This sequence comes from Candidatus Poribacteria bacterium, assembly GCA_016215705.1. GTDB lineage: Bacteria > Abyssobacteria > SURF-5 > SURF-5 > SURF-5 > JACRIR01. The sequence continues at coordinate 6,269 of JACRIR010000012.1, read as the reverse complement.
ATTCAGGCAACAATGGAATCGGCGGAGCAATTGGATGTTGCGAGATTTCCGAAAATGAAGTTTCAGTCGACGAAAGTAGAAAAGGAATCCGACGGGAAGTACATTGTCAGCGGTGAACTGACGATTCATGGAGTGAAGAGGTCGGTGTCGTTTCCCGTGACGGTGAGTGATAAAGGGGAGGAACTCCGCGGCCAGGCGTCACTCCGGTTCAAACAGAGCGATTTTGGAATAAAGCCTTTCAGCATAATGTTGGGAGCGGTGCGCAATGAGGATGAGGCTATCCTCTATATGGATGTTGTGGCCACGCCGCGAACGAATATAGATCTGGCGGACTGATTTATATTTTGGATTTTAGATTTTGGATTTTGGATTGGAGAGAACACGCGCTTCTCTTTCATCTCATCCCGATCTTTCCGTTCTTATTCTTCTCTTTGCGCTCTTTGAGCCTTTGCGGCAAATCAGCCTTTTTCTCAATTCAGTGCTCGAGCATTTCAAGGAAGCCCTGGACTCGAGTGCGGATTTGTTCGCGGCTGGGGCCAAGACGGTGTTCCACCTCGAGGACCATGTTGGGGATGCCGGCCGCTTTCAATTTTTCGCTGAGGAAAGGCTGTTCTGCAAGATGGGGATCGCAGAACTTTTGTATTATGAAAATGAGGGATTGGGCCCGGCTATCGCGCATGCCGTCGAGGATAAACTCAAGTCTGCGTTTTGCAGGCAAACGGCTGGGACAGGGTGTGCGCGAAATGTAGCGACGCGCAAGCGTTTCGAGGGGATTTCCGTCGGGCCCGACAAGATCGAAGAAGCTTCTGGCGCCGGTGCAAAGGTCGTCGCCGACTATTGTAGCGCCCGCCTCTTCAATGACCCTGAGAATCTCCGGATCGTGCAATTCGCTGCCCGAGATGAACACGCGATGAGAGTCCTGGCCGCATCCGACCGGTCGCAGAATCTCGGGGATGAGTGATTCCACTGCATCCGAGAACTCATCGGCCGGCATGAGAGCGCCCGCAAGGACGACCTCGAGCGTTTCGCTTCCCGAGATGGGAACGGGATTGGCCGCCCGCAACCCATATAGTCTTTTCAATACAGAGCGCCTGCGGTTGTACAGCTCGATGCTTTCCGATATTGATTCGTCGGTTATTTGAGTCTGTAAATGTTTTTCGAGAGCGTTTCTGAGCGCGTTAAGCTCTCTGACAAGATAACGCAAAGAGCCTTCGCTCAGGAAATATGGCGGCGAGAACATATATGTGAACTTGGTTTTTATGTTGCGTTGCCAGATGCCGAAGAGGCCGCACGTTGCGTCGCACGTGTAGGCGTGCACGATTCCGTCGAGATAGTCGAATCCGCCTTTGAGAGCGGTGTCGAGCACACCTCGCACAAACGGGCAAACGAAGCTTTGCATCAAGGTGTCGGCCTGAGTTATGTCCTCGGTCCCGCCAAAGAGGCGCACCGGATGAATGCCTGCTGCGTGAAGGAGTTCCTCGGGCGTGTAGCTGCAAAAGCATCCGAATATCTTCTTGCCGGTTCGCTTCTTGAAATCGCGGAGATAGTCGGTTCGAGTTTGAAGGATGTTTCTGAAGTAATCGCCTGTCGATGCTTTCGTTTTCATGTCTTCCCCAACTTACCGAGCGTGCTTAGGGGAAATCCCCCCTTTAGTGAAAGGAGGAACTATTTCCTCCGTGTCCCGGCGTCGCAAACCTTCGTTACCTCTTTGATTGGAGGGGAACCAGTCTTGTCGTGTTCTGGCGTCGCTCACCTTCGTACTGCCTTCGTTAACCCTTTATCAGAGGGGCAAATTAATCTCGCCGTGTCACATGGTGTACGGGTTTCAAGATTAGGCGCCCTTCGACTCCTTCGGAAAAATCTTCCCGGTCCATCATCAAATGTATGTATTCACCTTTGAGCCACTTCTGGGAGAGATCGGAGTAGTGGTGGCTTGAGGGATTGCCGGATTGTCCGCTTGTGTGAATCCCGAGGGTGTTCTGCACGTGCGAGAAATCCATGATGTGCCTGATTGAAGCGGTCATGGTCACAAGATACGGCTGATTGAAATCGAAGGTGGCCCGATTTATTGTTTCGCCATCGCCCGGAAACGGAAATGGCCCCATATTAAACAGCGCTTTAACGATCCGGTTGCGATCGAGCGGATGGCGGAGTTCCACGGTGTGCATGCGACCCCATCGCCATTTTGAGATATCGCTTCCCAGTTTTTCCTCGAGCGTTGAAACGGCCTGCTGAAAGCTTCTGGCAGCCATGTCGTCCCTTGTCTCGATCTTTTCGGTGCGAACGTCATCGAACCAGCGCGACCCATCCTGCATGAGCGAAACAAACCTTTCGAGCCACAAGTAGTAGTCTTCAAGATATTCCTTGGCCAACTCCTCCCCCATTTCATCGACAAACGTGTTCATGGTGAATTTCAGGAAGAACTCGTGGTAAATGGTGGCCGCGACACTGTCGGCAGAGTTGTCGAAATTCCATTCTTTAAGACGCATGACCGCTTCGCGCGACGTCTGATCGGGCAGGTTTTCGAGAGCCGGCAGGATGCTTTCGCAGACCAACTTTGCGAGTAGCGACGTTGAGTCGCCCTGCATTTGCGCAATATCCTGCGAATCGTGCTTGTCTTGCGCCTTGATAAGTTCCTCTATCCTCTCGTAGCGGAACCTCGGGGCCCACTCGGCCCCCAGGAAGCGGTTGTATTCGCTTCCGATTACCCGGTTGTTGGCAGTGACAATAAAGCCTTCAATCGGATTCAAAACGTGGGGCATCTCTTCAAAAGGAATGAATCCTTTCCATGCGGTCTCGCTTGTCCACCCCTTCAGCGGATATATTCCGATCCCGGTGGAGCGGATGGGAACGATCCCTGCGCCATAGTATCCGATGTTCCCATCAACGTCGGCATAGATGAAATTTTGCGGCGCAACCCCGAACTTGCTGAGCGCGAGGCAGAACTCGCTCCAATTCCCGGCCCTACTGATAGCGGGCAAGCTCTCGAACTCGAGAGTGGGCTCAAAGCCGGTCCAGCTCAAGCTGATCGCGTCAGCCACACCGGGGACAATGTCGTTCAAGAGCGGGCCATGTATCGTGCGTTTGATTTCTTTTTCGATATACGAGAGTTTGCGTTTGGCCACGCGGAACGAGATGCGCTCGGTTCTTGTATCCATCTCAACCCATCTGCCGTCATACTCGTACTCTTTGAGGTCTTGCGGGTTCAGACGCTCGATGAACAGGTCCTGGATATCGGCAGTCATGTTGGTCAGGCCCCAACCGATTCTGCGGTTGTGCCCAAGCATGGGGAGCGGAGTGCCGGGAACAAGGCCACCAATAACATCGTAGCCGCCGCCGACAAGATGGACATAGTACCACAGCGAGGGCATCCGTGTGCCGCTCAGGTGCGGATCATTTGCAAGAATCGGGGCGTTGCTTTTCGACAAGGACGGGCCTATCACCCAACTGTTGCTTCCACCGGGGGAACCGACAATCGCATCGAGCAGACGCACGCCTTCGGCCACCTCCGGCATTGGGGGCGGATTCTCGCTGATTGCTGCGGGAACAATGAAAGGCCCTGTTGGCGGATATGCAGGACCAAGTTCGAGGGCGCGGCGCAGCCCAAGCCTGGCGGCGATCTTGAGCATGACGATTTCGCTCTCGAAATTGAAAGAAAGCTGCCACGCGAGCAATCGCGATATTGCGAGTGTGTCGGTCGGCTGCCAGCGTTCGGGCCGGTATCCGAGCATTCGGAATTCGGGTGGCAAGGCGTCAAGACGGTCGACGCAGGCGTTCACTCCGCTAGAATATGCGCGCAGCATTGCGAGGGTCGCGGGAGAAGAATAGGTGAGTTGGCGTTTCGCTATCTGCTCGAATCCAACCGTTCGCACCAGCAGGTCGGACTCGAGAATGCTTTCACCGAAGATTTCCGCCAGCCGGCCGGTGGCTGCGCGGCGCATGATGTCCATTTGAAAGAGGCGGTCTTGCGCGCAGACGAAGCCGACAGCGAACATCAAGTCGTCTTCATTCTGAGCATAGACGTGGGGTATTCCGTATTCGTCGCGATAGATTTCAACTTGTTTGGAGAGACCCGGCAATGACAATTCGCCGGATATCCGGGGCAGCGAGGCGGCCAACATTTTGCGTCCATAGAAGAAGGCGACAGAAGCCGCCGTTATCATGATGAGGCAAGTGACGCAAACGATGATAAGAAACTTTTTCACGAACAGAATCCCTGGTAGCGCTTGACTACGCCTGCGGCATGGTTAACTGTGCAAGGAACAGCCCTTAATTCGGGGACACCATGCGACATGGTGTCCCCGAATTAAGGGAAACGATCACCAGTTTTCCAGAGAATGTCCTGCGAAGAACAGATATTCTTCTCTGAGATTATGCCGGGGTGTAAACAGAAGCAATTATAGGGCCCGCGAGGGATGTTGTCAAACGTGGGCTTAAGCACCTTTTATGTTGCACACCCCTTTCCTTCGTCCAGCTTGTGTCCGGTTCATCAAAAGGTATAGAATATTCGCCGTGTCGGCTCAAAGGTTCACTTCCTTTATGTTGCTCAAGAAAGGTGATTGTATGTCGGATGAAAGCCATCATAGGAAAATTGCCCGTCTGCGCATCAAACAAATATCCACGATGGGAGGCAGCACAATGAGAAGAGCGCTCGCATTGCTGTTGATTGTGTTGGTCATATTGCCTGCGGTGTCGGCCTCAGGAGAGGAGCCACGGCGTGAGGACGTCGGCGACCTGATTGTTCTTCATCTTTATGGGCCGTACCGCGAGATGGGCCGCCAGCAGGCGGAGCTTTTGGGGCCGGACTTGCGGCGAGTTTATGACTACCAGCTTGAGGATTATAGGCATCTCGTTTCCAAAGCGGGTGTGGGTGGTTTCCTTTTCAATAGCATCTATATGCCGCTGTACAACGGCCTCGCGCCGATCGGCGAGGACAGCGGCTTCCATGAGGAAATTGCCGGCATGGCTTCCGTTCTCGGTGTGCCGCCGAGGAACGTCATGCGATCCATCCTGAGTCTCGCCGCGGGTTCGACGGTTTTTGCCGCCACCCGCAGCGCTACCGCCGATGGACAAGCGCTCATCGGGAGAAACGTCGACTGGGGCGACGGCTTTGGCCGGCGCAAACCGTTGGTTGCCATTTATCATCCGGACGGTGATGACCTTGACTATATTTTTGCCGGCTGGCCGCTTGTGGGACTGCCAACAGTGGGTGTGAATGAAGCGGGTCTGGCAATCTCGCTGAACTTTTTCGTAAGCGACCCGCAAGTCAGCTTCTTCTTTCCATCGTGGCCGCATCGGCGAGCGCTTCAGAAGGCAAGGACCGTCGAGGAGGCTATTCAAATTATTTCGGCGCCGAAGCGGAGAGGTATCTCGGCGTTCCTCGTGCTTGCCGATGCCTCGGGCGATATTGCGATGGTCGAATGCACTCCGAACAGATGTGCAGTTTTCCGGCCTGAGCGCGGTACTCCCGACGGTGATTGGTTCGCTCAGGCAAATCATGCAAGAACATCTGAGATGATTCCGTACGACCGTTATCGACACCCGGATTCATTCAGCCGGCGAGCCGGGATGGAGAATGCCGTGCGCAGGCATCTGGGGAGCATTACACCAGAGATAGCGGCTGAGATTCTGAGGGACCGGACCGGGGAGAATTTCGCGAATGCGTCCACTGTCGCGAATCTTGGCGTTCTAAATTCAGCCGTCGTACAGCCGGCTACGCGCACACTTTGGCATTCAGCCAAGATGCAGCCGCATGCGCCATTCGGCTCTTTCGTTCCGTTTACTCTCGGATCAAAGACGGATCAGCCGAGCCTTCCTGCGAGCGAAGCGCTCATCAGCGGGGCTCTCAATGCCGAGAGCGAAGAAATCCGTGCGACCCGACGCGTGCTCGAACTGCATCGAGCGCGGAAGTTTCAAGATGCGCGGAAAGCGTGGGACGATTTGCTCGCCGGTAAGCTATCCACCCTCGATACTCGACGGTTAGTCCTCGGCAGCGCATCGACACGGGACGCATTGGGAGATAACGAAGGCGCATACGCGGTATTGGAGCAGGCTGTCGATCCGGCTGCGCCGTTCGATGTTCGCGGAGTCGCGCTTGTTTCGCGAGGTATCCTGGCAGATCGACTCGGGAAGCGTGAATTGGCGAAACAGCAATACGAAGAGGCTCTCAAACACTTTGCCTCCAAGCCCGAATTTACGGCCTTTGCGCCCTCGCAGAGAATTGCAGAGAAGGGGATTGAGCATTCCCAGGGAAAAGAAAAGCTGCCCAT
>JACRIR010000255.1 GCA_016215705.1 Candidatus Poribacteria bacterium | reverse complement strand
TTCGGAGGCGTGATTGCCTGACAGTGAGCCGTTGATAAATCCAGGCGTTCTCCTCGGAGAACCATGTTCGGTATATGGAGTCCTCATGGCACCTCGGTACTCCATTTCCCTCGGTTTTCACTCGGAACTAAAGAGATACCGCAAGCGGCGCATTGTACTGCCCCTTGCCGTCCCGCGTCACCCTCACCGTCAACGATTGGCGTGAATGCCGGCAGCATCAACGTCTTCGCATTCTCAAGATCAACAAGAATAGGCCGGCAGCGATCATCATCAGCCCTCCGCCGACGAGAAAAACCATCCGCCGATTCCCCTGATTCGTCTCATCCCCTCGTGTTGTCTTTTCCGGGGGGCGACTTCCCGCGTCCGCCTCTTTGGTGCTTGGCGCCAAGCTGCGTCGTGCGGCTTCCTCGGCCTCTCTACGGGCTTTTCGTTGCTTGTATTTTTCGATTAACTTCTTGTCTCCCTCGGCTTTGGCCTTCGCCAATTGCTCGGGAGTGGGTCCCCGCCCCTCCACCCGATCGACTATTTCGCGGGCCAGTTCCACGGTGAACTTCCTGAATTCCCCGTCCTGGTTTTTGATTACCTTCTTGAGGACCGGCAGCGAGTACTTCGTGGCTTTTTTCTCCAAAGCGCCTATTGCCTGAACCATGACATAGTCGTTGGTTTCGTGTTCGATGATCCGCACGAGCTGTTTCTCGTCTTCGAGCTTGTTTTTCGAACCGGGAAACCGGCACACCATGTACAGCGTCTTGCACATGCCAGTTGTGGCATCAGCGACCCTATCGAGCGCAGCCTCATCTATTTGCGACATAGAACGCGCACCGTCGCACAGGGTGGACAAGATCGCGTCTTCTTCTTTCCCATCATAGTGGAGAGGGCGAGGCCCTCGCCTTTCCTCCGGGTCCAACAGGCATTCACTGGCCCCTTCGAGCAACGCCCGCGCCATCACTCGCGGGTCATTCGTGGCAAAAAAGTTGTTGTAGTAGCCGTCTCTAAGGTATGGGTCCGAGTAGCAGCCGATCCTTTTGAACTCGGAAGCCATCGTGTCAATCGAGATCATGCCTTTCTGCTGCGCATTGAGGAGGTTGTAGCAGGGTTCTCTGTCCAGTGGGCCGCTTTTTGCGTCCGCGGCAACGGAGGGCATCGGCATGAGCCATAGAAGTCCGCACAAGTAGGACGGAAACGGTTTCATCGTTCGCCCTTGTTCAAAAGATCACGAAGTAGTTTGGTCCCGGGGCACCCCAATCCATCATGTCTGCTTTCCCCTCCCGCCAGATCTCCTCTTCGCAATAGGCTATGTCCTCATCGTCATTCACTTTTCCAAGAGACCCGAACCACCTCCCGTCGGACATCCGTTCCCACAGAAACCCTTCGCGCGAGTTGCGGTGGAACTTGTATGATGGGTTGTGCGGAAGTCCCGTGGCCTTGTCGCAGTCCGAAGGACCCGCCATCTTGATCGGATTGCCACCGCTCGCCAAGGGACCGAACAGGAAAGTGATGATCTCCATCTCGATGTTCGGGTGCCCGTCTCCCGGGCCCCACAACTTTTCTTCTTCACGCCCTTCAAAGTAGTAGATTCCCGGGTCGCCGTTGAGGTAGTCCTCGGCCGTGGACGTGGTGCCATCCATGTTGACGTCCTGGCTGATCTCGTAGCTGTCCGGGGCGGTATCGAAATCCGGGTCGTTGGAATCCGTTGACTCTCTACAAAGCGAGACGTGTTTCGCCTCGTGGAGCAGCGTTTCGGCGAAATCATCGATTCCCCAATGCCCCGTCGCGTTGCTCTTGTCGCCTTTGGCGGTGTTCGCGCCGCCCGCGTTTGCATAGATCAAAACGTCCCGAACGCGCTGGTGGCCGCAACCTCTCGTTGAACCGAACCGTCGCTGGTGTTCCGGATCCCCATCGTCCCCCATGTAGGTGACGGGTACAATCACTCGAGCAATAATAGCTGCAATATCCGGCACCTGGCCCCAGTAGTGGAACCACGTCGTTTCCGGGATCGGCGATGTTGGGCCAGGGTACTTCGCGTACTTGAAGTCACGGTTTTTACAAACATCTATGGTGGAGTCACAACAACCGAGTTTGAATGGAAGCGAGCCGCACTTCGGCCAGAAGATCTCGAACTCGGCTTCGTCGAGGTACACGGGGTCGCCCGTGCCCTTCTCGCGCCAATACAACTTCGCTTTCTTCTTGCCGAAGCTGCTGTTCTTGGCCGGCAGGCCCGTGAAGGTCGCTTTTATGTCGTCTCCTTTGCCGTATCTTACTGCGGGGGTCCCGATGTCATCGGACTTTCCCGGCTCCCACGCAAGTGTCCCAGGGTCGGATTCGAGCATTGTCGTCGTCCCGTCCATCTCCACGAGCCGCCAGCGCATGTCTTCGGCTTTCATGTCCGGGCCGAGCTTTGAGGTGTCCACCTTGCAGATGATGGTGAGCGTGGGCGGGTTTTGCGCGGGGTCGAAGACGTACTCGTTGCCGTTGTAACCGTTTGTGGAAAGGGCAGGGGTGTTTATGTCGCCGCTTTTTTCGACAAGGGGCTTCAGGATCAACCCCCTCCTGAAATCGTACTTCCAGATTTGCTTGCCTGCGGCGTTGTCGAAGACCTCGATGAACGCCGCGTCGTTGAACTTGTCCGTTTCGGTGCATTTCCCGGCGATGTACCTGCTTGAGGAGTTGGGGGTCGTCTGGCAACTGCCTCCTCCC
>JACRIR010000254.1 GCA_016215705.1 Candidatus Poribacteria bacterium | reverse complement strand
ATCCGATTATGATATGAGCCATTTTATGGGGAATGAGCGGACCGAGCGGGTGTTGTGAGAAACGAATATGCGAAGTCACGGGGCCACCCCTTTGCGAGGCGCCCTTAGTCTCGCCAATCACGACCCCGACCCGGCTCTTCAGCGCAACGGCTGCAAGGAGCCGGCTGGCGATGAGGTTACCCTGACCGCCCACACCCGCTATGAGGACGTTAATGGGATAATGACTATACACACAAAGGTCCCTCTTGTTCGATCGCGTCGAACGGGCAAATCTGCTTGCAGTCGCCGCAACGCGTGCACACGGCCTCGTTGATCTGAATTGCGCCTGTCTCGCTCGAACACATCATTCCGGGACACGAAAATTCCCTCAGGCAAAGCATACACTTTTCACCCTTGCATTTTTCCGCGTCCACGCGCACACGAAATAGAGAAACTCCTTGAAGCCGATGTTTGTATGCGCGCATGAGCTCGCAGTCGCGCCTCGCGATCACGACGTTGACTCCTGTTCCCGTAAGAGCATTGTATATGTGTTCTGAGAGGACGCCCATGTCAGTCGGGTCGGCTACGGCGATGTGTCCTATTCCCATGCCCTGCAGAATGGCTTCGATGCCGAGAGCCGGCGCCGGACCCCCGAAGGCGTCTCTGCCGGTGCTCGGCGTGGGCTGAAAGCCCGTCATCGCGGTGCCTCCGTTGTCAAGGATAAGAATTGCGCCGTCAATGTCGTTATACACCATCTGGACAAGCTCTGGAAGAGCCGCGTGGAAAAACGTGGAATCTCCTATAACCGCAAGTGAGGGCTCATCGTACTGAAATCGCTTCCTGAGAAGGCCAAAACCGTTTGCAAGCCCGATACTCGAGCCCATGGCGTAAAGCAGTTTGTTCTCAAAAAGAGGAGGGCCGACACGCATCGCGTAACAACCGATGTCACCGATACAGAATCCTTTACCGCCGTTCCGCTTGATCGCCTTTCTTGCAGCAAAGTACGAGGCTCGATGCGGACATCCGGCGCAGAACGTGATCATTCGAAGCGGCAGATCATCGGAGAAGTCCATGTGGCCCGCAGGAACTTCCGCCGGGACCGCCTCTTTTTTGCCTTGTACTTTCAGCAAAGCATCCATGACCAGATTCACGTTGAGTTCCCCGCATGCGGGGACATACCTGCCTACGGGAATGTTCTTTTCCAATTTTCCGTAGAATTCGACCTGACGCTGAAACTCCGGCGACATAGCGCGGATATTCTGCTCGAGATACGGGTCCACCTCTTCGATGAAGAGAACCTTCCGGGCTCTTCCAACGTGCTCGCTGATGAAATCGAAGGGAAGCGGATGCGAGGCGCCGAGCTTCAGGAGACCTGCGCGTTCCCACAGGTTCAGCAGGCTCAAGGCTTCTTCCGCGTAAAGCAAGCACGGGCCGGAAGTGATGACAAGAATTTCCGGCTGCTCGGGCCCCTTGTACGTGTTGAACTCCGAATTCTCGAAAAGCTGCCGGCAACGCTCGCTCTTCTGATGAAGGGCTTGATGTTTGTTGACAAGTCCGCCCACGGGGCTCCACCTTACAGAAGAGTCCTTTTCGAAAAAAGGCCCGGCGTTGCTCTCGGCTCTGGCGCCCGGCTCGACCTCACCCCGCGAGTGGCTTAGCCGCGTCACCGTTCTTATGACAACCGGTAGTTGCAGTTCTTCCGAAAGCTCAAACGCATATCGGGTCATGGATTCGGCTTCTTGCGGAGTGGATGGCTCGAGCATCGGAAGCTCCGCCATCTTTGCATAGTTTCTGGAGTCTTGCTCGTTTTGCGAGCTGTGATGACCCGGGTCGTCGGCCCAAACAAGGACCATGCCCGCGCCGCAACCCGACAGATTGATATATAGTAGGAACTCGGCGACAACGTTCACGCCCACGTGCTTCATGGCGCAGAGCGAGCGGAGCCCGGAAAAAGAAGCGGCCGCGGCCATCTCGATGCTCGCTTTTTCGTTGACCGCCCATTGCACATGGATGCCGCATTCTTCGCCGTGCTTCGCAAGTGTTTCGACGACTTCGGTGGCCGGAGTGCCGGGATACATCGACGCGAAGCGAACTCCAGCCGCGATTGCGCCTCTTGCAATCGCTTCGTTCCCAGTGAGCAATTCTTTCATATTCACTCCGATAACTGCTGAAGAACGGCGGTATCTCAATAGCCTTGATAATAGCAGATTTTCACGCCGCGCGTCTTGAAGAAGGGAGCCCCTCTCCTTTATCTATCTGTCAAGAACTCCCCAAATCTCGATACCCACATCATATCACAAGTAACCTGCGCCCTTCATACCCTCTCTTCCCTTTCTCATTTCACATCATCTGCTGGTTCCCTT
>JACRIR010000253.1 GCA_016215705.1 Candidatus Poribacteria bacterium | reverse complement strand
CTTTGAAAATGACCGACGGACGAGGCTCACGCACTACCCCTACCAAGAGAAACGAGCCGGTCAAGTTCGCTCATAGTGAAGTGCCCCAACGTGGAGTTGAGGCGCCTGCGCGGCTTTTCGCGCAGGTCGCCTCGAACGCAGGGTTAGATTGCTGCGCCATTTGAAGCGATGTCATGAATGTGCCTCCCCAGCCTCTGGTAGAGGAACAAGCCAACGAGAGCGAAGTACCCGAAAGAAAACCCGTTACCGTCATTCGGCATACGGATGAAGATGTTGAGAACGACGAATGCAGGCAGCGCACCGGCAATGACTCGTAATGCCGTGACCCAACCAAGAGCAAGATAGCGCTGAACAAAGAACGCACCGCCGTTTCCGCCGTTCAGGCGATACAAGTAAAGAGTTCCAAGCAGCGTCAGCGCAGCACCGTAGATGATAGTGGCGTAATCCCAGTAATTCATGGTTGGGGGCGACGGGATGAGCGAAGCAAATTCGGTAGAGAGAAGAAAAACGAGGAAGTACGGCAACGTTTCCCTTTCGCTCAATGGTGCGGACTTCATCTTCGATTTCAGCTCTTCGATGCGCCAAAAATACATGGACAAGTCTCCAGCAATCTAACGTGGAGGTAACCGGCGCCCCGCACCACGACAGGCACCAAGGGAGCCGAGGTTCGGAGTATGCCCGATGGGAACGAACATTGCCGGCGGGGCGTCCGTGTTGACCGCTGGGTTGGGCGAGAGACTATGCAGAAGCACAGGAAGACGAGGCCGCGCGGCAGCCAGCGAGGGCGCAACGACCTTTGGACAGTGCGCAGTGGTCACGCCACCACGGAAAGAACGCTGTTGGATTGCACGAGCGACACGGGCAACCCGACGATGCGTAGCCGAAGGCACAAGCACTGCGGGCTTCCATTGCGAGGGTGACTCTGCGGCCTTCAACGAAGACAATCTCAGCACAAACATTTGTGACGGCCGAGAAGGCGCCGGCAGTGGCGGCAGCGGAACAGACAAGTGCTGGAGAACCGGCCCGCAGTGCGCCATTTCTACCGAGCAATGGGCACGAGAGAGCAGACGGCACCCGACAGCTTTCAATCTTTTCTCCTTCACTGCCGTAAGGCCCAACGTGAAGGTAACCGGCGCCCCGCCCCACGACAGGCACCAAGAGCGCGAAAGCGAGGAGAACGTGAATACCGAAACGACATTGCCGGCGGGGCGTCCGTGTTGACCGCCATGTTAGGGGTTCTGGTCGCCATTATGGTTTTCTCACTGGTCATTGGTTGGTGCTGGCTTGGTGCTACCGAGAGGCTTGATTTTTTCTTTGGTTATGGTCTCCGGCCTTGGTGGAGTTGGGCTATTGAATGTTCCACTCTCGGCTTTCTGGGCGGTTGGAGTGGGATATACGCAATTCACAACTGGCACTTGCTGAAAATAGGAATTTGACCATGCACCAAGAACTATGCCAGCGAGGGCAGAAATGACACCAGAGACGACACCAACATATGTTGGTATGGCTTGTATTCGAGCAATACGACGATTCAACTCATGTTCAATGAGGATGTATGCAGGTGTGCCAGACTTGCACGCGGAGAGGACTTCAGCCAATTCTTTCTCAGACATGCACCGACGTTCGCTATCGCTCGGTATGTCTTCAAACACAGCATCGAATGCCTTTTGTTCCTGCGCGTCACGCCATTTTGGGCTGAGATACGGCTCAGCAAGTCGGCGGAAGAAATCGAACATGAGAACCCCTAACGTCTGAATTGAGGGGCCTGCGCGGCTTTTCGCGCAGGTCCCCTCGAATGATGGGTTGGGCATCGCTTTAGGTTGCGACACATATTCCAGCAGTTACTACGCCGCCACCGACAAATGCGCACGACGCAGAAGCAATCAAGATTCCCCATACCACTCTCCGCCATAACTTCTGGCGTCCGGTGTCGTTGAAAGCGTGATTAACGTAGGTGTGATGGAAGAAGAAGGCGACGGCAGCGAGAAATGCGCCGATGAGAAAGCAAGACAGCGCCGCCAGCGCAAAGGGTTTGAATGCTCCATACGCCTGCTTTTCCATCAATGCTTGAACGAAGGCAAGCATTGCGACAACGGCACCACCGTTGAGGATGCTCAAGCTCTTCCCACCTTGGACCATCAACTCGTGCATGCGGTCAATGACGCGCATTCTTGTGTCGTGTTCGAGTTGCTGCCCGAGCAAAGACTGCTGGCTTTCCATACGTGACCTCATCTCAACATGCGCGGAGGTTGCGATGCCCAACGTGGAGTTGAGCGGCCTGCGCGGCTTTTCGCGCAGGTCCGCTCGAACGCAGGGTTATGCGGCGCTTTTACGGCCCGCAATGATTTCCAACTACCCACGATTGCCACCTGGCTTCGATGACCGGGGAAAGTCTTTCAGGCAGCACCGGCCTGATGGGTTACTGGTTTCACAGGAGCAAGCGCCCTTCTTTGTCTGGGCCATTACGAATGTCTTTGTGGCGGGATCGTGCTCAAAGTCCGCGCGACTGACACCAAAGCAGTAGCACAGCAAATCGTGTTCGGCTTGCTCCTTCACTCCTATGCGGGTGCGCAACTGGGACTTAAGAACAACAGAATTGTCGTCACCGAAATATGCAACGTCGCAATCCGAGGCGTCGCAAAAGTAGTAGTGCTCGGCAGACGGCACCCAAGCCCACGGCTCTTTAATGTGGTGAGTGATGGTTCTCACCGAAACCTCCAGATACTCCAGGCCATTGACGGGGCAACGCCCCTTTCTCGGATGAGCGCTGTCACAGGCAGATGATGAACAGCAGCCACTCATGTTTTACCTCTGCATAGTTCGGATTGAAGCGCAGCCATTATCGAGCACGATGCAGCCTGGCGACGCATAACGTAGAAGTGAGCGGCCTTCGCCGGTCTTATGGCGAAGGTCCGCTCGACTGCCGGGTTGGGGGTCGGCGGCCATGATTTCAGACGGCTCTCTAATTGGACTGTGTCATTAAATACGATCATGCCTGACGAACACGCCGCAACAGGGACAGCGAGGAAGTCTGTTGGCGATCGCGCGCGCGACTGCGTGGCGGAGCGTTCTGATGGAGTCTGGCACGTGGCGTTGCGCTCG
>JACRIR010000041.1 GCA_016215705.1 Candidatus Poribacteria bacterium | reverse complement strand
TTCGCCGCACTACCAGATCCTGATCGCTTTGCGACATAATGGCCTCCTTTTCCCGTTACTATCTGCAAGTAATATATACTTGCAGATAGCATAACAAAAAGAAAAGGATTCCTCAACTCTCGACATTCATGTCGCACACCCTCATATTTTCCAGCGGTTGATTTTTAGCCGACATATCTCTATAATAAAGTAGAAGTGTCGCTCACTTCATTCTTATCTCAATTTCGGCGCATGAGCAAACCAACGGAAGGACAGGCATGATACCTGCAAGACAACTCAAAATAGGAATGGTGATCCTTTACAATAAAGACCTTTACCGGGTGGGCAGTGTGTTGCACCTCACCCCGGGCAACCTGCGTGCAATGGTGCAGGCGAAGCTGTACAACCTCAAGAATGGCAACTACTACGACATGCGGTTTCGCGCGGACGAGTCCCTCGAAATGGTGATGCTGGACCGCAAGACAATGGAGTATCTGTACAATACAGGCGATGCGTACACGTTCATGGATACCACCACTTACGAGCAGATTGATATACCGGTCGGCGTTTTGGGAGAGGCGGTCAATTATCTTCTCCCGAATACGCAACTCAAGGTGGAGTTCTACAACAGCATGGCGGTAGGCATCGAGCTTCCGATAACTGTTGACCTTGAGATCGTTGAGACCGACCCGCCTATGAAGGGGGCGACTGCCTCGGGGTCGCCCAAGGCCGCCAAGCTCGAAACCGGCATTGTCGTCAAGGTACCCCAGTTCCTGCAAATCGGCGACGTGGTCCGCATCGACACTCGGGACAATTCGTTCGTTGAACGCGCGAAGAAGTAGCTTTGCGCTCGCATCTGCAAGCGTTGTGTGACTGTTGACGGTCGTGCGAATAAGGTATATATCCGACGTTACCTGCCTGGTTAATGTCGTCTTCCTGCTAATCTCGGTAAGCTGATTTAAATCGGAATAAAGAAGACTATGGCAAAGATAGCGCCATTCAGAGGACTTCGGTACAACACGGCGAGTGTTAGCCTTGAAGAGGTTGTCGCGCCGCCTTATGACGTGATAGGAGATGAGCAGCGCGATTTCCTCTATGAACGTCATCCGCAGAACATTGTCAGGCTGGAGCGCGGCAAGGAACTACCGGCTGACAATCTTCAGGAAAACAAATACACGCGCGCCCGCAAGGACTTCGAGCAGTGGGTGCAAGAAGGAATATTGAGGCGGGAGGAACAACCCTCGATATATATTTACGAACAGGAATACAGGTATTCGTCGGAGACCCCGAAAACGAGACGCGGCTTCATGGCGCTCGCGCGCCTCGAGGAGCAGGAATCGCGAGTCATTCTCGGCCACGAGCAGACGCTGATGCCTCCAAAGCTCGACCGCCTCAACTTGATGAAGGAATGCAAGGCGAACCTCAGCCCGATCTTTTCGCTGTTTTCGCAGCCGGAGGGCACAATCGATAAAATGCTGGCGGAGGTCGCGAGCCGTCAGACGCCGATCGCCGACTTTTCAGATGATGGGGGCATCCGAAACAGGCTGTGGGTGGTGAACGACGGCATTTTCATAAAGTCGCTGATCGCGCACATGCGGGACAAAGCCATCATAATAGCCGACGGCCATCACAGATACGAGACGGCGCTCATTTATCGACACATCAAGAGGAGTGACAAGAATTCCCCCGCTGACGAGCGACCATACGATTATGTAATGATGATGTTCGTGAATCTGGACGGCGGCGGTGTGACAATCTATCCTATTCATAGAATCGTGCACGGAATTTCCGGCTTTGATCCCGCGACATTCCGGCGGCGGATCGAGGAACACTTCGAGATCACGAGCTATTCGTTCACTTGCTCCGATTGCGAAGGAGTGACCGATATGCTTCTTGCCGACCTTGCGAGGGCCGGCGAGAACACAAATGCGTTCGGCCTCTATCTCGGCGGTGACAGGTTTGACCTCCTGAAGGCGCGGGACTCCGGGCGACTTCGCGGATTCGTCGAAGACAATCATTGTGAAAGCTGGAAGACGCTCGACGTCACGATAGCGCAAACGGTCATCCTGCAAGGCATTCTCGGAATAGACACGAAGAACATTTCAAAAGAAGAGCACGTGCAATACACCCCATGGGGAAGGACGGCCCTCGAAGCGGTCCGTCATGGTGAGGCTCAGATTGCGCTTTTGCTCAACCCGACAAGACCGGAACAGGTCAAGTCCGTGACCTACGCCGGTGAGAAAATGCCACAGAAATCGACTTTCTTCTACCCCAAGCTGCTCTCGGGATTAGTCATTAATCAGTTTGACTGACGATTTCGCTCTTTTCCCAACAAGCCAAAAAAGTCTGCGCAATAGCCGTCCTCGTGTCATTCCTGCGAAGATAGGAATCCGAATCAACAGTTCTTCTCTACTTTTTGCTTGCCATGCATGCTGCCTCACTCGTATAATTCTATGAAGGCAAACCGAAAAGGAGCTGACTCAATATTCGAACTGACAAGCAGGAAAGAAAAGAAGAAAGAGCGATACTTGTAGGCGTACAGACATCGGCAGGCGCCCCGTGGGAAATGGAGGAGTCGCTCGCCGAGCTTGCCGAATTGACGCGGACAGCCGGCGCGCAGGTAATCCAATCCATGACCCAATCGAGACCTGTGCCTGACAGCGCCTACTTCATTGGACGCGGCAAGGCGTCGACGGTGTCTGCAGCGGTGGAGGAATCACAGGCTGACATTGTGATATTCGACTGCGAGCTCAGTCCGGCGCAGCAGCGCAATCTCGAAGACCTCATGGGATGCAAGGTGATCGACCGGACTCAGTTGATCCTTGATATTTTCGCTCAGCGCGCCGAGACAAAGGAAGGGAAGATTCAAGTTGAACTCGCGCAGCTTGACTACCTGATGCCCCGACTTACCGGTCACGGCGTGATGATGTCGAGGGTCGGCGGCGGAATCGGCACACGCGGGCCGGGACGCGGCCCGGGCGAAACAAAACTCGAGGTTGACCGCCGGAGAATCAGGGATCGAATCGCCAGACTCAGGCGCGACCTGGACTCGATCAGATTGCATCGCGGCGTTCAGCGCAAACGGAGGGTCAGTCGTGACATCGCGAGCGCGGCAATAGTCGGATATACCAATGCCGGCAAGTCGTCCCTCCTGAACGCAGTCGCCGACGCGCATGCCTTTGTCGAGGATAAGCTTTTTGCGACGCTCGACCCGCGCTCGCGAAAGGTGAAGCTGCCGAACGGGCAAATCGTCGTTTTCACCGATACCGTGGGTTTCATACGGAAACTGCCCCATTCGCTCGTAGCCGCTTTTCGTGCGACACTGGAAGAGGCGACACACGCCGACATAATTATTCTGGTCGTCGACTCGAGCCACCAGCATTTCGAGGACCATATGGCGGTCGCGAAACAAGTTTTGCGCGAACTCGAGGCCGCCGATAAGCCGACCATTACGGTTTTCAACAAAATCGACCTGCTTCCCGATCCGCTTATCGCCCGGAAATTGGTGGAACGGACTCCAAACAGCGCTGGAATCTCAGTCAAGACGGGCCAGAACATTAGCGAATTGTTTAATCTGGTTGTCGGAATTCTGTCGGAGCGACGGGAGATAGTGGAGCTCAGCATCCCTCAGGACCGGGGAGAGGTCGCGTCCCTCGTCCATGAAAGAGGTCGAGTGCTAAAGTCGGCATACGTGGACGGAGCGATCGTTTTGACCGCTGAGGTCGACAAACCGCTGGCTGAAACACTGCGAGAATTCACAAAGAGAAACGGATGACTTCCCTTCGCATTCGAGTGAGCGCCATCTGCCGAAAGAACGATTCCCTCTTACTTGTCGAACATGAGAAAGAAGGTCTCAGATATTGGCTCTTGCCGGGAGGCGGCATGCAGGCGGGTGAAACCGCCGGCGATGCCGTTGTGCGCGAGACGCTGGAGGAAACTTCGCTTCGAACAAAAAGTGGGAGGTTGGTGTGCATTTGCGAGAGCGTCTCGCCCGATCGATCTCGCCATATTGTGCACTTCTTGTATGAATCCACGCTTGTCCCTGTGCAAGAGGCGCCGCCCGGAGGCTCTGGAAGCCTCGACCCGAGAGTCCGCCGACACGAATTCATCCCTGTCTCCTCGCTGAAGAAACTGACACTTTATCCTCCGATTCAAGAGTGGCTCATAAAGGGGCTCTCAGAAGGGTTCCTTGATGCTCCGGAATATCTGGGGGCACTGTGGGTTTAAGAAAACTTGTCCTTACTCGGGTACGCCATGCGGCATGGCGTACCCGAACAAGTTGGATTCCCGTTTTTGAGGGAATGATAAAAGGTGATTATGCTTATTGACCTTCATTGTCACACCAAGTATTCGGGAGATAATAATCTCGAGCCTGTTGATCTGATACGAATGGCGCGGGAGAGAGGTCTCGACGCCATTTGCGTCACCGAGCACGATTCTTTTTGCGCGTCAGAGCCAGTTGCGAGGATAGCGGAGAAGGAAAACTTTCTCGTGCTCAGAGGCGTTGAGATAAACACCGATAAGGGTCACACGCTTTCGTTCGGATTGATCGACGACTCATGGAAAACCGACAGCGGATACTACTCGCGCATGGAGTCGGTGAGACCGAAGGTGAAAGCATGCGGAGGCATTCTGATTCCGGCGCACCCGTTCAGAGTCGTCGGCGCAGCCTCCGCCTCAGACGGGTTGTTTGCGATGAACTACATCACGGCGCTCGAGGTGCTGAACGGAGAAAACAAAGAGCATGAGAATAACCAGGCCATCAAGGCATGGGAAAGACTGAGGATTCCGGGCACAGCGGGCAGCGATTGCCATTTTGCGAGCGAAGTAGGCAGATGCGCAACATGGTTCGAGAAAAGCGTGGCCACGGTCGCAGACCTCATCAAAGAGATACGGGCGGGACGGGTGGCTCCAGCGCGTCTGCAACCAGACGGAACATATCATCGCCTTAGCCTGCCGGGAAAGACCGCAAGGTGAAGCTGATTGAATCGGATGTGCTTCCGCCTTCGCGGGAATGATAGAGAGAAGGTAGAGGTGGACAACAAGATGAAACTGAACGAGCTCCGCCAAGCTGCACGAGAGATCGTGTCGGCCGCCTTGAAGTCCGTTGATCCTGAAACACTGATACACCGTATGGTCAGACTCGAGGATGGCCGACTCGCGATTGGAGCGAACAGCGTCGACTTATCCGGCTTCAGAAAAATCCTGGTAGTCGGCGCCGGCAAGGCCGGCGCGGCGATGGCAAAGGCGATCGAAAGCATACTCGGCGATAGGGTAAATGGCGGTCTGGTGATTGTCCAGGACGGAAACAGGTCCCCGCTGAAGAAGCTTGAACTCGCGGAGGCGGGACATCCAGTGCCGGATGAGCGCGGTGTCGAGGCGGCGGGACGGATTCTTTCGCTGCTCCAGGACCACGCGAACGCAAACACTCTTGTGTTGTGCCTCATCTCGGGCGGCGGCTCTGCGCTGATGTCTCTGCCTGCAAGCGCGATACCATTGTCGGCCAAACAACAAACCACGGGTTTACTGCTGCGTTGCGGAGCGACTGTCGACGAGATCAATATTGTGCGCAAGCATATATCGAAAATCAAGGGGGGCCAACTCGCAAGGGCGGCGTTCCCAGCCAAGTTGTTTTCGCTAATCCTCTCGGATGTCATAGGCGACCAGATCGAAGTGATCGCCTCAGGACCGACGGTCGGGGACCCTTCGACGTTTTCCGATGCAGTCGCTGTCTTGAAGAAGCATGAAGTCTGGGAGCAGACACCGACGACAGTGCGCGAGTTCCTCGAAAAAGGCTTGAGGGGAGAGATTCCGGAAACGCCAAAGCCTGGCGAAAGGATTTTTGAAAACGTCTGCAACGTTATCATTGGCAGCAATCGGACCGCTGTTGAGTCCGCCTCGAAGCGCGCATCTTCACTCGGCTTTCATTCTCTCGTTCTTTCCACACGTATATGCGGTGAGGCTAGGGAGGTCGGCGGCATATTTGCCTCTATAGCTATCGAATCTGAAATTTCCGGCTACCCCATCGCGCCGCCGGCCTGCATCCTGGCGGGAGGCGAGACGACCGTCACCGTCCGGGGCGAGGGAAAAGGCGGACGCAACCAGGAACTCGCCCTTTCAGCGGCCATCAGGCTGGCAGGAGCAAGAAGAATCGTGGTCGCGAGCGTCGGCACAGACGGCGCAGATGGGCCGACTGACGCCGCCGGCGCCGTCGTCGACACAACGACTCTCGAGCGCGCCAAACGCCTCGAACTTGACCCTGCTCAATACCTGAGAAACAATGATTCATATCATCTGCTCGCTCCGATCGGCGACCTTGTGATAACCGGCCCAACCGGCACAAATGTAATGGATTTGATTGTTGCACTGATCGGATAAGCGACTATTCCGGGGACACCATGAGGCATGGTGTCCCCGGAATGATCGCCCGTGCGAAATTGACAGAACTCGTTTCGTATGGTAAACTTATCATTGAAAGTCTGCCGACTTGAAACATAACTGGCACGGTTCCAGCTCGGGGAAAGGGGCATGATGCCCCTTTTTATGTTATTGGAACTGGACCGGCGCAAGGAAGTCCAAAGTCTGAGATCTGAAGGCAACTGAACAGGCCACTGAGATGCAAATCAAGAGGGTACTCAATTTCGCGGCGTTTTTCTTGTGTATGGCGCTATCCATGCTCCTTGGCGGACAAGTTTTTGGCGCAGCGCTGCAAACGCCTACTGGGAAGAAGATTCCGGGCAAGATTCTGGGAGAAGCGGATAAAGTTTATCGGGTCGGCACAGACCTTCCCGGCGGCGGCCGGATCATCTTCAACATGCAGAAGGACAAGGTAGACCCCCACGGAACGGTTCCCGGCAAGGGGAGAATCGAAAGCATAAAGGGGACGGCGGAGATAAAGAAGGCTGGGATGCCTCGATTTGTGACCGCATTCAAACATATGAGTGTGAATCCGGGTGACGAAATCCGCACGGGACCGGATTCGGAAGTCGTGGTAACCCTTGAGACAATGGCCATCAGCGGAATCGGAGCAAACAGTCAATTCACAATTAAGCATTTCGAGCAGGAACCGGAAACGAAAGCAGCGAAGATCAAGATCGATTTGCCCGAAGGAAAGCTTTGGTCGGAAGTGGGGCGGCTGAAGACAAAAGACTCCAAATTCGAGGTCGAGACGCCCACGGCAGTCACGGGAGTGCGCGGGACAGTCTTCCTCGTAGAGGTCGAGAAAGCGACGGCCGACACCAGCGTTTCGGTGCTCTCTGGTCAGGTCGCCGTCGGCTCCAAAGGCGTGGCTGCGCCGGAGATGATCCTGAACAAACGAGAGGCCCTGATTGTCAAGGCCGGGCAAGAGCCAAGAAAGTTTGGACCGTCTGAATTGCTTGCATGGATCGTGCAGGTAGTGGAGGAATGGATGGAGAGATCAGAGTCCTTCAAGTCGGTCACGGCTCTGGCCGGAATTGGACAAGTCGAGGAAATCGAGATTCAACCAGGGCTTCCGGAAGCGCAGCGACAGCAGGTTTATGACGCGATCCAGGCTGGGTGGGAGAAAGCGGCCGAGGACTTTTTCCAGATTGACAAAGCTCTGAAGATGTTCTATCTTGATTTTGCAAGGTTCCCGACAGTCAAGGAAGGCGGATTGAAGGCGCTTATCAGTATGACCGGCGTGCCGCAATGGAATGGCCCATATTGCTCGCCTGAAACCATACGGGACCACTATGGAGTTCCTTACGTCTACGCCGTGCTCACCGATGCGCATGGCAATGTATTTGCCGAAATAACGACCTACGGCTACGACCAAACCCCGGGCACAAACGACGACCGGCAAAAAATCATCAAAGAAGAAGACGCCCGACGGTGGGAGGACGGCAAGAACTACCGGTAATGCTGAAATTCGACCGCCGGCAACCCCAGAGCTTCCGCCATACCAACCTGATTGATGCAGCCGCTATCGCTGCGGCATTGCTCTGGCTGGGTCTGATGATCAGCTTCGGGTCCGGCCCGGATATTCCGCCGTCTACCACGTTCAAACGCGGAATCGCAGGCGCTGTTTTCGTGTACGTGGTGGTCTTTGCGGGTCTCCAGTTTGCGGCCTGGTTCGCGAACAAGATGATTGAAGAAAACCGCGGGCGCGGCGCCGAAGGCGATGCTGCGCAGGCTGGCGAATCTCCGCAGATCAGCGAACCGCCGCAAGAAAAGGCATCTGATTCCATAAAAGGAGAGCAATGATATGCCTCTTGGCAACTGTCTGAAGTGTGGCACTGTCTTCTCTCGGACGAACAACCCCTTGTGCCCTCAATGCGCCCAAAAGGAGGAAGCCGACTTTCAGGCCGCCGTGCGCTGGTTGCGTGACAATCCCGGCCGGAATGTTACGACTTTGAGCAAAGCGACGAACATCGAAGAAGCCGATATCCTGAGATGGATCAGACAGAAACGTTTGTCGATGAAAGAGGTCTCAGAATCAGTGAAATGCAACTCATGCGGCAAACCGATTACGACCGGCACGCTCTGTGACCGCTGCAAGCTGCGCATGTCGCAAGAAGTGAACGAAGAACTCAAGACCTTGAAGAGCCAGATAGAGAAAGAGAACATGGCCCAGCGACGCGGGATGCACTATCGTCCGGATGAGCGGCGAAAGGAGATCAAACCATAAGGAAACTGCCGGCGCCGCATAATCGGGGACACCATGCGGCACGGTGTCCCCGATTATGCGGCGTGATGTCCCCCATCAGGAAGGACAAAAAGTTTTGTATTCGCAGCCGTGGCAGTCACCGTCCTCATCGCTCCCCTTCTTGTCTACCGAGAAGTCCCCGCTCGCAATCTTTCGCGCGTCATCGAGAATGTCGTTGCGAATATCGCTCAGTTCTTCCGTAGTGAACCGCTGCTCTATTTCCTCGCCGGTCGAGAGGTAACAGTCGCTTGTCAAAATGCCGCTTGTTCCGAGAACTGATTCCATCGCTAGACGGTAAATGCCCAGTTGCAGCCTGTGTCCTTCGGCATCGCTGAGGCCGGTCTTGTAGTCCACGACTTTGAGCGAGTCTCCTTCACGATGTATGCGGTCGATCTTTCCTTCCAAGAGTATTTGGAGAGCGCCTTCTTTGAGCCGCCAATGGAACTCCTTTTCCTCAGAGAGAGTATCGATACGCGAAAGAGTAGAAACCAGATATTTCTTCATCATGCCTTGAGCTGCCCGTGCAACATCTCTCGGACAATCGGAGGCGCGAGAAAGTTCGGCAAGGATTCTCCATGCGTCAACGCGCGGGTCTGCTTTTCGCCGCCTATGATATTGCATCAAGGCTTTGTGCATGAGGTTCCCGAGAACGACCGCGTCGACGCCGCCATGCGGGTGAAATTCGTCTTCCGCCTCGCCATGTGGCGAGAGGGGAAGATTGTAAACATAGCGAAGCGCGTATTTCATCGGGCACTGGCGGTATACCGAGAGTCGCGAATAGCTGAGCGTAAGGACTTCTGCCCCGCCCGCGACCTTGACCGCAGGAGGCTGCGAGATTCTGGCGAGAACTTCAGTCGCTATTCTCTTGATGTCCTCGACATCCATGCTCGTTGCCGGCGCCGGCTGCGGATTCGGAGGCCTTGCCACAAGAGGAATCATTGTCACTTCCTCGGCGTATCGGTTGCCGGCTTGAGACGCGGACTTTCGGATATACTCGAAGAAGTCAACCGAATCCTCTTTCCCTTTCTTCTTTTCTTTTTCTTCTCTTGCTGGGGCGGACGTTGTGAGATAAAGAAGTTCCTTGGCGCGAGTCATTGCAACATACATCACCCGCTTTTCTTCGCCATAATGCTTTCCCTTCAGGGAGTCCTCGATGTCAATCCCGTTGGCGCCCTTGTATCTTGCGCCGAAGACGTCTTCCGAAATTGTTCGCGCAAAAAGACCGAAATCCTCGTCGTACCCGAAGCGGTTTGCGCGAAACGAGAGTGGAAACGAATGACTCCGCAGATTCACTGCGAACACAACGGGGAATTCGAGCCCCTTCGCTTGATGAACGGTCATGATTTGAACGGCATCAAGAGTAGGATCAGAGGCAACAGCGCCGGCGTCGCCGGCCATGGCCTCGTCCACGTAGGAAAGGAACTCTTCGAGCCCGGCCCCCGGATGCGCCTCCTCGAACGAGGTCGCGATTCGATAGAAGAGTGCGACGTTGGAGAAGCGAGGGCCTCGCGGGCCTTCGATCGAAGTGAGGTATTTGAGGTATCCCGTATAGCCGAGCGTCTCCGAAATGAGCTCGCCGATTGTAAGAGCCCACCGTCCATTTGCGAGTTTGTCGATGACACTTGTGAGATGCCATAGCCTGTTCCGCGTTTCCGACCGAAATGTTTCGACTAGCTCCCGCTTCTCTTTCATAACGTCGTAAATGCTGGTAATCCGTTGCAAGAATACGCGGCACGATTCTTGTTCTGCAAAATCCTCCCTCACACCCCTTTTGTAAAGGGGGGAACAACTTGCTTCTCCTTTTGATAAAGAGGAACTAATGGGCGTTCTCTCAGTTTGCTTCCCCCTTTCCGCTTCGTTCTTGGCTTTGCACAACTCATACAGCGTTGCGTCGCTCAGTCCAACAATCGGGCTGGTCAGGACGCGAGCCATTGAGAGGTCGTCGAACGGATTCGCTATCAGTCCCAGGAGTGCAAGAACATCCTTCGACTCGTTGAGCTCATAGAAACCACAACCGCCGACCGTCTTGTATCTGATCCCGAGGAGCCTCAAAGCGTCTTCGTAAGACCTTGCCGCATGGACGCTGCGCATCAAGATCGCCACGTCGGAAGGTTTGCGGCCATCGGAATCGAAGAGTCGCTGAATCTCGCAGGCGACAAATTCAGATTCCTCCTCGCAGTCTTTGGCGCGGAACAATCTGACTTGAGGTTCAGCAGTCCAGCCTCGTCCTCCCTGCCCGGCCGGCCTCAGCGCCTTTTGCTCCGGCATAGACTCCTTGATGAAATGATTCGCCGCTTCGAGTATTTCGCCAAAGGAACGGTAGTTCTCGTCAAGCGCGATTTCCGTCCCCGGGAAACTGTCGATGTTCTCGGGCCGGGCTTCTCTCCATTCATATATGGACTGCTTCTTGTCGCAGACGACGGTAACATTCTTGAAGTCGTTGCTCAAGGCCTTTAGCAGTTGATATTGCCCGTTATCAGTGTCCTGAAATTCATCGACCAGAATATAGTCGAACCGACTCCTTATGGCAGGGTCGATCCGCGTCAGCCGGAACGCCTGGAATACGATATCGCTGAAATCGAGGATGTCGTTTCTCTCCAATCTTGACTGGTATTCCTTGTAAATCTCGTAGACGGCGTCCAATAGAAGCTGCTCGTATGCCTTCGACGCAGGCATCGCATCCAGTGAACGCTCCGCCTTCCTCCGGCTGTCCGCTCTCTTGGCGCTGCTGACATTTGACTTCAGTGTCTCCTCTACAATTCTATACTGCTCAGCCAGTATGGCGGAGCCGTTCTGCTTGAGGTCTTCTACGGCGATGAAATGGTCTTTCACGCGACTGATGACGGTGAGAATGTTGTCGGTGAAATCTTCGACCCGGTTGATCATCAAGGTGTCAAAGCGAGAGGAGTCAACGCCTGCTCCCAGTTTTCCGTTCAAGAAATCATGGGCGGTTTCGTTCAAGAGCAGGCGTTGCTCGGCCTCCTCTATGACTCCGAACAGCGGGTCCAGGCCCACGAGAAGCGGTCTTTGTCTCAAGAGCCGGAGACAAATGGAGTGAAAGTTGCCGATCCATAGGAGCAGCGGGGCCTCGGCCCGGCTCATGAACTCGCGCTCCAGCAACTCGCGGGTGATCCTCGCCTGCATCTCCGCCGCCGCCTTCTTGGTGAATGTCAGGCAAAGGATGCGATGCGGGGAGATGCATCGCTTCTCGACGAGATGGATGAAGCGATGCGCAAGCACGGCCGTCTTCCCCGTTCCCGCGCCGGCGACCACTTTCAGCGGCTTGTCGATGTCGAACTCGATGGCGCGCCGCTGCCCCTCATTGGGCTTGAACTCACCGCTCATTTTCGTCATCGTCTCCTATGTCAGCGTCGCACACGAAAGCGAACGGGCACCGCGAGCACTCGAAGGACGACTTTGGGGCATGCGCAAACGGGCCTGCGGCAATCCGCATGACTACGTCCACAATGCTCCTCTCGACTTCCTTCATCTCTTCATCCGACAAACAATCCGGCTCGCCTTCACAGACGCTCAGAGAAGCCTTCTTGAACATGCCTTCCGAGTCCTCTTTCGCCAGCCAGTAGTACGACAACTCGACAGGCTTGTAGCCGGCCTTCCGGGCAGCAAGCAAATAGAGAGGAAACTGAAAGTCTTGCGGAGTATAGTCCGGCTTATTCTCTATATTGAGGAAGTTCTTCTTGATGGTAACCGCATGCATTTGAAAGACCGAGGAGGTTTTATAATCGATTATGTGATGGCCCGCCGCAGTCTCGTCTATGCGATCCATTCTTCCGACGAAAGGATAACCGCCTACGGTGAAATCCACGGACTGTTCACATGAGATAATCCTGTGGTCGGCGGACTGAACGATTTCTGTCTCGATATATCGTTTCAGAATCCGCATGGCGCGGCTCTCTATGGCTGCGCGCTGCAACGCCACCGGAAATTCGTGGCGGAATCCGTCGCGCGAGCACGGTCCGGATTCGCCCGAAGAACCCTTCCATATCGTCCGGAATGCTTCGTCAAGATTGGCCTCAAGCGTGGAGCGTCTGCCGGTAAAGCTCTTCACGGTCTTATGCAGCGTTTCAAGAACTCGGTGAATCAACTGTCCCAATCCGAAGTCCTCGGGCTGCTCGGGCGCAATCCTGAGCATCTTCTCAAAGAAGAATCTGCGAGGACAAGTGAGAAAGGTCTTGAGTTGCGACGCGCTATACTTGTGATCCGTAAAACTTGGCATCTGTTCGGGTTCTCTCTCGAAAGGCGCTTCGGCAAGTATGAAATGTGAATCAAGGCCGAGAGATTCGACAAACGATGACAGACCGCTGGCGCCAGCGCGAAGAGCGCCCTCATCCGGACTCAGAACACCGGGCTCCGGACGCAGGCCCATGACGCACGTGCGTAGCGCGCTCTCCATTTCGTGCTTGCTCAGAGCCGCTGTCAAAAGCGCGTATGCATCGGTTGGCGGTTGCGCCACTTGCAAGTCTTGCAGATTCTCGACAGGCTGCCCGACAAGCTCCTCAAGAAAGGGAGACGGCCGCGCGATTTCGGAAAGACGCGATTCTTGAGTAAAGCATATGGTAAGATGACGGCTGGCGCGCGTGGCCGCCACATAAGCGAGTTGCCGTTCCTCGTTCAGTTGTTCCTCAAATCCCATCAGAAACTGGAGCCGTTCATTCGGAAGCCCCTTCTCCTTCCTGATTCCCTGGACAGTGGCGGTGAGTTCGTCGATGGACTTTCCGTCGAAAAGGCAAATGCTCGGGCCGAGGCGCGGGAAATTCTCATCGGTCATATCCACGAGAAACACAAAGGGAAATTCCATCCCCTTTGCTTGATGAACCGTCATTATTCTCACACCGTCGGCAGGCTCGTCGGCGGGATCGTTCTCCTGCTGTGTCGAGAAATGAGCGAACGCATGTTCCATGTACTCGGCTATATCCGAAAGCGTGCATGCGCCGCGTAATTGAGAGAAGACTCCCTCAATATCCGCCACAACCTCGTGAATGAGGCGTAGGTTCCGGGAATCTCGCTTGCCCGCTGCCACATCGGCATTGCCAAGTATCCGACTGAAGAACAGCCTGCTCATGATTGAATGAATGAGCGCTGAAGGACATGAAGATGCAGCAGCCTGTTTTCGAACCTCCTCGAAGTAACGGATGAAGTCTTTCAGCGCTCGGGCGGTCTCTTCATCCGGTATCTCGAGCCCACCATCTCCACCCTTTGTCATTCTGAGCGAAGCGAAGGAGCCCCCTTCTTCGGCTTCTTCCCCTCTCGCCTCGGGGCTGCGCCCCTCTCGCCTCGGGGCTGCGCCCCTTTCGCCTCGGGGCTGCGCCCCTTTCGCCTCTTCTCCAAGCACAGTCCTGCGAATTGCCTCAAACAAGCTCACGGATTCAGCGGCATCCTTGCTGTTCGCGATCCCGCGAAGCTTGACGGCATCGAGCCTGAATGCAGGAATCCTGAGCACACGCATCAGAATGGAGTCGTCATCCGGATTCATGAGCAGACGCACGAAATCAGCCACGGATCGCGCCATCGGATGGCTATAGAAACTGGTAGAGTTATAGAGCACGTACGGAATCTCATAGTATGAGAAAGCCTCTTCGAGAGGCACGGCGGATCGCGAGGTGCTCCGGCAAATGACCGCGAAATCGGAATAGCCGAGAGGCGTCGAACCGGCCGCGCTGTCGAGAACCTCACGCTTTATCTTGCGAGCGATGTCATATGCCTGCTCGACCGCGTCCTCATATGGGATCACATTCAAGTCGGTCCCTGGATTCACGCTGTCGGTCAATCCGTCCAATGAATGTCTCTTTGTTTGCAGAGGCTTTTCCGTTTGTCGCGGCTTCTCTTGTTGGAGCGACTCTTCTGCTTGTGTGGTTTCTTCTCTTTGTCGGGTCTCTTCCGGTTCTATGGCTTTTTCTCTCTGTAGGGACACAGCACGCTGCGCCCTTGTTTGATTGTGCGTTATCAGATTCTGAGCCGCTTTCTTGAGCCCGGCGGGAAGCCGGTAACTCTTCTCGAGCCTGAACGCCTCGATTCGCCCCGCGTCCTTCGCGATTTCGTCGAATTGACTGATGGAGCTTCCTCGGAATCGATATATGCGCTGCTGCTCGTCGCCGGCCACGAAGAGGGATGTCGAATCGGAGATGAGAAGCTTGACCAGCCGCAGTTGCGCAGGATCAACTTCCTGAAACTCGTCAATGAGCATGTGGGAGAACTTCTTGTGATATTGGGCGAGCAGATCAGGATTGGCCTCAAAGAGTTCGATCACATGCAGCGTGACATCTCGAACGCCGACCCAATTCTTGTCCTTCATGTAACGCTCGCGGGCAGAATACACTCGCGCGATGTCAGAAAGAGGCGCTGAAAGACCCTTTGCCATTCTCGTAAGATCATCGGCGCGGATCAGGTTCTGCTTCAATAGCCCAACGAAGTCGGAGACCTCGCGGGCATACCCATCTTTCAGAGCGACCGACTTCATGTCGCTCCGGAAATGTTTGTGTTCTTGCCGGAGAATCTCCTTGATGACGAGATATTCCTTGAAGGGGCTGACAAAAACCGGCTCTTGAGACGACCCTGTTGACGATGTGTATTCGGCCAGCACGGAATTCGCGAAAGAATGATAAGTGTGAATCAGGAGTTCGTCATAGCTCTGTCGTATCATCGCCTCGATAGAGCGGCGCAGTCCTGCGGCCGAAGCCGAAGAAAACGTCAAAACGAGAATCGAGGAAAGCGGCACGCTTTTGGAGCCCGCCAAATAGGCGAATCGCTGCGCAAGCAGATGCGTTTTCCCCGTCCCCGGCCCACCTGTCACAATGATTGTCTTTGCAGCGGACTCCACCGCCCGCCGCTGTGTGTCGTCAAGCTCCGCCGATTTCATATATCCCCCATTTTGACAGCCAAGAAAGAGAGATCAGGAGATGCAGACGGACAGTTATGAATTCCTATGGGCGAATTCATCCGCACGACTTCTGTGCGTTCATAAGATACCATACTCCCCGCAGAGAGCGCAAAGGAAAACAAAACTCCAGGGATCGCGAATTAGACAAACTACACGAATGCAACCTCCTCAATGCTTTACACTTCGCCAATTCCCCCTTCGGCTCAACTCTAGGCAGCCCGGGCAAAATGGATATTGACTTTTGGAAGATATCCGGTAGAATGAATGTGCTTAGTTCCAAATGCGGTTGTGAAAAATCACAGGAGGATGTCGATGCCACTTTTCAGTGGACTCTTCAAGAATAAGGCCGATGTCAGCTTGCAGAGGCTGTTTACCAACCAGGCAACGAATATCATTGAATGCGCGAGAGAGTTGGAACGCTTCTTTGGTAATCTGGAAAACGGTGAACAAATCATGCAGTACATAGTCGAGTGCGAACACCATGGCGATGACCTGACGCGCGAGTTGCATGAAGTGCTCGATCGGGCCTTCATCACCAGTTGGCTCGACAAGTCCGACGCAACGGACCTGGCGAATAATCTTGACAGCTTTCTCGATTCCATTCGGGGCGTCGCGAGGTGCGCGCGATTATACGGCGTAGTTGAGGGCCGGAAAGAAGCGTCACAACTCACTGACATCGTCGTCGCGGTCGCCCAGCTTGTCGAAGCATCGGTCCAGCACCTCATAGCAAAGGACTACTCAAAAGTTGTCGAGAACCATGAGCGCATCGCCCAGATGGAAAGAAAGGCAGATGATTTGCGGGACATGGGCATAAAGAGCCTCTGGCAGGAAACCGAAAAGGACCCGAGATCCTTTATTTCCTGGAAAGAGATAATAGAGGGACTCGAGAAAATCGCCGACCGCGGGCATCACATTTCGCAAGTCATTGTCTCGATAATCCGGAAATCTCAATAGAAAGCTGAAGTTCAATGACATGGCAACTGACACTTATATTGTTCCTGGTTCTCGGCGCTGAATTTGTCAACGGCTGGACGGATGCGCCGAATGCAATCGCTACTGTGGTTTCAACGCGGGTGTTGCCCATACGCACGGCAGTGGTAATGGCGACTTTGCTCAACATTGCCGGCGCATTATCGGGCACGGCAGTGGCATTCACTATCGGCAGGGGAATCGTTGACTCCTCGATGCTGGGGCCGGGAGTCATTGCGGCAGCAATGATCAGTCTGATTATGTGGAGCACCCTCGCAGCGCAGTTCGGTATACCAACAAGCGAGTCGCATGCTTTGGTAGCGGGCCTGGCGGGCGCCGCATTGGCGGTGGCCGGCCCGGAGGTTCTTTTGTTTTCGGGGTGGGTGAAGGTCGGGGTCGGCTTGTTGCTTTCGAGCGGCGTGGGGTTTGCCGCCAGCCTTATCCTGGCAAAACTGGTCATCTTCCTGACCAATCATATCCCGGCCCAATTATCTCGAAAGCTTTTCGGCCGTCTGCAGATTCTTTCATCGCTGTTCATGGCGTATAATCACGGCATGAATGACGGGCAGAAATTCATAGGCGTGTTTGCCATGACTTTGGTGATGGGTGGAGTGTTGCCGAAATTCTCCACGCCGGTTTGGGTGATCCTGCTATGTTCGATAACAATGGGAATCGGCACATCCATTGGCGGGTTGAAAATCATCCGGCAGGTGGGTATGAGGATGGTGGATATTCGGCCTTGGCAAGGGTTTGCGGCGGAATCTTCGGCGGCGATGGTAATCTGGGGCGCCTCGATGAGCGGAATCCCATTGAGCACAACGCATACGATCACTACCTCCATTATCGGGGTGGCCGCCGCCAAGAATCTGAAGAGCGGCGTGCGCTGGCGGATCGCCGCAGATATTGTTTTGGCCTGGGTGCTTACTTTTCCTCTATGCGGAACATTATCGTTCTTGATAGCTCTATTGTTCAAGCATTTGTCGTGAGAGAAGTGCGAGGCTTCTAAAGTAAGCCAAGGCGCCTAAAGCGCAGAGACAAACTGACAAACTGACAAACTGACCAAACTGACCAAACTGACAAACTGACATCCGGATTGACCATCGCGAAAAAATCTGATATAATTGTTGCGTCTAAATCAGGTGGGGGAAAATGTATAAGTATCTTGGCGCAATCCTATCGTTTACAGTCTTCTTTCTCATCTCTTTATCATCTGCCCACGGCGATATCATTAAAATGAAGAATGGCGCCGCTCATAAGGGCGAAATCACCGCAGAGGAAGATAAGCGCGTTCAAATGAAGATTGAGGGCAGCGGCGCGAGAATCTGGTTCATGCGCGACCAGGTGCTCTCGATCGAGAAGGACAGCCCGAAGGAGACTACTCAAGGCGCGGTCAATGACAAAAGTGACCCGCCCTCCGACAAGGCCTCAACCGGAGATGATGTCGCGCGCGCGCAAGAGCTGCTTGATAAGATGCGGGAGCAGCCAAAAGAAACGCCGACCACTAAGAAGAAGTCAACTAAGCCCACCTCAACAAAGCAGACGGATCAATCAACCGGCAGCGCTCCAGCCATCAGCCAAAGTGAGATTGAAAAACTGATCGAACAACTGAGAAAGGGTGAATACTACGATCGGCTGGATGCTTGCAAGAAAATCGGGACCCTTGGCTCGAAGGATGCCATACCGCATTTGATCCATGTTCTGGACGATGAGGACTTCTATCTCCGTACGGCGGCAAATGAATCGCTCATCAAGATAACCGGGCAGAATTTCGGCTTTGACGCAAAGGCAAACCGAAGCGTGCGCATGGATGCCGTCGGGAAATGGGAAAAGTGGTATAAACAAGAGCAAAAGAAAGAAGCCGGCACACAGTTCAAGTCGTTTTGGTAATCCTTCCATCCTCCTTGTTTCTTACCAATCTGGTTTTGTTTCCCAACCCCGCCCGGGCAAGTAATAAGTTTAAACTGATGTCTTTGATGTTACCTCACGAGATTCTTCTTTTTGCTCAAGATTACCTTGCAGGCAGGTTGGCTACTTCTTGGAGGCAGGTTGGCCGCTTAATTGGACAGGAGTAAGACTCATGAATAGGTCTTTTGCGTTCACAGTGATACGTTCCGGCGCCGCATCGATAGTGGCCGCTTCCCTCATAGTTGCGCTCTATCTGCATCCTGTTCCGGCTTCAGCCGAAATGGAAGCGGTTGTGGAAACGGTCCCGAAATGGAATGCCGGCGACACATGGAAATACCACAGCGAAAAATCCCTCGACAGGACAGTGACTCAGGGCGCAGGTGTGGTGCAGGTTACTATGACACTTAAGAAAGCCGAGAACAACACGTCCTACACTGTCACCGGAACTGGAAAGATGGAGGATGAGGATTGTTACATCGTCAGAGTCAGCGGCGATCAGAAGATAACAGGAACCTACAATACCGCGCCGATTGAAGGCGAATCCATAGCGGGCAACCTTGCGCAGACTTCCACATTCGAAGGCATTGAGTATAGACGTGTGAGCGATCTTGCTTTCGTCAGGGCGGAAATACGCTCAAAGGGAATGATTGAAATTGCCGGCGAACTCGGCGCGAGTCCTATGCCTTTCGATACGACTTCGATAACGATCGCCAGCCCTCCTGTGAAACAGTTCCAGTTTCCGCTGGTTAAAGGGGACACCTGGCACGTTGCCTCTGTGTTGACAACGACCACATCCGGCGCCGCGCCGGACTCCGTTGTCACCACCTTCAACTACGACTGTAAAGTTCTCGAGCCGCGGAAAGTGACGCTCGACAACGGCAAGACGTTTGAATGCGTCGCTGTCTCTCAGGCCGGCGCTCAGACGACGCAATCACACAATTCGGGCATCAACATTGAATCGGTCAACGGAATACTATTCTATGCGCCTTCGGTTCGGAATCGGGTGAAAGACGAGGCGGAGGGTGAGATTCTGGCGGAATACGCGACGGCCGAAATACCAAAGGAATAAGAGGCGAAAGACGAAAGAAATGGAAAAGCGAGTGGATACGACTCCCTGCAATAAGCGCAGATACTCAAACATTGAACCGAAAAACTACCATGTCGCCGTCACAAACTTCGTAGTCTTTCCCCTCCAGTCTTAAGTGCCCGCTCTCACGCGCAGCTTGCATTGACCCAATCTTGACGAAATCCTCGAAGTTGATGATCTCTGCGCGTATGAATCCACGCTCCATGTCGGAATGTACCTTTCCGGCCGCATTGATGGCGCGTATGCCTTTTGCGACCGACCACGCATGCACTTCCGTTTCGCCGGCTGTGAAGAACGAGATCAATCGGAGCATTTCATAGACTTTCCTGACGAACCTGTCTTTGCCGGAGTCGTGCAGCCCCATTTCCACCAGAAAACCCGCCTGCTCGTCGGGCTGGAGTTCGGATATTTCAAGCTCGACTTCCGCGCAATAAGGCATCAGTGAACAATCGTTCCTTTCGGCAAAATCAGTCAGCTCCTTGCCGGGAGGCTTTCCTATGTCTTGTTCGCTGATATTGAGCAACAGCAGAAGCGGCTTCCTGCTGAGGAAATGGAAACCCGTGAGAATCCTGATTTCTGTCTCATTCATGTCCAGGAGCCGAAGCGGTTTCTCCGCATCCAGACATTCTTTCGCTTTTAGCAGCGCTTCTTTCTCCATTGTGTCCGAGCGCTCTCTCGCCATCCTCTGCAAACGATTCTCAATCTGGATCATATCGGTCACGTTAAGCTCGGCCTCGATGTTCTTCATATCTCTTAACGGATCAATCGTGTCCAGGGGATGAGGAACGGACGGATTGTTGAACGCGCGCACAACGGCAACAATGGCATCGGCGCTTCTCATCTCAATAATCACCTGAGGAGTCAGACCAGTCCCCTTTTCATCCGGTCGCGCGCCTGCCATATCCATAAAGTCAATGTCGGCGTGAACGATTTTTGGGGGGTTGAAAATCTCCACAAGGCGGTCGAGGCGGTTGTCCGGGACCTTTACGTTCCCGACGTGGATGCCTTGTCCGTGAGAATTTTTGGGACTTGCAACAGCCCCGACCAGACTCTTGAAGACAGTTGTCTTGCCGGATTGATGAAGACCGATTATGGCTACTTTCATGGCGAATTGCGCTCGCGATATTCTCTGAGTTGATTCATCCTGATAAGCGCCAAAGAGGCCGCTCTCACGGAGTCAAACGCAGGAACACCAACCTTGAGCAACCTTTCCTTAAGAGTAAGTCGCACTTCTTCCACCTCGAGCTCATCGGAATCGCGAGCGAGGGCGAATGCGAGTGGTTTAGACACATTATTCTTGGCGTTCCCAAGCGCTGCTATGAGATGGTCCAGAGCATCATCCAAGGAAATCCCGATGCGCTTGAGGTTCCTCACAAGAAAATACAACTGATACGTGAACAGGACGCAATCGATGTTTGGGGCTCGTTCGATAATCTCGACAATCCTTACAACGTTATGAGGAATGATCCCATGAGCGCTCGCGTCAACCGGATTCTTTCTTATCGTTCCCGCCTCACGCAGGATCGTGAGTAACTCGCGCTGAATGTCGTCGGCGAGCGGTGGGAGTTTCAAGCCGAGTTCGTTGCATTGATCCGAGGCGACCACGCTGTTGCCGCCGCCCGTGCAGACAAGGGCCGTGTTGAGTCCTTTTGGCAACGGGAGGTACTTGAGGCCAAGCATGAGGTCGATCATTTCGTCACTGTCGTTCACGAGGACGGCGCCCGTCTGCTTGCTCATTCCTTTCCAGATGTCGAAGGAGCCCGCGAGCGCGCCCGTATGGCCGCTGGCAGCGTGAGTTCCCGCCGCAGTGCGGCCGCCTTTCCAGATTATGACCGGCTTATTCCTCGCCGCCTTCTTCAACGTCTCGAAAAAAGACCGCCCCTCTTTTGCGCCTTCAATATAAATGCCGACGACGGCGCTCTTTGGGTCTTCAGCAAAGTACTCGAGGAAATCGCTTGATGACAGATCGCTTGCGTTGCCATAGCTGACGGCCTTGCTGAGAGTGAGGCCGCGCTCAGCCGCGCAGCGGATGAAGTTGATTGCATGCCCGCCGCTCTGCGAGATGAACGCAACCTCTCCCGGTTCAGTCGGATGGTTGGCGTCAAAGCCGACTCGCGCCTCCGAGCAGTAGACCCCCATGCAATTCGGCCCGATGAGCCTGATCTTCCCGCGAGCCATATCGACGAGTTCCCTCTCGAGGCGTTCTCCTTCCTCGGTCTGGAGCTCCTTGAAGCCGGCGGTGAAGAAATGTGCGTACGGCACTCCCTTCTGTATGCAATCAGCCAGGACCTCACGCGTTATGGGAGCAGGCACACCGATGATCGCATAGTCGACCGGGCCGGCGATATCCGTCACCCTCTTATATGCCGGAAGCCCCATTATTGTGCCGTCGGCGACTATGTTGACCGGGTAGAGGCCACCAGGATACTTGAGGCCGATGAGGCTGTACAGGAACATGCTCGAGCCCCTGGCAAAGTTATCTGACGCGCCTATGACCGCGATACCCCTCGGGTAGAACAGCCGGTTCATGTTTTCTCTGTAATCATTATCCAAAAGTTCGGATTCCTCCCCTGTGCTGCTCACGTTCGAAATCGCGAATCCTTGCCCTCATTTCTTGCGCAAACCTCACGAATGTGAATCACGAGGGCACAATGAATTGCGCCCTTACACGCATGCCTCAAGAAAACCAGGGACACGATGCTGCATCGTGTCCCTGATTTTCCCGAGGCACGAGCAAAGAAGCGCTGTAGGCGTGCAATTCATCGCGCCCAATGAGCGTCATGTGGTCGCGGCTGTGCGCCTGTGATCCCCCAATTCTGTGCGTGCAACGCTTCCGCGTCGTGTCAGAAGCTTCTCAAATCCTAACGGTCCCCTTTTACGAAAGGGGAGTTTTGGTCGAGTCGCCGGACAGTCTTACAAACCCCTTTTCATACGGGAGGAAACCGGTAACCCCCCTTTTGCAAAGGGGGCCAGGGGGGATTTTGCAGCGCCAATACCTATGGGGCGAGTTCAAACGCCCTACTCGTCGGGGTGTTCGCCGACGCTCTATTGTAGCATTGGGTCCGGCCAAGCGTCAAACAGAGTCGGTGAATTCGTCGGATTCTCTTTGACAGTCCTTCCCGCGTATTGTTATACTTGTCATGAGGTCAACGCTTTGAACCAAGAACCTAAGTCATAAGGATATTTACAGTTATGAAAGTTGCGATTGTGGGAAAAGGCGGCGTGGGAAAGACTACGGTTGCGGGCACACTTGCTCGCATGCTTGCAGACGACGGCTATAGGGTGATGGCGATCGACGCAGACCCCGATGCCAACCTTGCTTCCGCCCTCGGATGCGTGCCTGAAATCGCCCGCGCGATTACACCAATAGCGGATATGAAGGATTTCATCCGCGAGCGGACGGGCAGCGGCGAGGGTTTCGGAGGTGTGTTCAAACTGAATCCGAAGGTTGACGACATACCGGACAAATTCAGCCGCGACGTCGAAGGAGTCAAGTTCCTCGTCATGGGCTCACTTGATACGGGCGGAACCGGATGCCTTTGTCCGGAAAACATCGTGCTGCGCCGGTTCCTGGAAGAGGTTCTCGAATACCGCGAGGAAACGGTGATACTCGATATGGAGGCGGGCCTCGAGCATTTGGGCAGAGGAACCGCGCGAGCAGTGGACTTGCTGATTATTGTCGTCGAGCCGGGCCAAAGAAGTATCGAGACCGCGCGGGCAATCATGAAGCTTGCGACCGATCTCGGAATCCAGTCGATGCGCCTTGTCATGAACAAGGTGGTCGACAAGGCGGACGCGGACTTGCTGACACAGAATTTTAAGGCCGATCAGATTCTCGGTTACATATCGTATGATCGGGAGCTCATGAGGCTGGACCGCGAAGGACAAGCCCCGTATGACTTCTTCAGA
The DNA here is from genome assembly GCA_016215705.1 of Candidatus Poribacteria bacterium. GTDB lineage: Bacteria > Abyssobacteria > SURF-5 > SURF-5 > SURF-5 > JACRIR01. The sequence goes on along the minus strand of JACRIR010000041.1, from coordinate 7,146 downwards.
AATACAGACACAAGTTTTTTCAATGAAATGAAAGAGATAAAAGGTAAGGTGATTGATCTCATAGCAGAAGGCGTAAAAGGGCAACCGCATTAGGCGCGCGGAAAGCGTAAAGACGAATTGGAATCGCTATCCACGGATTTCAGATTGACACTGATTCAACGCCTTTTCTCCATGACCTCCGTGATCTCTGTGGCCGAAGCAGGTTTATTTATCTTGGAAATCTGCGGATTAATTGACTTCATTTAAGGAGACTGCGCATGGGAAAACTGATTGCTGTTACGGGCAAGGGCGGGGTGGGAAAAACGACCATCTCCGCGTTGCTCGTTCAATATATGCTGCAGAAAGGGAGCAGCCCTATCCTCGTTGTCGATGCCGACCCAAACTCGAACCTCAACGAAGTTTTCGGGCTTCAGGTGGGTGAAACGATCGGTTCGATCCGCGAAGATATGTCGGCGATATCGGGCACTCTGCCCGCCGGAATGGCGAAGCATGAGTACCTGCAAATGAAGGTCCAGGAATGCATGGTCGAGGCGAAAGGATTCGACCTTGTAGTCATGGGGCGTCCGGAAGGGCCGGGCTGCTACTGCTTCACGAACAACGTGCTCCGCGACGTGCTCAAGATTCTCGCAAAACAGTACCCCAGAATCGTGATTGATAACGAGGCCGGAATGGAGCACATGAGTCGTCGCATAACCACCACGATGGATCACCTGCTCATAGTGTCCGACACCTCACTGCGCTCGATGCTTGCAGCAGAGCGAATTGTGGAACTTGTGAAAGAACTCAAGCTCACCGTGGGCTCGATGTATCTCCTGCTGAATCGGGTGCACAACGGAATTCCGGCCGAGGTCAAGAAACGAGCTGACGCAATAGGAATTCCTTTAATAGGCGCAATTCCCGAAGAAAATATGGTGCACGACTTTGACGGGAACGGGAGGCCATTGGTGGAATTGCCCGACGACTCGAGCACCGTCCGCGCGCTCAAGGAAATCGCCGACCGCCTGAATATCTAGGAAGATTGGGGACGCGATGCGGCATCAGCGGCGTAATCGAGAACATGATGCTACATCGTGACACACAAAATCGGGGACACCATGCGACATCGCGTCCCCGTTTCTGCGCATTATACGGCGGGATAGACGTCACCGTCGGCCCCTATTTTGTGGAGGCGCAATTCATTGCGCCCTTACAAAAATGGCAGCGACAACGTTCAGATTATGCCGAGTTCCTTGAGCGTGGCTACACCGAGGATGATAACATAAATATAAAGGGCCGCCAGCGCAATCTCGGCCTTATACTGCTTTGCTTTTTCGATAAGCTCCATCGAAGCCCGATTCCCTTCCTTGTTTCTTCTTGTTCCACCGAATCCACTATAGCCCCGGACGTGACAAAAATCAAGCGGTGGCCGACTCATACCGCAAACGACCATTTGTAAAGAGCTTTCGGATGATGTATACTTTGCCAAAATATCCCGGATAGTCTGAAAATGCATATGCGCGATTTTGAAAGATAGGTCGAGGAGCTATGCTCAAAACCACGGTCAAGAATCCCGCGCGATTCGGTGCGATTTCCAAGGCTTTGATAGTCTATTCCGTGCTCAGAGAATATGTTAATCATCCTCTCGCATTCCTGGTGGGAACCGCTTTGACGGTGGGTCGCTTCAAGAAGCGGCTTCCAAAGGACATTCCAAATGATTTCGTCGAACTTTTTGCCTTTCCAACATGGATATATATGCGTCTAAAGGAGAGAATGGGACAAGAGGAAGCCTTTGCGCTTGCGCGAGCGATTATTATTCCCCTCGGAGTGGCTGTATATGGAGCGGAGTTTTGTCTGGTGGAAGCTCCGCGCACGTGGAATAACTTTATAGATTTCGTCGAGATCAGCAACCGGCAAGGCGCTATCCGATGGAGCAAAGTGGAAATGGATGAACGAACCGAAACGCTCTATGAATATCGATGCACCTTTTGCATGATCCATCATTTCTTGTCAAAATTGGGAATTCCTGAGCTGACCGAGCCCTTTTGCACTCTGGATAACGCTCTTTACAACGCCTACCTACCCAATGAGATCATCTTCCACAGGGGAGGAAAAGGCAAGACAATCGAAAAGGGACAACCTTTCTGTAAATTCATTCATGAGCGCAAAATACAGTGATGTGTCATGATCACCCCATTGGTCCATCAAGAAAGGAGCAGCAACAATGAGCAAAATGGATGATATCGCCTTTCTCGACGCCACCGCCCAGGCTGAGTTGGTGCGACGAAAAGAGGTTAAGCCGATTGAACTGGTAGAAGCGGCTATCGAGAGAATCGAGCGTCTGAATCCGCAACTCAACGCCGTGGTCACACCGATGTATGAGCAAGGACGCGCAGCCGCCAAAAGCAAACTACCCGACGGGCCTTTTACTGGTGTGCCATTCCTTCTAAAAGACCTCGGGGCCACGTATGCCGGAGTGCGACAAACATCGGGCTCGGCCTTCGTGAAAGACTTTGTGCCCGATCACGACAGTGAACTGGTGAAGCGCCACAAGCGCGCAGGTCTGGTCTTCATAGGAAAGACCAATACCCCTGAGTTCGGCATCCTGCCAACGACCGAATCACACCTCTTAGGACCCGCCCGCAACCCTTGGAACACAAAGCATTCCACCGGCGGCTCGAGCGGTGGCTCGGCTGCCGCTGTTGCCGCCGGAATCGTCCCGATCGCGCATGCCAACGACGGCGGTGGTTCAATCCGTATCCCGGCTTCATGCTGCGGACTCTTCGGCCTGAAACCCACGCGCGGTCGAAATCCGCTGGGACCCGATTTCGGCGACATGATGAACGGATTCGTCGTCGAGCACGCGGTTACCCGTTCAGTCCGCGACAGCGCTGCCCTGCTCGATGCGACTGCCGGCCCTGACCTTGGCGATCCATACTGGGCTCCGCCTCAAGAGCGTCCTTTTATACAAGAGGTCGGCGCAAACCCCGGAAAACTCCGAATCGCGTTTATGATTGATTCGCCGACCGGCGTGCCGGTGCATGAGGACTGCAAAAAGGCAGTGCGCGAGGCCGCCAAACTCTGCGCGGACCTCGGACACGAAGTCACCGAGGCCGCCCCCGCTTTAGACGCAGCCGCGCTGAATCAGGCGTTTATAACAGTGTTTACCGCCGGCGGGGCGGCATTCATGATGCAGGCACTTGCGATGATTACAGGACGGACACCCACGCCCGACCAGTTCGAGCCGCTCACGTGGGCGGTTGCTGAAATGGGCAAACAGCAGAGCGCTCCGGACTACGTTATGGCTGTAACGCTGCTGCAACAAGTGTCCCGGCAGATAGCCCGATTCATGGTCGATTACGATGTATTGCTCACGCCGACACTCGCCGAGCCGCCCCTGCCTTTGGGTACGCTCGATTCTCCACCGGAGAATCCGCTGCAAGGACTGTTCCGGGCGGGCGACTATGTTCCCTTCACCCCGATATTCAATGCAACCGGACAGCCTGCCGTGTCTATTCCGCTTTACTGGAACGGCGACGGCCTGCCCATTGGGACTCATTTCGTCGGCCGTTTCGGCGATGAGGCGACGCTCTTCCGCCTTGCCGCTCAGCTTGAAAAAGCCAGGCCATGGGCTGAACGCCGGCCCTCTGTATCGGTATGAGCCGGATAACAAATAGGCAACGCAGTCACTGCATATTCGGGGACACCATGTGGCATGGTGTCCCCGAATATGCCCTATCGCCCTATTGGTTGGTTGCGGCTGCGCCGCAGTGTGATTGACCAGGCATTGTGACCTTTGTCACATACGGAGTCGAAGGCCCTGGTGCATAATATCTGCAATCTTGCGCGTAGGATATGCACGATGCCTTCGGCTCTGTTGCGGCAATAGGAGAGGAAAATCTCGACATGCTCACTCGGTATTTTCGGAAAATGCTTGGTCATACAAAGAGCCCCGCGCGGGTGCACATGGCCGACATCTTCTGGTCTTGGGTCGGGGCGTTTCTTGGTATTGCCGTTGTAGCCTACATCAACTTCAGCAAATTCGCGGAAACAGACCGGGTATACCTCATCGCCTCATTCGGCGCGTCGGCAGTCCTTGTTTATGGCGCCATCGAGAGCCCGCTGGCGCAACCCCGCAATCTCGTCGGAGGCCATGTCCTCTCGGCCCTGATCGGCGTGAGTTTCTACCACGTATTCGGCTCGCATATGTGGCTCGCCGCAGCGGGAGCCGTTGCGACGGCAATCGCGGTCATGCACGCCTCCAAGACCCTTCATCCGCCGGGCGGCGCCACTGCCCTCATTGCGGTGATCGGCAGCGACCAGATTCATGCCCTCGGATACCGCTACGCGCTCATACCGGCCGGGCTTGGGGCTCTGATAATGCTTGCGGTCGCGCTCCTCGTAAACAACATCCCCCGGCGCCGCAGATATCCCCATTTTTGGCTATAATCCATACTGCCCACTCTTGCCGTGCCTCCGGAGATGGAGAGAGGCGGGCATCTGCAAGGCAGCTTCTTCAATCATGTCTTCTGGAGGCGCCTTTGCGGCCTGCCACCCAAAACACCTGCACGTGTGAAAACGGCAAAACATGCATGAAGCCACTGAGATGCATGTGCACAGGAGTTCTCGGCAGCCGATGAGTGCAGAGTTAAGAACGGATTCTTCACTTCCTGGAAATAGAGACAAGTGAAGAACGGCGGCGGAAGTTGGACTTCTTGGAATTGGAAAATAGGAAGAGTTGATGTAGAAAATGACAAGCCGCCTTTATTTGGTTGTAGAAAGGAAAACGGAATGTGCGCTCTCTCAGAGATTGGAAAAAGTAAAGAATGATTGTTGAAACCTGTGCTTACTGGGGGAGCAAAATATGTTCATCTGCTAACAATAGCACCTATCGGCTCATCGATGCTTCCTGAATGCAGTAAATGCCAACGGCGTTAGGAAGTAGCATCCTACGGAAGGACGCATCCTTTTTCATTTGGTTCCACCCCATGCGCAAACTCGCTTAACGGCCTCCGTTGCACTTACCATAGCCGCTTCCATGAAGCAGCCACCTAAGATGTCACTGACGAAAGAAACACCCTCCAGGTCCTTGATCTTCTCCTTGAAATCCAACACTTTCCGGTATGATCCGGTGGGGAAATGTCCCATCCCGGCTTCTTTGTGCCAGAATACCCTGGCCTCCTCCACCCAGTTCGAGATGCCCGGTATCATCAACTCCGTATCCGCCAGTGCTTTCTTGAGAATCTCGTCGTCGGGTCGATCAATCAGGTCCAATGTATGTGGATAGCATGACCATGAACTCACTACGCCCTTCCCGCTCGGAACCATTGCCGGGCATTTGACAGACCCATCAACTGCAAAACTGAATGTCCTTTTGACCGTGGGTTCATTGAAATATGCCCAAACATTCTTATTCACTGGACGGTCAAGGAAGAAAACCGGCATCGGAAGCGGGGCCTGGACCACAGACTCGAAGAAGTCCCGCTGCTCTTTAAGTTCATCGGGAAGCATCCGCCCGACCGACGGTGCCGCCGCCGCCACTATGACATGGCCAGCCTTCTTCACCGAGCCATCCTTTTTCATCTGCACGCCGCCGACGCGGCTTTTCTCCATCACTAATTGTTGCACGGGCGATTCGTATCTCACCACAAGTTTTCTGGCCAGCCCTTCTGCGAGTGAAGCAGTCCCGCCAGCCAGGACAGAGTATTTCGTGAACATGTCGATACGGAGCAATTGGATGAAATGGCAGAGGCTCATCCACTCGGGCTCGCTCATATTGCTTGCCAAGCTTATTGCAGACACAAGGGCCCTCAACTTCAACTCCGAAGGAGCCCTGAACAACTCCGCCAGTTCTATATTGTCATATTCGGGGCGGTCCTCAACAATCCGGTACATCGGCGAACGATGCCCAAAGATAATATGTTTGAGAACGAACCAATCGAGTTTTACATTGTTCGCCAGTCCCAATCCGCGCAAGTACAGGCTCTGAGACTCGAAATCAAGTACAGCGCCGTCTTCGAATCTGAATTTTACCTTTCCTTTGATTGGTTCGCTCCGTCGAAGGCCTACCGCGTCCATAAGATCGAACGCGTGTCGATAGTTGGAGTGGAAAAACTGGGCTCCGACGTCCACCTTGTCCCCTTTCCGCTCAATGGTCGCCATGCGGCCGCCCGGGTAATCCAACGCCTCCAGAATCTCGACCTCATAGCCTCTCTGACTGAGCCAATAGCCGGCTGAGAGCCCGCCGATACCGGCCCCGATGATTATCACTTTCCTGTTTTCCACTTTCGACCTCCCTTGGCGCCGTAAGTCGCATAAATTTCCGCGTAATAGTGCGATGGATTCATGAATATCAGGGGGCGATATCCTTCTTGTTCTTCTTTCGCATCCTTTCTTCCGCGTGGAGTTCCAGAAAACGCTGTATCAAATGAGCCATCCTCCTCGAGGAAACATTTTCGCCGTCCATGTCAAGAACATAAAATGTTCCCTCTACAAGCGCTATGATTATGTTTGCAATCTCCCTTTTCTCGGTCTTCGACAATTTGGAAATATCGCTTGTTCCAAGGAGCATTTCGAAAAACGTCTCGCGCTGATCTCGAATCAGGTTCTGAAGCGTCTGGCGTACTGTGTGGCTCCGATGAGCCAATGACCAAAAGTCATAATACAGGCTGCCATCTTCGAGCTTTTGCGCCTTGGGACTGAACAGGAACTCAAAAATCCTCTTGAGACGTGTTTGGGCATCTTCCAAGTCCCGAACCTCGGTCCTGAGGTTGTCAATGATGCCGCCTACGATTCGTTTCACCAACTCGCTGACCATTTCATCGCGGTTCTCGAAGAAATGATGCAAGTTGCTCACTGGTAAGCCGGCCTCTTCGGCCACCTCTCGTAGAGAGGCTCTTTCCAGCCCCTTTCGCACCGCGCAGATGTGAAACGCATCCAATATCTGGGCGCGTCTCTCATTGGCAATGCTTTTTCTGCCTCTTTTTGCCATTTGCCGCTCCCTCTCTAAAATAATAGATGGAACAACCCACCTATAATTATAGTACCATACATCATGCCGGCTGTCAAGAGGAACATGCATTGCGTGGTAGTAAGACGCTCATCTCCACCCCGGCCTTATCTCTCTGCAATGTCTTTTATGAGTTCGGTCACCAGCCGGTGGATTTCGTC
>JACRIR010000252.1 GCA_016215705.1 Candidatus Poribacteria bacterium | reverse complement strand
TCTGGAAGGGTGGTACAATCCGCATCGCCGTCACTCCGGGGCGGGAAATCTCTCTCCCATGGAGTACGAAAGACAACATGCCGTCAACGCTTGAGACTCAAGTGCTCAACCGTCCACCAAACCGGGGGAACTCCAGGCTAAAGGGTTCATGTTGAGGGCACCGCAGTGGAAATAGATCGCCGTGATGAAGTTGGAAACGTTGCGATAGCCGCGTGCCGTGTATTTGATCCACTGGATCTTCGAATTGATCGCCTCGCTCTTGGCGTTGGTCATCCGGAGTTTCACGTACGTCAGGATGTTCTTGATCCGCTTCTTCAGCATCGTCGCCACTTCCACTCGCTGAGCACCCGCAGCTTAGCCCGAGCGTTAGGCGACTTTTAATTTACGCTTCGAAGGGGTGACAACCAGTTTGACGCGTACTCCGACTTGGGAGAGCATGTCAACAAGGGTGTCAATGCTGAAGAGGTTTATCTTTCCTTTAAAAAGGTCGCTGATTCGGGGTTGGGTAACCCCAAGCATTTTTGCGGCATCAGCTTGCTTTAAACCCCGGGCCTTGATCACTTTGCAGAGGTGGATCATCAGATCCGCTCGAATCAGAAGATGCTCTGCTTCCTCCGGAGGGAAACCAAGATCCAGGAAAACGTTTCCGCTTGAACGGGTAAGTTTCATCTTCTTCATAAATTACCTGCCTTCCGTGCGGTTATCATTGCGCTTTACGTTCCCGGATCAATTGGGCATAACGTCGTCTTGCCAAATCAATGTCAGCCTTCGCGGTCTTTCTTGTACGCTTCTGAAACGCATGAAGCACATAAATTGCTTCGCGAAATTTGGCAATGTAGAAAACGCGGTGCTCAACTCCTGTGTGAATGCGAATTTCAGCAACCCCCAAGCCAATGCTAAGCATTGGCTTCCAATCAGGGGGTTCTTCTCCATTCTGCACCATCCGAAGATGTTGCCCGGCAAGGCTTCTCGCGTTTTCGGGAAACGCCCTTATATCATCGAGCGAGGTTCCCGCCCATGTGATTGTTTTAACGGGCACGGCATAATATACAATATCTTATATATCATGTCAACGTCGCCTAACTACCGCTTGAAGCTGACGGCTCCTTCGGGTCACGCTTTTTGCAGTTCCGCGGGCGTACAAGATCTGGGCCGCGGGGCGAAAAAGCGTGCCCCTCGGCCCGCAGCTTAAGCGGAGCGTTAGACATGCACTTGAAAGGTGAAAAGATGATCGTCAAATCAGGTGATGGCAACCAAAGAATATTCCTGGGGGTAAATTTTGTTGTCTTGGCACGGGGCCAGGACTCGATGATCACCAAGATGTTGTACAAGGTGGGGGACCGTGTCCTGTTTCATAAACATCCGAATGAGCAAAGTGGGTATGTGCTTTCAGGGAAATACAGGCTTCGTTTTGGGGGAGCGGAACAAGAAATTGTTTCCGGTGATTCCTATTCCATTCCAAAGGATGTTGAACACAGCATAGAAATTCTAGAGGCAGGCGAAGTGTTGGATTGTTTTTCCCCACCGCGGAAAGATTATTTGTGATGTCTAACTACCGCTTGCAGCTGACGGCTCCTTCGCGTTCACGCTTTTTCTGTTGCTCGCGGTAAAAAGCGTGCCCGCTCGGCCCGCAGCTTAAGCGTAGCGTTAGCAGGATGTTGAAAAACTGAGATGATTCACGGCCGTTTCATCCTCGATCATGTTTTTTCTGGATCGGGAGGTACTACAGTGTGCTCATTTCCTGCGGGATCTGAATCGCTGTTAGAGAACACGAACATTTACGACCCCGCTCCTTCATCACGCCGTGCTCAACAGGTTTCTCATCCGCACCAGGTTGTACGCCGCCGCCGTGAATGCGAAGTGCCAGGCGACCTTCTCCGTTCCAACGTAGCGCGTCTTCCGGAAGGTCCCGATCGTTTTCATCCAACCGAAAACCTCTTCCACCCTCTTGCGAACCTTCTGGCTGATGCGATAGTTCGGATGGCTCGTCGTGCGACCGTCGATTGCGGATCTTCGGTTCGTCGTGTTCTGAGCGACGTGCGGCGTCACTTCCATTTTTCGAAGCGCCGCGACGAAGTCCTTGGTGTCGTAATGCTTGTCTGCGCCCAGGCTGATCCGCCTGGTTCCGGGAAGCCGCTCCAACATTGCGATTCCGGCCTCCCGCTCCGCCGTACCGGTCGCGGGAAGAAGTTCCGTATCCATGATCAGGCCGTGCCTGTTTTCCATCAGCACGTTTCCCATGTACGACAACTTCGCCGCGACATTATCTCCTTTGCGGTACAGCTTGGCCTGCGGATCCGTGGTGGAGGCGTGCGTATCGTTCTTCCGCTTTTGTCCCCGGTAATCCACGTCGTCGTTGCGTCCCTTCGGAGCGGAAGGCGGAGGACCGTCCTTCGGTCGGAAACTTTTAAGCGACGCCCACGATTCGATCAGCGTCCCGTCCACGGTGAAGTGTTCATCGGAAAGCAATCCCGCGCTTTCCGCCTGCTCCATGATTCTGGCGAAATATTTCTTCGCGATCTCCGAACGAAGAAGGCGTTGCTGGTTCTGCGAGAAAGTGGAGTGGTCCCACACGCTGTCATCGAGTCCAAGATCCAGGAACCAGCGGAACAGAATCGAGTAGGTGATCTCCTCCATGAGGAGGCGGTTGCTTCGGATCGAGAGAATGCTTGAAGAAGAAGCGCCTTGAGCAGTTTTTCGGGAGGAATCCCAGGGCGGCCCGTGTGGGAGTACATTTTCGAAAACTCGGGGGAAAATTCAAGGAGAGCTTTATCCACCATGTCGCGAATCGGCCGAAGCGGGTGGTCATCGGGAACGAACTTCTCCGGGATCACGGCAATCAACTTCGCTCCCATCCGCTCGTCCGGGCCGCGCATAACATTATCCTTGGTTTTCAGGAAGTTATGCGCCAAATCGTATCACGAAAATCGTTCATAAACCGGCAAAATAACGTGAGTTTTTCAACATCCTGCTAACTACAGGCTGAAGCTGACGGCTCACTTGGCGAACTTCCTGAGTGCCCGCAGCTTAGCCTGAACGTTAGACCGACTTTTAATCTTGTCCCCTTTTCGGGTTGTCGCGCTTGCGGTTAGTATTGTTTTCCCGTATGATCTTACTAGTAAGACTATGGGAGGTATGATGTATGGCTGAATTAGCGACAACCCGACTTTCCTCAAAGGGGCAAATTGTCATTCCAGAAGATGTCCGCGTTCGGTTGGGTTTGAAAACAGGGGCTCAGTTCGTCGTCATGGGAGAAGGTGATGTTGTAATCCTGAAGATCATATCCCCACCTTCCATGAAGGAATTCGACGAACTGATTGCTACTGCGCGTAAGCAAGCCCGGCGGGCCGGCCTAAAGCGAAGGGATATCGCGGCGGCGATCCGTGAGGTGCGTGCGAAAAAGTGAAAGTGGTGCTGGATACAAATGTTCTGGTATCCGGCATTTTCTATTCTGGCCCGCCTTCCGAAATCCTTCGGGCTTGGGAACAGCGCAAGCTACGTTTAGTCCTAACATTACCGGTATTCGAGGAATACAAGGACGTTGCGGTGCGCCTTGGAGTGCATTTTCCGGCCATTAATATCGACCGGCTTATGGACCTTATCATTGTTGAATCGGATTTGTGTAGTCCGGTGACACTGGCGCGTCCGGAATGCACGGACCCGAAAGACGTTAAATTCCTTGCCGCGGCTATTGCAGGCAATGCCGGCGTGATCATAAGTGGAGACAAGCATCTTCTCAAGGTTTCCGGTTATCACGGGATCTCGGTATTAACGCCGCGGGTTTTCATTGAACGTTTTTTAAATGATTGAAGCGGTCTAACTACCGCTTGAAGCTGACGGCTCGCCTCTTTCTCGCTGAGCGCCCGCAGCTTAGCCGGAGCGTTAGCATACTGTGATAAGAATCAAGCAGAAAGTGCATATTGACTGCTCCATCGAGTGTTGTTACGGACCATGGCGTTAAGGATCGTCAGCATCTTACGCATGCAGGCTACGAGAGCGACCTTCTTCGGTTTGCCCGCGTCGACGAGGCGTTTGTAGAAGTCACGGATCACCGGGTTATGCCTTGAAGCGATGAGGGCGCCCATGAAAAGCGCGGCACGCACAGGAGCCCGTCCGCCCCACACCATGCGCTTTCCGCGCAGGGTGCCGCTGTCCTTGCACAGAGGCGCCACACCGACCAGCGCAGCGATCTTTTTCCTATTGAGCGATCCCAGCTCCGGAAGATCGGCCAGTAGCGTTCTGCTGACCACGGGACCGATCCCGGGGACGCTTCGGAGCAGGTCTTCCTTGGCCCGCCAGACCGGGCTTTGCTGGATGGTCTGGTCCAGGTCGGAATCGACGTCGTCCAGACGCTTCTCGAGCCAACGGATGTGCTGCTTCAGACTCTTTTCCACGGAAGGTGATGCGTGGTCGAGACGATTGCGTTCGGCCACCAACATCTCGATGAGTTGCCGCCGCCGTGTCAGGAGCGCGGCCAGCGTTCGCAGAGCCTCGTCGGGCATTTCTCTAAGCGGTGGGCGAACCCGCTCAGCGAAGAGGGCCAGTACCCGGGCGTCGATCCGGTCGGTTTTGGCAAGGCGTCCAATGGCCTTGGCGAAATCCCGCACCTGGCGCGGATTGACCACCACAACGGGCATTTCGGCGGCGGCCAAGGCTGCAGCAAGAGCTGTTTCGTATCCGCCGGTGGCTTCCATGACGACAAGGTTGAGTGGACATGCTCCGAGTCGTTCCCGGATCGCACGGAACC
>JACRIR010000251.1 GCA_016215705.1 Candidatus Poribacteria bacterium | reverse complement strand
GTTAAGCGTCCGTTTATTACCCTGGGCTTTACCTGTTTTCTGTTGCTCATCCCGCTCGCCATTACCTCGACGAACGCCATGGTGCGCCGTCTCGGCGGGCGCAACTGGCAGCGGCTGCATCGGCTGGTGTATTTCATCGGCATTGGCGGGGTCGTGCACTTTCTCTGGCTGGTGAAGTCCGACATTACCCAACCGTTGATCTACGGCGTGATTTTGGCGGCGCTGCTCGGTTTCCGGTTGTGGGACCGGCGCCGGCAACAGACGGCCGCCGCACCCGCGATGCGCTGATCTTGCTACGACGCAGTGCGGAACAACGCCCGCCCGAGTTGATGGCGTTGTTAGGCGACACATTGCCTACACGCGCATGCAGACTCAGTTTAGACAAGGGAAGCAAAAAAAGGGATGATGACACGGTAAAGCGTAATGCCTGCCAATATAGGTGGCGCAATCACTCCAAAGAACGCAACAACCCGCTCGCGACCGTGGGCGACGCGATATCCACGCAGCCACGTCACAAAGACAAAGACGTTAAGCGCGATTTGGATTAGACCGGATACGATATTCAGGCCCACGAAGAAGTCTGTGAAATTGGCGACAAGGAAGAAAACAAGTCCGGTCGCAGCTGAAATCGCCATCCAACGCCGATGGTTACTCATGGGGAAACGCCTTCCTTGCGGTTGTTCGCCACCATATAAGTCATGGCGACACATGCAGACAAGAGGGATGCCCCTCCCAGTATGGCGAGGCCGTGTGCCCAACTCGCACCTTCTGTGAGCCCTCTCAGGGCCACACCCACCGGGAGACACAGCGCCAAAGCAGTGGTGATTGCTCCGATGAGTTTGAGGCGATTCGAACAGGTTGCGCGAGCGATGAGCAACCCGAAAAGAATATTAATCATGCCAAATGGCATGCCGTGGCTGTGCCCGACTTTGGTAAGTTGTCGCCAGAAAGGTATTTGTGCGTATCCGTTTCGAAAATATTGTTCCAGTGTCAAACCCAGCGCAAAGCCTGTAAAACCAGCAAGGATCATGGCCGTGAGCCCGAGAATAATGTTGAACCTGCCGGTTGTCATAAAGACTCTCCAATTTGTTAATAATTTTTTGTTGAGAACGACATCTTTCAGACGATCTTCACGCCTTGGGGCGGTTTCGGTTCGCCGACAGCTTGATAAAACCAGATTTCATAACCGTTAGGGTCGATGACTTTGAACGTCCGGTCTCCCCACCACTGGGTCGCCAATGGCGACGTCACCTTTACATCTCCATTCTCACTGAGCAGTTCGAAATACCACTCAACGTCCGCAACCTCAAGGTAAATTTCTACGGGCTGCTTATTGAAAACGGCCCTCGAGCCGGAGTTTTTCTCCGGAGCCCGCACAAACATGATGCGCGCTCCATTATGGGCAAGGGTGCAGAAGTCGAATTGGCCATCCTTGCCGATTGCTCCCCGAACATGGTCAAAACGGAGTGTCTCAATGTAGAACTTTCGGATCGCGTCGACTGATGAAACGGCAATGATGGGCATAACGGCCTTCGTTACTGGTTGGTTCACAGCTTCGCTCCTACCGCTTTCCGCGGGATTGGTAATAAGCAGTTATTCAGCCCGGTTCCAACGTTGATCGGAATTCCGGCCGGCTCATCAACTCCCTCAGGGCAGCCACGAAATCCGGTGAATTCTGAAACGGGTGATCGCGATAGACCTCGGCGTACGCGGCATCCAGTCCCGTTATCTCATCGCTCACGCGCGCGGCGACATCACCTACACGCGCCACCCGTTCCCGGGCGAACCTCAGGTTAGTGGGGTCGATATGCCCTGCTGCGATGAATCCCCGTGTCTTCTTCGCGCAACGGCACGGGTTAGTGTTGTTTACAAGCCCGCACTTGTCCTGCATGAAGTTCTGAAGATCGCGGCGGGCTCGAGAGAGTTTCTGGCGAAAGTTATCCCGGCTCAGTTCCAGCAGTTGAGCGCCGACGACATCGCTGACACCGAAAATACCGCCGAGAATGAAAATCAACCGCTGTTCACGATCCAAACACAGCAGCATGCCCGTTGTACAGCCGATGCGCGCCTCCGCGACGATAAGTTGCACATCGGCAGGAATAGCCTGCGTGTCCGGCAGCTCCGCATCTGGCATGCTGTCGAGGGCGTGCCCATAGTTCTCAAACGTGATGCCCCTCGACTCGGCACGGCCGCGTTTCATATTCAGGAGGTGGTTGACGACGATTCGGTAGAGCCAGGTGCGCAGGCTGCTACGTCCGTCGAATGTCGAGAGTCTCGTAAGTAGCTTTATCAAGACCTCGTGTGTGGCGTCTTTCGCGTCCTCCGGGTGGTGAGTCATTCGAAGTGCAAGGTTGTAGATCCAGGCTTGATGACTCTCAATCAGTTTCTCAAGAGCAGTCCGATTGCCTTCCTTCGCCAGGTTAACGAGTTCTTGATCTCGCTCTTCACCAGCGGCATCTATAAATGGATTGGAGTTTCTTGCCATACTCCGTTAGACACGGGCAGAAAGCATCTGTGACAGTCGAAGAGTAGCGATAGAAAGCCCTTCTCTGGACGCCCAACTACAATTAGATGTACTAGTACCTAGTACCAAATAGTACCCGGTACTACAGTTCATACAATGTCGCGGAGTTCGACGCGGTCCGCTACTCCCTTTTTTAGAACCGTCTGACGCGCGCCAGCGTGTTTGGCTAAATTGTCACTGATTCCATATGATATGCGCGCGATGAAAAGAGCCCTGCTGCTTCTGTGTATGTTGCTGGCGACGCCGGGCGCGTACGCCCAGGCGCCCAAGACAGTATTCCTCGAAGAACTGACTT
>JACRIR010000250.1 GCA_016215705.1 Candidatus Poribacteria bacterium | reverse complement strand
TAACACGGATTTGGGGAAAAGAAGAAGAAACAAAGGAAGTATTCTTAACCGCAGATGCACGCCGATGAACGCGGATTTGGGAAAGAAGAAGAAAAGAAAATCACGACACAAATTCACGATTTCGAAACTGAGTAGTACAGAGTTTTCCGTGCGGCTCGAGACACGGGAGCAGCACTTTGAAGAACCAGACTCTCAGTTTTTCGCGCTGCGTCTGCGTTCGCGAGTTTTCTTCGTCGTCGATGTCGTCGCAGATGATGACGTCGAAATGGCGTGAGACGAGCGCGCCTCCGACGCCTATGGCAAAGATGGTTGGTTCCTTTGCTATGCGTTTTCTCGGGCGGACGATGATCTCGGTATCCGTCCATTTCGGGCCGACAAGATCGGCGAAGAATGTTCGGAACCCTTCATTTGTCTGGAAGTGGCTGCGAATCTCGCGCAGAAACGCTTCGGCCTGTGGTTGCGTGTTACTGGCAAGCAGGATGCGGACGTCCGGATTGCGGACGATCTCGAAAACGCATCTCACGACCGAGAGGAGCGTAGATTTACCGAATCCGCGCGGCGCGAGGATGAGCGAGTGATCGAGAGTTTCGGCCTGCGCCATGCGTTCATGAAGCGGCGCGACTTCGTAGCCGAGGAACTGAGCCATTGACAGCATGTTGCCGGCGCATTCAATTCTCAGTTTCTTCATTTTGGGATTTCTTGAATACTCTGTTGTAATACTCATCGACTATTCCTTCAGTGTGTTCCTGTGACTGTTCCGTCGAACTGTTCTTGTCAACTCGTGGCGTGTCTTCCTTTGCCATTTGTTCCCTGATCTTCTGTTTGATGCCGAGCAGTGGGATTATCATTTTCGCGCCAGCCTCACTTAGCAAGGCATCGACTCGCTTGAGGTCGGCGACGCTGTCCATCAGTCGGTACATGTGGCAGGAAATCTGTTCCGCCAAGAGTGCCTGTTGTTTTTCGCTCATCGGCATGGCGAGGCACTCCTCAAAGAGTTTTTCGACATCCGGCGTGTTGACGGGAGAGGCGGCATTTCCGCTCGGGCGGTTGAGTAGTTCTGCAACTTCGCCGGCGGTGTGGCCGGCAACGAACAACCTTAGAATGTGTCGTTTTTCGAATTCGGTCGTCATGGATGTCTCCTTTCGTTAAGAGAAAAGGCGATTTCACCGCAAAGGCGCAGAGAGCGCAAAGGGAAAATGAAAAGTTGGAACACGAATGCCGAAACGCGCGACGAACAACATAACGAATGTTTCTTGGGCTCCGCCCGGGCGGAGGACTTGTTTGGGAGATAGTAAACAGCCAGAAAATAGCGCTGTTCTTTTGTAAGTCGTTGTGGCATAAGGGTGTGACGCAAGTGACGCAAGAAAGGCATTTTTTCAGTTGACACACTAGAGAGAAAAAATAGGCTATAGGGTAACCGCGCAAGGCGCGGGGAACAGAGGAGGCGAAAGGAACAAGGCGAAAGGCGAAAGGGGACAAAGCAAAAGAAGAAGAGGGGGAAGCCCAAGATGAACAAGAGCAAGAACGGAATGAAAAGACATGATTGACAAGATTGGGGAAAATGATCCTGTAAATCTTGTCCAAGAAGGGAAGCGAAGGGGAGAAGGCAGAAACGGAGATGGACGGAGATGGAATGAATGGACATGATGGACAAAATGGACGGGATGGACAAGATGGAGCGGAAGAATCTTGTGAATCCTGTCCAAGATGAACAAGAGCAAAATGGAATGAATGGACCCGAATGGCGCGAATCCGTGGAGCGCGGGAATGGCAACAAAGAGATGAATTGGTGTTGGTGGTCATGGTGGTCATGAGAGTAGTCCCTTTCGTTCCAGATCTATCCAGATTCTGTGGAACCTTGTTCGTTCGTCTTTGAAACCGCGTTCTTTTAGTCGCATTCCGAGGAGTCGGGGGCATATGGGGCGCTCGTCGTGCGTTTCGCACCATTCTGCGTAGGTCAAGTAGAGGTCGGCGGATTTTGTGCGGGCCTGGGGATTCAGGACGCAGCGGTCAGTTAGAAAAGCGCCGAGGACATCCATGTTGGTGCGGTAGGAACTCGTGGCATCGGCGACCTCGGCGGGATCGGCAAGACCTCTTTTTTGCCATTCGAGGCAGCCGGCGACGAGCCAGTTGAGGATTCCGCGGGCTTCGGCCCGGAGTTTTTGGGTGAGGTCCTTGTCCTGCCGTTCTCCTGATACGGTGACGTTAAAGGGTATCAGGCAATACGGCGCCAGAAGGCGTGGTCTGTGCCGTGGATGATGGGCAGGTGGTTGCCGGACATGAATATCTTATGGGTGGGCTCGAATTCGAAGTAGTCTTGCCGCATGCGGCGGGCGGCCAACCGGTCGCCGCCGGTGAGTTTCTTTACGGTTGCTTCGGCGAGAGACCTGCCGAATTCGACTTCGGTTGTCACAGCGAGCCGGCATCCTTTGAGGTCGGCGAATCCGGTAGGATGCACGTCACGGCGGGCGGTGAAGAGGAGTTCGGATGGGAGTCGGCGCGCGTAGGCGCCCATAGCGTACATCAATGTTTGGACCTCCGCTGAGGGGAGAGGGGGAAAAGGATGAGAATAGAGCGAAAGGGCGGAGGGAAGGGGGAAGAGGCGAAACGGGGAAACGGGAGCGAGAGAGAAATAGGAGAGAAATAAGGCGGGAATCCATTGAATAACAGAGAGTTATGCATATATGGTCTTGAAAATCACGACGCAGATTCAAGAAGCCAACAGTTAGCAATGCAGATGAACGCATACAAAGCGTCTCACCACCAAGATCACAAAGTCACCAAGATTGGATTCGGGGAAAAAGAAAAGTTTGCTGGAAAATGTGGAAGTTGGAATTCAGGGGCGCGCGTTGGCGCGCCGGCCGGAATGAGTTGTTAGGGCGTTC
>JACRIR010000249.1 GCA_016215705.1 Candidatus Poribacteria bacterium | reverse complement strand
GTTATCAAGACACAGGAACTCACCAAGAGATACGGAAAAATAACAGCCGTCGACACGCTGAACCTCCACGTCGATGAGGGCGAAATCTTTGGGCTCCTCGGGCCGAACGGAGCGGGAAAGACGACGCTCATCTCGATGCTTTGCACCATTTTGAAACCCACTTCCGGACAAGCGCAGGTAAACGACTTCGATATCGTTAAAGAGTCGGCGCGCGTAAGAAAGTCCATCGGCATAGTGTTCCAGCAGCCGAGCGTTGACGATCTGCTCACGGGACGCGAGAACCTCGTCATGCACAATCTCCTCTTCGGAGTTCCCAGAAAACTGAGAAAACAGCGGATTCGTGAGGCTCTTGCGCTCGTGAATCTGGAGAAGCGGGCCGATGACCTCGTCAAGACATATTCCGGCGGCATGCGGCGGCGTCTCGAACTGGCTCGCGGCATAATGCACCATCCCAAGATTCTGTTTCTCGACGAGCCTACGCTTGGCCTCGACCCACAAACACGGCAGCACATCTGGGAGTACATCCGAGATCTTGCGAAGAGAGAGTCTATGACCGTGATGTTGACCACGCATTATATGGAAGAGGCCGAAGGATTGTGCGACCGGGTTGCAATAATCGATTACGGCAAAATAGTGGCCCTCGACTCTCCGCAGACTCTGAAGAACCAGGTGGCCGGCGACGTCGTGAAGTTGAAGCAAAGGGAACGCAATGTCGAGGCGATCAGGGGTCTCGATTTCGTCAAGAACATACAGGAAATAGACGGCATGCTCTATCTTGCGATAAAGGATGCGGGCAAACATCTTCAGGCCCTTCTGGCCCACACGGGGCCGATAGATTTCGTGGAAGTGAGAAACGCCACGCTCAACGACGTGTTCTTGCATTACACGGGGAGGGAAATACGCGAAGCCGAACCCGAAGGCGGTATCTGGGAAAGGGTGATGAGTAGTGAGCGAGATTGAGGGCATCTACGCCATATGGCTGCGCGAAGCAAAGATATATTGGAGGGAGAAAGAACGCCTCGTTTCGTCTGTAATCTCGCCGCTTCTATGGATATTTGCGTTCGGCTCCGGCCTCGGCACGCGAGTCGATATCGAAGGATACAACTATCAGGTGTTCATCTATCCCGGCATAACAGTCATGGCGGTGCTGTTCACCTCCGTCTTCTACGGGATATACATCATCTGGGACCGAAAACTCGATTTCCTAAAAGAAGTCCTTGTCGCGCCCGTGTCGAGGGCCAGCGTCTTTGCCGGAAAAATGCTCGGCGGCGCGACCGACGCGATGATACAGGCGACCTTCATCCTGCTAATCGGTCTCTTCATAAATGTTCCCTTGAACCCGCTTACGCTCATCGCGGCTTTTCTCATGCTGCTCCTGATTTCGGTTGCGATGACAAGTATCGGCCTCGTTATCGGCGCGAACATGAAGAGCCCCGAGGGATTCAACCTCGTCATAGGGTTCGTGTTGTGGCCAATGTTCTTCTTCAGCGGCGCGCTCTTCCCCGTCAAAGACCTCCCCGTGTGGTTGCTTGCAGCCACATATGCTAACCCGCTCACCTACGGCGTCGACGCGCTGCGCGGCATCATCCTCGGCATAAACAGGTTCCCGATTCTCCTCGACGCCGCTGCAGTGATCTTCTTCTCCTTCATTGCGATGGGAGCGGGCGTTTGGAGTTTCAAGAGAATGTGACTTCTGCAACCAAAGAAAAAGAAGAAGTTTGGATCACGAATGTCGCGAATCGCGCAAGGCGCGAGACGAATTTCACGAATAAACAGCTCCTTTTCTTATCATTCCCTCGGAGGCGGGAATCCATTCATGAACAAGGAGTTACACAAATATATTCTGTAAAATCACGACAAGAATTCAAGATTCTGAACGTGAGTGGTACAGCGCAGCATGGGCGCAAACAAACAGCGCGCATCGGACGCGATGAATCGCGCCCCTACAGACATGAATCGAGAGCGGTTCAATTTTTTTTGTAGATAGCAGTGGTGATGGATAATGAATGACGAGATTGGTTTGGGATTCGGTTTTTTCTTGGCGGCGAATTATTGACATATCAGAACACAAAGGAATATAATGCGTTATTGACTACAGGGTCCGGGTTAGGCTAGGCCCATCGAGGGTGAAACCGCTCGGTTCGCCCTTTTCGCCATAACTTATCGGATATCTGGCGAAAAGGGCTTTTTGCTATTAGGCCAGGGAAGGGAAAAAGAACGAGACGAAAGACGAAAGAGAACTGAAGAAGAGACGAAATAGCAGAAAGACGAAAAGGAGCAAGGGGCGAGATTACGGGTACGCATGTTCCGGTTCATGGTTGAGAATGCAACAGCATGCAAGAGTGCCAATCGAAAGTCAAGGACAATGGCTTTGATTCCTTTTTGACTACGAACTCAAAATGACAACAATCGCAAACCATAAACCATGAACCATAAACCACGAACCCATTTTGATATGAGGAGGCGGATTCAGAAAAAATGGCCAACAAAAAGAAAGTGAGCGAGGCCGAAAAGAGGATGGAAGACCTAGTCTCGCTGTGTAAACGCCGAGGGATCATTTTCCCGAGCAGCCTCATATACGGTGGGATAAACAGTTGCTGGGACTACGGCCCGCTCGGGGTCGAACTGAAGAATAACATCAAGCGTCTCTGGTGGAAAACGATGACCCAGGACCGCGACGACATCGAGGGACTCGACGCCAGCATCATCATGCACCCGCGCGTGTGGGAGGCTTCGGGCCATGTCGCAGGTTTCACCGACCCGCTGGTGGACTGCAAGCAGTGCAAACACCGGTTCCGCGCCGACGAAATCAACAGCGAGAAATGCCCCGACTGCGGCGGCGAGTTGACCGACTCGCGGATGTTTAACCTGATGTTCAAGACCCATGTCGGGCCGCTGGAAGAGGAAGCGGCGCTGGTCTATCTCCGTCCCGAGACCGCGCAGGGCATTTATGTGAATTTCCTGAATGTGATCGGCCCGTCGCGCCAGAAAGTTCCCTTCGGCATCGCTCAGATCGGGAAAGCATTTCGAAACGAGATAACTCCCGGCAACTTCGTGTTCCGCATGCGCGAGTTCGAGCAGATGGAGATGCAGTATTTCGTCAAACCCGGGACCGATGACGAATGGTTCGAGTACTGGCGCGAGAAACGCATGCAATGGTATGGCCAGCTTGGTATAAGGAAAGAGAAGCTCCGCTTTCACGAGCATGGCCCGAAGGAACTCGCCCACTATGCGCGGCGCGCATTCGACATCGAGTATGAATACCCCTTCGGGTGGAAAGAGCTCGAGGGGATTCATAACCGGACCGACTTCGACCTTTCACGTCACCAGGAGTATTCCGGCAAAGACCTGACATACTTCGACCAGGAACTCAACCAACGCTATGTTCCATATATCATCGAGACCTCTGCCGGTGTGGACCGCACTCTGCTCACGTGCCTTGTCGACGCATACGAAGTCGAGAACCCGGGCCAGAAAGAAGAGCGCGCGGTTTTGAGGTTGTCGCCCAAGATAGCGCCTATCAAGGCGGCGATTCTGCCTCTGGTCAACCGCGACGGAATGCCCGACATCGCCCATAGAATTGCCGACGACCTCAGGCCACATCTCAAAATCTTCTATGATGACGGCGGCTCAGTCGGACGCCGCTACCGGCGACAGGATGAAGCGGGAACTCCGTTCGGGATTACGGTCGATTCGCAGACGCTTCAGGATGAAACGGTCACGCTGCGCGAGCGTGACTCGATGCAGCAGATAAGGCTGAAGATATCGGAGCTTAAGGGAGAGTTGCTCAAACGTATCGCAATTTAACAGGGGTCAGGTCTACACATTCGACAACAGGGATTTCACCCCCATTGTCGAATGTGTAGACCTGACCCCTTGCATAGGAATAACAATGCAGGTCGGCGTAATATCTGACACACATGGCCACTTGAACCCCAAGGTTTTCGATACCTTCAAGGGCGTTGAACATATTTTCCTTGCCGGCGACATCGGCTCGATGGATGTCATAATCCGGTTGAACGCCATCGCGCCCGTCACAGCGGTTCATGGGAACATGGACCCGCCCGACATTCTCTCGCGTTACCCGGAAGATCAACGAGTCCGGATGGGGGGCGCAGACGTCTTTATGACTCACAACGCCGCGATGCTCTTGCGGCGGCCGGATTTGTTCAAGGCTCGATGCGGCCCCAAGCGCCCCGATGTTTTCATTGGCGGCCACACGCACAGGGCCGAAAACAGAATGATAGAAGATATGCTGAGCCTGAACCCCGGCTCCGCCGGCAAGCCGACGCTCGATTCTCCCGTGTCGGTTGCCTTGTTGACCCTTAAACCCGGTCAAACTCCCTGCGCCGAGATAATAATACTCGAACGGTGATTGCCCTCTTCCCAAAGCCGAAGGTCAAAGCTCGAAAGTCCAAAGCCGTCTGAGACAGTAGCATTCGAAACCCGACGGCCATTTTCTCCCAACGGGACACAAGAAGAGGAGAATCCGCATAATTCGCTGATCCGGGGGGAGCTTGCGTTTCTTCGGGGGCATCATGCGGCCCATAATTCGGGGACACGATGCCGCATCGTTTCACCGAATTATGGGAACGAGCGACGGGATCCCATACGCTTGAAGTCAAAGCCTCTGGCATTCTATAATCTATCAGCAGGGTCGGTCGTTCTGCGTCGCGGTCGGCGCTTACAATCACAGCAAGGAGAAACATGCAAAAGAATGTCGCTATCATCGGTGGCGGTTTCGGAGGACTCTCGATAGGAGCGTTACTCGCAAAGGCAGGCATTCCGGTGACGCTCTTCGAGTCGGATACCGACCTCGGCGGCCGGGCGAAATGCATCGAGAAAGAAGGCTACATCGTTGACCTTGGCTTGCACGCAATCCGTTTCGGGAACAGCGGCCCGGCGGCGCGCGTGCTGAAATCCGTCGGCCAGTCGCTTGAGTTCGCCCACAAGAAAGACAGAACCTCTTATGTCTACCAGGACGGCAGGCTCATCAAGAGGCCCAATGTGATCGAGGACTTCATGGAGACCGAGCTTGTGCCGCCGGAGAGCAGGCAGGCCCTCCTGCAAACCGTCTTTGCGATGGTGGGCGAGAACCCGGCCGATTGGTACGGCAAGACCCTTCTCGAGTTCGTCGAACAACATACGCAGGACCAACACGTGAAGCGTTTTTTCCGGCTGCTCGGTTTCACAATAATAGCGGCAGACATCGAGACAGCCTCGGCCGGAGAAGTGATGAGCTTCGTCAAGAACGCACAGATGGCCGAAGAACCGATAGCGGAGGCGGCCGGCGGAATAAAGCAGATAATAGACAAGCTGCGAAAGGTTATCGAGACGACTGGCGGCGAGGTGAGGACCGGCTGCCGGGTCGAGCGAATCGAGACAGACGGCGCGCGCGCAAGCGGGGTGATTGTCGGCGGCAAGCTGCATTCCGCATCCGCTGTTGTCTTCACTCCGCCTGTTCAGCACCTGTTCCGGTCTATCGGCAAAGAGAACTTCCCTCCGGATTTTGTGAGCTATTCCGAGAACCTTGAGCCTACGTCCGGTGTGAGCATCGATTTCGGGTTGAGCGAGCCCATAACCGAATTAGAGGGCAACATTATATGTCTCGATCCGGTGGTGCTCGGAAGCTTTCCGTCAAACTATGATAAATCGCTCGCGCCGAAGGGCAAGCAATTGTCGACGTGGCTGATGGTCATCCCTTACGCCGAGGCAAGAAAGGGGTCGGGACTGAAGGAGGCTCTCGAGTCGCTTCGCGGGTTCATCCGGAAACTGTATCCGATTTTCTTCGAGCACGTCGAGTGGGAGCGTCCACTCGCCTATCTGATTCTCGACGGCGTCCACCTGAAGGTCGGCCAATCGAGGATTGACCGGCACAGCATCCAGTCGCCATATGTAAGCAACCTGTTCTTTGTTGGTGACACCGCGAAGGGCGACGGCTGCAGCGGCGACATAGCGTTCGACTCAGCCATCAAGGCTGCGCCGATGATACACGAGTTCCTTAAGTAAAGCCAGGGGTCAGGTCTACACATTCGACAACAGGGGTTTAACCCCTATTGTCGACTGTTTAGACCTGACCCCTGCCACACAGGAGTAAACGATGAAGAAGCTACTCAGGGTCGATATGGCGAATCTTAAAGTGAATATCGAGGATGTCCCATCGGAATATGCCGGACTTGGCGGGCGCGCCTTAACATCGACTATCGTCAACAAGGAAGTCCCGCCCACATGCGATCCCATCGGCCGCCACAACAAGCTTGTGATAGCGCCCGGCCTGCTCGCCGGTACCGGCGCGCCATGTTCCGAACGCCTTTCGATCGGGGCGAAGAGCCCGCTCACCGGCGGCATCAAGGAGAGCAACTCGGGAGGGACTGCCGCGCTGAAACTGGCGCGCCTCGACATCGCCGCCGTCGTTGTCGAGGGTGTGCCCGAAGACCGGCCGGATGCCGACAATTTCCATGTGCTCAAGATCGAAAACGATAAATGCTTTCTCGAAGAGGCGAGGGACCTCGCCGGCCAGGGCAATTACACGGTCTGTGAGCGGCTTCACAAGAAATACGGCGAAAGAGTTTCGATAACGTCAATCGGGCAGGCAGGAGAGATGCGGCTCGCCGGTTCGACGGTGGCCGGGAGCGACATGGAAGGCATGCCGAATCGCCACGCAGGCCGTGGCGGGATGGGTGCGGTCATGGGCTCGAAGGGTCTCAAGGCCATCGTCATCGATGACACCGGCGCGCATGCGGTTCAGCCGAAGGACAAAGAGGCGTTCACAAAAGCAGCGCGTGACTTCGTGAAAGCGCTCCGCGAATGCAAAGGATTCATTGAACAGCTTAGGACCTGCGGCACTCCCGGCGGCATCCCGAATTTCAACGCATTCGGCACGCTCCCAACCAGGAACTTCAGCGCCGGCTGCTATGAACACGCCGAGAAGATACAGGGCGCGGCCATAGTCGAGATTGCAAAGAGCCGCGGCGCGAAAATGCACAGTTGTTCACCGAGCTGCCCGATCCGCTGCTCGGTAATCTATCATGACGCATCCCACAAATTCCTGGTCGGCGGCGTCGAATACGAGACGGTTGCCATGCTCGGCTCGAACCTGCTCATTAGTGACGTGGACGCAATCGCCCTTATGAACCGTCTCCTGAACGACTGCGGCCTCGACACAATCGAGACCGGCGCCGCGCTCGGCGTTGTCATGGAATCGGGCCTCATCAAATTCGGCGACAGCGAGAGCGCAATCGAACTGATCAAAGAAGTCGCGAAAGGAACCATCCGGGGAAGAATGATAGGAAGCGGAGCGGCGGTGACGGGGAAGATTCTGGGCGTGAAGCGTGTGCCGGCGGTGAAAGGACAATCTCTTCCGGCGCATCATCCGCAGAGCAACAAGATTGTAGGCGTCACCTACTGCACAAGCCCGATGGGGGCCGACCATACCGCGGGCATCATGTACGACCAGACCGTGCACAATCCGGAAGGCAAAGTCGAGAAATCCCGGAATATGCAGATACAAATGGGATTCGTTGACTCACTTGGCATGTGCATGTTCTCATCGAGAGGACCAGCCGGCTATAACGATTTCATGACACGGCTGATGACCGCCCTCAACGGGAAGCCATATACTGAAGCCGACCTCATTGAGCTTGGCAAGCGAGTGCTGCGGACCGAGCATGACTTCAACAAGCGCGCAGGATTCACAAAAGCCCACGACCGTCTGCCCGAGTTCATGACCGAAATAAAGATCAAACCGCATGACCTCGTCTTTGATGTGCCGTATGATGAAGTGGACAAGCTGTACGACGGAATATAGAAAATGGGGGACACGCAGAAAATTGGGGACACGATGCGGCATCGTGTCCCCAATTTTCCAGCCCACTTTTCTGTCACTGTCGCAAAACAGGCGCCGTTCTTATCTCTGCATCTCTGGTTTCTTTTCCAGGTATCGAATGCGGTCTTGAACCTGCTCGACGGTTCTCGCATCAGTCTGCGCGGCATGCTGAAGGAACCGCTCGTAGTGAATCCGGGCCTTGGCATATTTCCCCTGCTTGTCCAGCAGAAGGGCATAATTAAAGTTTGCATCCGGATGCGCGGAATCGATCCTCAGCGCCGCCTCGAGAGCATCGAGCGCTGCCTGCTGGCGGCCTAGCCGCTTGCGGGCTATCCCCAAATTCACATAGCCTTCAATATTTCCGGGATTTCGAGTCAAAGAGGTTTCGAACTCGCTGATTGCGCTTTCATAGTCCCCCTTCTGAAGGAAAACCACGCCGAGATTATTGTGTGCCGTCTCGTTCTCGGGGTCAATGCTTAAAGCTTTCCTAAGATGTTCGATTGCCGTCTCTGAATCCTGCATGCGAGCAAATATTACCCCCATATTGGCATGCACATTTGCAGCATCGGGACTGGTTCGTAGGCATTCTTTGTACCATTTCAAAGCGCCGAAATAGTCCTTGTTGTACTGGCAGTCAAGCGCCTGACGATAGAGTTTCTCAAAGTCGGCGCTCTCGCCTTCACCCGATAGCTTGGTGGAAGGTATTGCGCGGTCATGCGAGGGCGTCCCGCCGTGGCGGGACTGCGCCCCTGCAAGGTCTTCCTTTGGCGCGTCAGAGGGTTTCGCTTCCAGGGTTGAGGAAAGCCGAATCGCGAGGGGCGAGGGCCGAGCGTGCTGCTCTTGCCCATCGAGTGTGAATAAATTGGCGCCGGCAGAGCCTCCGCCTTGAGTGGAACCGGCGGACTGTTTTTGATCTGTGAGTGCAACTGAATTAGCGCCCGCACTGGCTGAGGCTGGAACGGACAAAAGCGCCTGAGACTGTGGTGTCTCGACATTGTCACCCTGGGGCGTTATGTTGTCCGGCATCGCCGGATTAGCTTGTTGCAGGGGCGAATTCGTTCGCACACTGCCGCCGGCGGAGTTTTCGACCTGTTCTTGCATTGCGCCGGCACGGCGCCCGGCAATCGCTTTTGCAGGCCGCTCCACCGTGAAAACCAATCTCCACAAACAGAAGGCGGCTACAAGCGCCAGCAAAATGGCCGACACAAGATAGACAACCTTGAGATTCCTCTTTGGCGGATTCACAGAAACGGAAGCGGCAGGTTGGACGCCGCCATCCGACCCAGGCTCGAATTTTCCGGATTTCGCCCGGTCGTCCAGTTTTTCCAGCGCGTCAGTAATCAAGCTCATGTATATCGCTCCCGCTTAAGATTCCCAATCCTCGCGCAGTGATCTTCCGGCCACGTTTGGGCAAAAACCGCGCCAATAGATTCGCGCCCACACGGCGTTTCGGAATCCGGGCAACAACTAAGAGAACCGTATGCGACGAATCGCGCTGCTTGCGCCCGTAGTTCCATCGAATGAGCCGAGAACAGAGAAAGGCGATAGTTTACAGCCGCCGACAAGGCTTCGGGTCGCCTCTTTCACCTGCCTCCTTGTCACCAGCCATGCTTCATTCACGAATGCGCTCAACAGCGCCCTGTCACAAATCTGATTTACGAGCCTTGGAGTCCCGTGCGAAGACTTGAAGACCATCCGGAGCGCTCCCCGTGTAAACAGAACATTGCCTTTGCCGCCCGCCACCGCGAGGCGGTGTTCGATGTATCGCGAAATTTCCAGCTTCTCGAGTTTTTCGAGGAAATAGCGCACGTTGATGCGCTGATTCAACTGGCGGAGGCCCGGAGAGCCGAGTTTTTGCAGCAATTCGGGTTGTCCGACAAGCAGAATCTGCAAGAGCTTTTGTTCATTCGTCTCAAAGTTCGAGAGCACACGAAGCAACTCGAGGAGGGAGGGAGAAAGCTCATGGGCTTCGTCCACCACGAGGACGGGGATTTTCTGCTCCTCATTCTTGCGCTTGAGAAATTGATTCAGCTTGTCACACAAAGTTTCCAGAGACGAGGCCGGCGTCTTGACCGGAACACCGAAGTCCCTGAGAACGGATGTCAGCAATTGTTTTCCTGTAAGGAGAGGATTGAGGACCACCGCTGTCGGATACATCGGCCCCAGTTCCCTCAGCAGGAACCGATACAGGGTCGTTTTTCCTGTTCCGACCTCACCGATGAGCGCAATAAACCCTTTGCGCATTTGCAGTCCATACACCAGGTGGTTCAAGGCGTCCTTATGCGTCCGGCTCATGAACAAGAACTCGGGGTCCGGCGTCACGTGAAATGGATTCTCCTTCAATCCAAAGAAATCCTCGTACATGAGAGTTACTCCTCTCCCCCCTTGCCGTACACGTAGGGATTGAGATTCATTGCGGGCTCCTTCTTTGCGCGGCTTATCCTATCCATGCTCTCATTGTATATCCGCGTGATCTTGAAATCGTCCAGGATAGTGGGCCTGAGCATTATCACCAGTTCCGTCTTGGCGTTGTTGTGGTCCGTCCCCTTAAACAGCAGGTTTCCCAGGACCGGAATTCGGCCTGCCAGCGGAACTTCCTTATTGGATTCCTGGTGCGACTCCTGAATGAGTCCCGCGAGCACGAGCGTGTCGCTGTTGCGCACCTTGACCACCGTATCCATCTCTCTTCTGTCAACGACGGGCTGCGTATCTCCGCGCGGCGACGCCTCGACGCGCACAATCGAGGAGATCGAGGGGTGAATGTCCAATGACACGGTGTTGTCGTCGCCCACTTGAGGAGTGACCTCGAGCACGATCCCGATTGGCAGAATCACGGGGTTGAACTCTACCTCGCCGCCCGTGACCACCCCGTTCACAATCACCGTCGGCGCCACGTCGGCCTGGAAGAATACTTCATCCCGGATGACGCGGATGACGGCCGGTTGATTGTTCATGGTCGAAATCCTCGGACTCGAGAGGACGTTCACCTGGCCCTGCCTGGCCAAGGTATTAAGAAGAACCGAGAAATGGTCGTTCGCAAGGCCGATCTGGAAATCGGCCTCATCGGGCGCCAGAAATTGATTGAATGCAGAATCATTGAAGGCGCCTGTGAAGTCAAGCAGGTTTCCTTTCAGGTCGCTCAGGTGCGACAATTCCAGCGAATAGCTCCAATTCAGGCCGTAGGCAAAGTCGTCAGACAGGAGAATCTCAAGTATTTGTGCTTCGATTAGCACCTGGCGCCTCACCGATTCCTCCAGTCCGCGCAGGAACGACTCGACCTGTTTCATTTCCCACGGGTAGGCCGATACATAGATCGTTCCGCCTTGCGGGTTGACGATAAGGCGCCTGCCGATCTCATCGCCGCGGCTGAATGCTTTCAATTCATCGCTTGTCGAGGTTGATCCTTGTGAATTTCCGAATACGATGGTTTCCAGGGAAAGTTGCACGTCGCTCCAGATGCTGGCGGAAACGATATCATTGATGCTGCTCTCGCTCTGACCCGCTCCGCCTCCCCCTCCCCCGGACGAAGAACCACCTGACCCGCCCGAAACGCTGACACCCGACGATTGACCGACCACCGACATACTGGTGAAGGAAAGGGACCTCTTGCTTTTCCGTGAAGTGGTCACATAGTTGAACGAAAAGGCGCGCGTTTCAAGCGGCTGTGGCGTGATGCGAAGGAAAGCGCCTTCACGGACATATGAGTAGCCGAGGGGAGTGAGGATGGCGTCGAGCGCCTGAGAAATGTCCACTTCCTTCAAATCGGCTGAGACACTGCCCGTTATCGACGGATCAATTATCAGATTGTAATCGCCCTCCTTGGAGAAGGCCATAAGGACGTCTCTTATGTCGGCATCCCTCACGGTGAGAGTGAATTTCCGGCCGGCGCCCGCCGCTGCTATCCCTGTCTCTGCTTTCGGTTCACTCAGCTTGAATAGCGGCCTTTCCTCGAGTTGCGGCTCCTGCGTTACCGGAGAAGGCTCAGACAATGGTCCAAGCATCACGTCGACTTTATTGATGGGTTTTTCCGATCCGAGACTCGAACAGGCCATCGAAGAAAAGAGCAACAGGACGCCGAATTTTCCGAGAGAGCCCTTGCATGTGTCAAAGAGGGCCTCACAGAAATTGTGGCGGAAATTTCTCTCGTGCATAGTTCAATTCCTCTCTGCTTGGAGCGTTTTCAATCCCCGTATTTCGTGTCGGTTTTCAGTCTCACCTTGTTCGCGGGAGTATCGATCCGACTCGTTCCGTTTTGGCCTGAAATGACGATCCCGTCCACGTCTATCTTTGTCACTACGTCGTTTCCCATAGAATCACCAACAGTAAGAAACTCTCCATCCTCGACAAGGGCGATTCGTTTCTTATCCGATATGAGCACAAGTTTCGCTTGCGGCGCCTTGCCGCCCGTTTCTCCGGCGGCAGTATCATCGGTCACTTGCAAGGGGTTGTCTGTCCAACATCTCATTTCCGACGACATGAGAAATGGGTTGCGTCCCCACGAAAGGTCCGGCCACTGCTGATGAGAGGCGTTCTCATCGACAAGAAACTTTTCCCTGACATAGGCCCTGACTTCAGTCAGTTCCGCTGACGTCCCCTCATCGCTTTCGGCGCTCGAGGACTGCCCTTGAAGACTCGAGGCATTGGTTTCCGCTTTCGGAGCGCCCATCCACAAGACAATCGCCCCGAAGACGAAAACTGCAACGAGTAATCCAAGACCTGCGTACTTAGTTTCAAACCAGCGTTCCACTTTTTCATCCTCGCGTCGAATTCGCCTGTGCCCCTTTATTGAGGACACCATGCGTCATGGTGTCCCCAATAAAGGATACGGCCCGTTTCCTTAAGTCGAGCTCGCCTGAACGGAAGATTCCGATTCATGAAGCGAGAAGACTCTCACTGACAACGTTACACAAGGCTTCGGCAATTCCCTGCCCACTTCGACTCCGTCTATCAATACGAATCTTGAAAGCGCGGACAATCCTTCCAGGAACTCCCCGAGCGTTTCATATTCGGAGTGAAAGGACATCTTTATGACGACTTCCTCGATATCCAGATTCTCCATCGGGTTCGCTTCTACGGAACTCTCTTCCTCTGAAGCCACCGGAATCTTCTTGTTTCCGATTTGAACGACTCTCGATTCCGGGGCTGCTCCTTCACCGCCTTTGGGCAGTGTGGTCATCGTGAGGTCCTTTATCCCCCGGCTCTTCGCCAGGGCGGCAATCTCCTCGAGAGCCGCCGGCAATTGCATCGTTTCGGGAATCCTCTCGCTCAGTTTTGCATCCACCTCGGGCCATTGGTGTTGCTGCGACGCATCAGGCGTGGCAAAGATCGCTTCCAGATGCAACTGCTTGTCCATCTCGGCAAGCAAGCTTTCGAGCTTCGCCTCTGTCTGAATCGTATGGGCTATTTTGGGCCTGAACAGAGCAAGGTACAAAAGCACGATGCCGAGAACAATCGCTGAAACCGCCACGACAGCCTTCAGGCGAAAACTCATTCCTTCAAAGATGTTCATCGATTCCCCCCGACTTTGGCCGTCATAGAGAAGAGAACCTTATGTCTCATTCCGGATGCGGCGCTGGTTCCGTTGGCGGAATTGTCCGCTTCCGGGGTAGCCTCGACTATCTGGAGTTTGACCGGCTCAAGGACCGATTCCGAGAAGAATGGGCAGCCGTTCCACGCATCGCAGAACGCTCGAAAACTCGCCTGAGCGTCGTATGCGTTTGCCGCAAGCGCTTCGCCTGATACACTCAGCCGGCAGCCGTCGCTCTTCCTCTGTATCGAAAGCTGAGTAAGGGAGAGGTCAGCGGGTGTGATTTGACCAATCCATTTCAATATTCGGTCCCATGGAGGCTGAGCCACAAGAGACTGCTTCAGTATCAAATCCTTCTTTTCATAGAGCGCCTGTTTGGCCATGAGAGTTTCCATATCCTTGAAACGCGATTGGCGGCCGGCAAGGGATTCTTGCTTCTTGCTCAGAAGACGCTCTAGTCCTCTCTCGTTGTACGCAAGAGCGGCGTAGCCGGCCACTGTGGCGCAAAGCAGCGCAAAGCCGACAGCGGCAAAGATGCCCTTGGTTGCCACCATAGTCCGCCGTTCCAGAAAATCTTCCGGTATCAGATTCGGACACTTCTCCGAATCAGTGGCGGAAGCGAGTGCAATCAGCGGCAGGTAAAGATTTACGGCGAACGCCTCTTGAGTCACTCGATGCGAAAGGTCAGAAAAGTCGACAAGCTCTGCCACTTGCAGCAGGCGAACGGAAATCCCGAGGTCCTTTTCGATCCTGAGTTTGATCTGCTTCGTTTGCTCATCTTCAGAAACGAGAAGTATTTCATCAATCATTCTTCTGCTGTTTTGTTTGAAAAACAGGAAAGAGCGATTTATCTCTTCTATTGCCACATCCGCGATTGAGTCTGTGTCGGCCCCGGCCGGAGATTTGTCGTCGATGTCCGAAAAATCATTCTCGGAACCGGCTGCATCTTCGGTATGAGACATGACCGGCGTGTCGTCGAAGGAACCGCGCATCAGAGCCAATTCGCGCGAGAACAGCCATCCTTTATGATCGAACACTATGATATGGAGCTCATGTTCCCTGATGTAGAGTATCGCTCGGCAGGAATCTGCCAGACCCTGCGAACATGCGACACCTAGTTCTGACAAGGCAGCTACAGGAGACGTTGAGAAGAGAGGTTCCAAGCCCGCTTCCGAAACAACCAGTAAACGTTTCCGCAACTCCCCGAGCGCAAAGTTGGTCGAGAATACCCTCTTCCTCGTGTCGCCTTTCTCTTTCACTTCTTCCCGCACGATGAACCGGCAATCAACGTCGCCGACCGACAAAAGCTGGGTGTCTTTAAGGGATTGTCCACGCGCTATAGCGGCGAGCTTTGCGCCCGCCACAGGAGGCAGGTCCAGCAGCCGATGCTCAACAAGGTCGTTCGGCAATACGAGCGCGACGCTCTTGCCGCTAAAGCCATGTGCGCGCAACAGGGTCTTGAGCGCGTTGCCGAGGTCATTGCCGGCGACGGCCCCGGAAAGATTGAACCTCCCGAAATTCGTCACTTTGATGGAGGTGGGCGTTCGAGTCGCCTCCAAAGCGAGCAATTCGGAATCTCTCATTTCCAGCGCCAGAATCTTTCGAGACTTCATGTCGAGATATGCCTCTCCTAGTTAATGTACACCGTTACTGAAGCGACTCCCTGGCTCACGACCAGGTTTGCCGCGCCGGTCCTTCCAAGAAAATCATCATTGGGGCTCGGCGACGGGCCGTTGGCGCCTGTCACGGTTATTGCGTGCAACCCTTTGTGCACAGGCCCCGCCGTGAAACATGACAGCAAGGCATTGTAGGTTGCTTGTACCGCGTTCTCAGTCCCATTGTTCGAGAAAGAGACCCATACATCTGCGGTGGTATCGTCGAGCGTCTCGATGTTTCCGGGGTTTTGAATACTGTTGGTCGTCACTGTTACCGCAATCGAGCCGGAAGCGATCACGGCGTTGGTCGGGAGCACGATGTCGTCGCTGTCGCCCAGGATTCCATTGAGTCCCGGGCTGGTAATTCTCCCTGTGACATTGTTATACGAATACGGAATTCTCCATGCGTCGGACAGATAGTCCGTCGGGTCCGTTCCCATGTTCAGGTAAGGACCGTTCCAGCCCATTGGAACGCCGTTTGTGCCCGATGAATGCGTTGTCGATCCAGGGTTCGTGTTCAAGTTGGTGAGACTGGCCGGAAGTCCGCCCATGTCTCCCAGATAGCCATAGTTTCCCTCGGTGGCATTGCCCACGATTGCGGCAACTATTGCGTCCATTTCTTTATAAGTGGCTTGATGCCTCTCGGCATCGATGCTTTTATACACCACGGGAACGACGACGGCCGACAATATTGCCATGATCGCAATGGCAATGATCATCTCGATGAGAGAGAATCCGTCCGCCCGGCATCCGGTTGCTTCATCTATACCACTCACGTTCGAAATCATGAATTCCTGTCGCAATTTCCTATTCTTTTCCCAAATCCGTGCTAATCCGTGTGAATCCGTGGTTGCATGCTTCTTCTTTTTCTTTGTGACTTTGTGTCTTTGTGGTGAATTCTCTTCGTTGTTTTGGTTGCGGCTATGTCGCATTGTGTCCTCTAATGCAGGATCGAGCCCTGGAATTGGTAAAGCGGCAGCACGATCGCTAATCCGACAAAAAGCACGATAGCTCCTAAAAGCACAAGGAGCAACCCTTCGGATACGGTAAAGATCTTCTTCACCGTCGCGGGCACTTCACGGTCATAGTATTTATTCACCTTGCTCAATGTCTCGTCCAGGTCGCCCGTCTGCTCGCCCACCCGTATCATCCGTATGACAAGCCCGGGGAACCTCTTACTGAATTCAAGGGCCTTCGAGAGCGGCTCTCCGTTCTGCACCCTCTCGGCCGCCAGCGCTATTTCTCTGCTCAAGACTCTGTTGCTCACCACTCGCTCGACTATCTCCAAAGCCTCCGTAAGACTGACCCCGGCTTTGAAAAGAACTCCCAGATGGTGAGCGAAGCGCGACAATGCGAGCTTCTGGAACAGGGGTCCAAGGATCGGGAAACCGAGCTTTGCCCTGTCGATGAACTCTCTGACAGAGTCGGTGTCCTTAAAGACTTTGCACAGAGCGCCCGTGACAAGGACGCCCATAAGCAGCCACGGCCAATTCTTTACAAAGCCGTTGCTCATGAAGATAAGGATTCTGGTGGGCAGCGGCAGCGCGTAGTTAAAGCTGTCAAAAATCGTGATAAACTTGGGGAATACAAAGCCCAGCAGAAGGACGATAAGTCCGATTACGGCGACCAGAACCATGGAAGGGTAAATCACGGCCTGCTTGGTATCTCCGGCCAACTGGTCCTGCCACTCCAGGAACAGAAGCAAGTCGTTGAGTGTTTCGTCGAGTTTTCCCGTAGACTCTCCGGCCCGCACTATGTTCACATAGAGGCTGGAGAACGCTTCGGGGTGCATGGAGAGCGAGTCCGCCAGAGAGCTTCCTGTCTCGATTTTTCTGCAAACGTCAGCTATCGTGTTCTTGAATGCCTTCGAGTTCGCTTCCTTCTCAAGCTCGGCGAGACCGGCCAACAAGGGGACTCCTGCATGGAGCAGCGTGCCGAGATGGATTGTGAAGGCGATCAACTCTTTTCTGGATATTCGCCTCTTGAACGAGAAACCAGAGCTTGCCCTCTTCTCTTTAGCGGATATCAGGTAGACGCCGAGTGTGTCGAGCGCGCGCGCAAGCTCGCCCGCGTTTGCGGCCTCCATAGTGCCGCCTACGCTCGTTCCGTCAACGTTTACCGCTTTGTACGTGTATCTGGGCATAATAATCTTTTTCGTTTATTCGGGGACACGATGCAGCATCGTGTCCCCGAATAAACACATGCCACATGGTGTCGCCAATTAAGAACCGCTGTCTGTGTCTATACTGCCTCCGTAACAAGCTTATTCTCAGAATCGCGAACCATGAACTATAGACCACGAACTATGAACCACGAACTATGAACCATAAACTATGAACCATAAACCCCCCGTCTATACCGCCTCCGCAACAAGCTCATTCGCAGAACTGAGTCCGTTGGAAGGGCACACGCGGATGATTTCCGCCAGGGACGTAAGACCGGCCTCAGCTTTCAAGAGCCCATCCTCCAACAGCGTCCGCATGCCGCTCTTTCTCGCCGTATCAGCAATGGTCCCGCTGTCCGCCTGCGTAAGAATCAGGCGTCTGACTTCGTCATCGATTACAAGAATCTCATAAACCCCTGCCCGGCCCCTGTAGCCTGTGTGGTAGCAATTCTCACAGCCCTTTCCCTTGAAGAACTGAGCGCCCGGATGGGGATCAAGCCCTAGCTTCGCGAGTTGCTCATGATGGTTGTCATCTACGGTCTTGCACGAAGGACATATTCTGCGAACGAGGCGCTGGGCCACTACGCAGTGCAAGGCCGAGGCGAGAAGATAGGGTTTTATTCCCATTTCGATCAGTCTTGGAACGGCGCCGCAGGCGTCGTTTGTGTGGAGCGTAGAGAAGACCAGATGCCCTGTAAGGGCGGCATTAACCGAAAGCTCGGCGGTTTCATGGTCTCTCGTTTCACCGACGAGGATCACATCCGGGTCTTGCCTGAGCACGGACCGCAGACAGGCGGCAAAAGTCAGGCCGGCCTGCCGGTTTATCTGAGTCTGACGAATGACGGGCAGATCGTACTCGACGGGGTCCTCGAGCGTCAGGATGTTTTTCTCGAGAGAATTCATTTTCGAGAGGGCGGCGTAAAGAGTTGTCGTCTTTCCGGAGCCCGTCGGACCGGTGACGAGAATCATTCCGTAAGGTCTCGCAAAAGCCGATTCCAGTAACCCCATGTCATTTGCGGACAGCCCGAGTTCCCTCGGGTTCAATGTTATCCTGGATTTGTCGAGGACTCTTATGACGACGTTCTCTCCATACGTGGTCGGCAAGGTGGAAATCCTGCAGTCCACCTTCTTCTTGCCTATCTGAAACAAGTATCTCCCATCTTGTGGGAGGCGGCTTTCCGCAATATTTAGGTTCGACATGATCTTTATTCGGGTGACGAGCGGCATCTGAAGCACTTTTGGAAGCGCCGGTCCTTGCTGCAAAACGCCGTCGATTCTGAAACGAGTCCTCACGACATTTTCTTCAGGCTCGATATGAATGTCGGTTGCGGTTTCGGTGACGGCTTTTATGAAAACATGGTTCACCAGCCGGATGATTGCCGAATTCTCATCGTCTCTCTTCCGGAGATTGTGGGCGAAGTCCTCGGCCTCCCGGATGCACTCCTCCAGTATGCGTTCGATATTCGCGGCGCCCTCATAGTACGCATCGATTGCCTTGATTATCTCGGTCTCGGTCGCGCACACGCTCTTGATCTTGAGGCCGGTGGTCTTCTCGAGCCGGTCGATCGTGAGGACGTCGAACGGGTTTGCCATCGCGAGGGTGAGGATTCTTCCCTTAATGGAGAGCGGAATGACGAGCTCACGCTTTACTACCTGCTTGGGTATGGCCTCCAGCGCGTGAGTGTCCGGCACAGTGGTTGCGAGGTCAACTTGCTCCACGCCCGACTGAAAGGCAAGCACCGACGAGAGCAAGTCTTCAGTGATGAAACCGAGATTCTGCAGCACTTTGCCCAGTTTCTCGCCTGTCCGTTTCTGCTCATTAAGGGCGAGGGCAAGCTGGCTCTCGGTAAGTATCTGCCTTTCCAGCAGGAGTTGACCTATCTGTTTCTGTACTCGCATCCTATTATGATTCCTTCGCCGTCATCCTGAGCATCCAACCGCGTCCGCGGCACTGTGAACTATGCGAAAACCGTCCCGCATTTCGGGAAAGCCATGCCGCATTCCGTTTATTCGGGGACACGATGCGGCATCGTGTCCCCGAATAAACGTACGCTTCCTGAAAGCCCCTCAATGCCATTCTGAACAAAGAGAAGACCCTCCTCTCTTCGATCACCGCACCTGGCTGCCGATATCGTCGCCAAGCGTGAGAGTCTCGCCGATGGTCGCATCGTCAAACGGCGTCTCCGTAGTTCCATTCGGGCCGGCCGACAGGACGTACACGTTGTGTTGCGCACTGTTGGCGGGTCCGTTCGCCCTCAAGAATCGGATGTTGATCATGTAGGAGTTTCCCCAGGGGTCCAAAACATCGGAATTCAAGTACGGCCCATTCCAGCCGGGGCGATAGCGAGGGTTGTCCGTCGTGGAGTACCCCGGCGCATTCGAGATCAATTGATCGGGAACCAGGTCAACTACCCCGAAGCTTCCCCATCTGCTCGCGCCGGTTGCAACCGCATCATTGCCCGGCGGCACATTCGCGGCCGTTCCCGTTATGAGATTGTCGATACTCTCGGCTGCACTGGCGATTGTTCTCGTTGGCCAGAGACCGCAGTCGGCGCGGAGTTGC
>JACRIR010000040.1 GCA_016215705.1 Candidatus Poribacteria bacterium | reverse complement strand
CGAAGCTCATTGAGTTGTTCGATGGTAAGTGGAGTGGCCATATTAACTCCTTCCTTTATCCGCAGATTTCGCAGATTTTCATTGATTGACTCAGCACTGCGGAACTTTCTTCTTCTTTTCTTTCTTTTCCCAAATCCGTGCAATCAGTGAAATCCGTGGTTAACCCTGCCTCTTCTTCTTCCTTTTCTTCTTTGTCCAAATCGGCGTTCATCGGCGTTCATCGGCGGTTCCATCCTGTTTCCGTTTTTCCTCAATCTGCCTGAGTATGTCCTTATGCACCTGCTTCGTGATGGGATACTTGAGGAATACGAGCAAGCCAATAATGAGCAGGATGCTTGGGATTGGCCCGAACAGCAGGCGGATGCCGAGCAGCGCTTTGTCGGTCTGTTCGACGTTTGCGACGTAGCCGACATAGTCCAGGAGCCAGCTAACGATGATATATGCGCCGCCGATGGCGCTCTTCCGTATAAGCGTCCAGATGCCGTAATAAGCGCCCTCTCGACGCTCACCCACCTTGAGTTGGTCCCACTCGATGACATCGGGCACAATCGAGCCCGCAATCAGCCAAAGCGCTATATTGAATGCCCCCGCAACTACCATGGCTATCCCGAAGATGCGGTAGTCGGCAGGTCGCAACAACAGTATCAACCACAGGATCACGCTGTAAACAAGCATGACCATTATGTACGCCGCTTTCTTGCCCATGTAGCGGATCACTCTTATCCATATCGGAATCGAAACGAAAACCCCGACAAAGAACGCTCCGAAGAAATATGCCTCGAGGTCTCCTTTGCG
This sequence comes from Candidatus Poribacteria bacterium, assembly GCA_016215705.1. GTDB lineage: Bacteria > Abyssobacteria > SURF-5 > SURF-5 > SURF-5 > JACRIR01. The sequence continues at coordinate 1,951 of JACRIR010000040.1, read as the reverse complement.
AAACCAGTATTTGATGAGGTAGCGGATGACGGCGATGGTCGTATAGTTAGAGACCGCGGTGCATGAGGAAGTGACCACCAGCAGCATATACGGACGGTTGCTGAATGTGGCAAGAAGCGACTGTCCAACGGATAATGCGGATTTCTTTGCGAGAAGCGGATTCTCGCTCGTGCCCCAATAGGTCGATACAGCAGCCCCGATTGCCAGGACACCCACAAGCGCGGCGATAAAAGAGAAGTCTTTCCGTTGCGTCGAGAATACGCCAATGAGAATTACCGGCGCCATTGTGCCGAGTATGTCTCCGAATGTTGCGAAGACCTGCACATACGCCGACAGCCGGGTCCTTTCGTCGTAATCGAGCGTCAGTTCCGGCGCAAGCGCTGAGTATGGTGTCTCCCAGACCGTGCGGAATCCGAAGAAAAGGAGAAATACTACTGCGAAAAACCATGCAATTCCCGTCGAGGACAAACCGGCAGGTGGCGAGAAAATTAGATAGAAGGAGATGCCGGCAGGCACTGAGCCGAGGAGGATGTATGGCCGCCGCCTGCCCCATTTCCACGGAGTATAGTCAGATATATATCCCATCGTCGGGTCGGTGATCGCGTCCCACACCTGCGCGATTGCCATGACGAGGCCCACAACTTTCGGCGCCATCGCGACCACGTCGGTATAGAAGAACAGCAGATGGACGCTTATCATCGTGGCCGTCCCGTTGATGCCGATCATCGACGAGCCGTAGCTCATCAGTGTTCGCAACGAAAGGCGTTCTGCCTGTGTTTTCGAGCCGGATTCGTTCAGGTGAGATTCCCCCCTCTTTTTGTAAGCAAAATGCCCGTGCGGCACGGAGAGCATTTTATACAGTGCGATGCGACACGTCAACTGAGCCTTTCACCTCTGTCGCTTTTTGCGCTCTTTGCGCCTTTGCGGTAAGATATTACTTCAGCATGCCTGATTCGCAATGCTGGAGGGTCTTTGTGAGTACTGCCTCTGAAATCGTTGCCGGCTTGCAAGCGCTCGGTGTCGCAAACGGAATGAATCTTGTCGTCCAGAGCTCCCTTTCGAGCCTGGGGCATGTCGAGGGCGGCGCCGATGTCGTGATCGACGCGCTGCTCGAAGCGCTTGGCCCGACGGGCACGCTCGTGATGCCGACATTTACGTTTCCGCCCGACCCTGTGTTCGACCCGGTCGCGACTCGCTCGGGCACCGGCCTGATACCCAAAACCTTTCGCGAGCGCTCGGGCGTTTTGAGAAGCCTTCACCCGACGCATTCGGTGGCTGCGTTCGGGCCTCAAGCCCGGCATTTCGTTGACGGGCATCCCGCGGCCACGGCTCTCGGGGTTGACAGCCCGCTTCACAGACTTGCACTCGCCGGCGGCTATGTTCTTCTGCTCGGGGTTCAACACACATCCGATGCAATGATTCACGTCGGCGAGGCAGTCGCGCGTGTTCCCTATTTGGACCTTCCTTATTCCGACGATTTCAATGTGTCGATTCCGATACGCCTGCCCGATGGTGGCGAAATAGTCGTTCCACCGAGTGAAAACCCCGGGTGCAGCATCAACTTCAACGTGGTCGAGGAGCCTCTCAGGCGACGGGGCGAAATCAGATACGGAAGAATCGCCGAGGCCGACTCGCAGCTTGTGCGCGCAACGGATGTCATCGAGGCTGTCGGCGAACTTATCCGCGAGAATCCTGCCGCGTTACTGTGCGACATCGACTGGTGCCCGTTTTGCCCGCGCGCCCGAAAACTGATCAACTAAGAGGAATCCTCAGATTTCACAGATTCGCACAGATGAAGATGCAAAAAGAAAGATCACTGCTGTCCAAAACAAAGAGGCCTGAACCGCAGAGGGCGCGGAGGGGCGCAGAGGAAAACGGCAAAAGCCAATATCCTCAGCGAACTCTGCGTACTCTGCGGTTGATGATTTGTGCAAGTTGTTTCGCCTCTGCT
>JACRIR010000248.1 GCA_016215705.1 Candidatus Poribacteria bacterium | reverse complement strand
CTCCGGCCCCGTCGCTACCTGGAACCCCAGCCCCTCGAATATCCTGCGAACCTCGTCAAAGACAATCGTGATGGGGTGTAAATGGCCGATCTCGGGCCTGATACCCGGCAGCGTGACATCCGCGCTTTCAATCCGGAGTCTTCTCTCTCTTTCCGTTTTTTCAAAACTTTCGTATCTTGCGTCAATTGCTTTCTGTATCTCCGCCTTCAGCTCGTTCGCAAGTTTGCCTAATGTGGCGCGTTCCTCCGGAGGAACCGATCCCATTTGGCGAAGCACTCTCGTGATGGCCCCTTTGCGGCCCAGATAATCGACCTCGAGTTGTCTCAGTTGCGAGAGATCACCGCATTGCTCGATTCTCGCAAACGCCTCTGTCCTTAGCTTTTCCAGTTCTTCTTTCATATTCAGAGACCTCGTTCCACTGACGGCAGGACTGATAATACCCTCGGGCGGACTGCCCGCCCGGCCGATGCCGCCATCAGTCTATTCCGCGAATATCGCAGTCCCGATCCGCAGCATCGTCGCGCCTTCCTCTACTGCAATCTCGAAGTCGCCACTCATGCCCATTGAAAGAACATCGAGGCGGACCCCTTCGATGTCCTTCTCTCTGAGACGTTCCGCCAACTCGCGCAGCAGCCGGAAAGAAGGCCGGGCCTGCTCAGGCTCCGCCGAGAGCGCGGCCATCGTCATCAGACCCTCTATGCGCAAGCTCCGTCTTGCCGCAATCCGGCGAATCAATGATTCCGCTTCCTCGGGCGAAACGCCGTTTTTCTGCTGCTCACCCGAAGTGTTCACCTCGACTAGCACGCGCATGATTCGCCCCATCTCCGAGCATCTTCTCTCGAGCGCATCCGCTACGGAGATGCTCTCGATCGATTGGATCATGTCGAATAACTCGACCGCCTGCTTCGCCTTCCGCGATTGGAGATGCCCCACCATGTGCCACTCGACCGACCGTCCTATTGAGGGTTGCTTTTCCGCCGCCTCAAGAACCCTGCTCTCGCCGATGTGCCGGGCGCCGCAGTCAATGGCTTCCTTTATCTTGTCGACGCCCACTGTTTTTGTCACCGCCACCAGCTTTATGTCGGCAGGATTACGCCCTGCCCGCTCAGCGGCGCTTTCTATTCGCCCGCGCAAACGCTCAAGATTTGTCTTTATGCTCATTGTGCGCTAACGACCGGCCCGGTAGAGGTTCTTGGCTTACCTCATAGAGGCGACTCGCGAGTCGTCCTACAAAGTACGGATGGATATCGAAACGTCCCACAATTTAGAATCATGCGCCGAGGCTTGCAGATGCGAATCCGGACGTGGGCCAGGGCGATCGAGAGTCGGTTGCAGGGTGAGTGAGTTAGTCTCGCGAGGCGCCGCGATGCTGCTCACTCAGTAGATGCTTGATCCGCAAGAATTCCTTGGGGGCAACGACGTCGCCCGGATCATCGGTTCTGAGGAAATCCCAGATTCTCAAAGCATGTTCGAGGTCGCCGTCCTTCTCGACCTGGCGGGCTTCCAGTTTCTTCCGGAGCCGGGCCATCGATAACTGCTGCATCACGAGTTCGGGATGCCTTCGGTCATAGTCCTCGAGAACCGCAAGAGCCTTTTCTTCCTGAAGCAGTCGCTCGAGGGAGAGAGCATATGCGCGTTCGACCCACGGTTCATGCTCATATTTTGTGGCTTCGCCAAGGTAATAGGCGGCTTTTTCCCAGTCGCCCATCTTCCGGAAATAGATCGTGAAACCAAGTTCTGCATAAAGCTTGGAATTGCGTGGATTACTCTTTATCCCTTTCTCCAGGAGATGGATGCCCTGGTCGATGTATTTCATTTTCTCATCGAGCGAATGGAACATTACCGTCACATTGTATGCGAGATGCCAGGCCCCGAGCGCGTATGCCTCGATGAAATGCGGGTCGAGCGTAACCACCGTCTCCATCGCGGGGAGCATTCTCTGAACCATGCCGAGATGCCAGTACTGGTCCACCTTGAGCCAGAGCAAATCCGCAACAAGTTTTCTGAAACCGAGAACCAGCGCTCCCACGTTGGCGCTCACGTCCGGATTCGACCACTCAATCTGGCCCTCGACAGCCTTGATTTTGGCCTGTCCGGCGAGTCGCTGAAACTGTTCGTAGAATGGCTCGAATTGACGGTTGTGCAGGGTATTCCACTTCTCCCTGACGGAAAGCCGTCTGAAACCCGAGTTCAGCGACTCTCCGACATCCTCAACGTTCTTAAATAAGTCCTTCTCTTCGACAGTCCGGTCATCCGTCCCGCCGGTAATCTTCTGCAGTAGTTGCCCTTCATAAGCCTCCTGGTTGTCGATCCATCTCAGGAACAGCACTCGCGCCTCATCTCCGTCGATGCCGCTTTGGAGCAAGGATATGGGGATCAGGAATGCAAGCGCAAGAGCGCCGAACGCCAACCATTCTTTCCAACTTTTCATGGCTAATCACATATCCTTTTTCCGGAACAACAAATACGCTATCAGCAATCCGAAAGCCGCATACAAGAACGCATAAGCGAACAGCTTCAGTATGCCCTGCGGAACATAAGGATCGTTATGTATCAACTGATTCCTCAGGTAGAAGTTGCTGAAATTCGGAAGTATCAGGTAGAACTGCCTGATAATAATCGACATGAACTCGGAGGGAGCATGCTCGCTGAGGTTCTTGAGATAGTTGACCGAATGGCCCACAATGTAAATGAATATGCCGACTATCACCGGAAGCGTCGCCGATGTCGAAAGTGTCGAGACCGCAAGCGCAAGCGCGGAAAGCACAAGCATCTCGAAGAACACGAGGACCATCGCTTTCATGGTTACCAGCGCCGTGGCGGAAAAAGGCGCCTGCGATTCATCCACATATCGCCTCGACTGTAAATACAGGATCACCAGAAACAGAACCGCCATCAGGCCGAGGTTTAACAGTATCGTGAGCTGTGCGCCAAGGTATTTCCCCAGAAGATACGTGATTCGCCTCATGGGCTTCGACAAGATCGTGTGGATGGTCCTGTTATCAGTCTCCTGAGGTATTAATGCCCCCGCCCCGAACACCGCTATGAGCATCCCGAAGAAAGATATTGAACTTAAGCATACGTCCTTCACCATCTTGATCTCTTCGCCGGGTGAGAGGACGGTCAAGAAGGTCGAGGTTCCTATCACGAGCATCGCGAAGAGAAGAAACGCGATGAGGGTCTTCTTTCTGATTGATTCTCGATACGCATTGAGCCCGATGACGATGGAATTCACGCGACTTCCTCCTTGACGGTGCGAATGAACAAATCCTCCAAACTCTCTTTCTGCGAAAGAACCTCTACAACGTCCGTCGAACTTGCTTTCAAAACATCCAGCACGTCATAAACCGCCTGCCGCGCCGGCAGACGGATACTGGTTAGCCCCGTCTCGTGTTTCCCCGTGATGCAGTTGAGGGCCTCGAGCTTCTTGCGGGTCTCATCGGATAGAGACGCAACATGGATTTCCACCGCTCGGTCCTTGAAAGCCAGGTCCACAAGCTTGCCATACTTTATCAGTTTGCCGTGATTGACTATCCCTATTCTCTCACAAACCATCTCGACTTCGCTCAGCTCGTGCGAACAGATGAAAAGCGTCTTGCCGAGACCCTTTAACTTCAACAGTAAATCTCTTATCTCGCGCCGGGCTATCGGGTCAAGGCCCACGGTCGGCTCATCGAGGATCAGGAGCTTGGGATCGCTCAAGAGGGCTTGCGCCAATCCTACACGCTGACGCATCCCCTTCGAGTAGTGCTGCACGAGACGGTCAGCGGCGTATTCCATTCCGACAATCTCGAGTGTCTCACTGATTCGTTTCTTGAGATTCTGCCCACCCAGACCATACAGCCGTCCGTAAAACGCAAGAACTTCCCGGCCGGTAAGAAACTCGTGAAAATACGGCCCTTCAGGCAGATAACCGATACTCGCCTTCAGCCTGCTATCGGCTGTTTCGGGAGCAAAAGCGCTGCTCGAGGTGAATTGCTCTCCGAAAAGCTTGCACTCGCCCGAGCTCGGGTAAAGGATGCCGAGCAGAATCTTTATCGTGGTCGTCTTTCCGGCGCCATTCGGCCCGAGGAAACCGAACACCTCTCCTTCATCGACATGAAGGTTGAGATTGTCCACTGCGGTTACCTGCCGCAGGCCGAACAGTGAGCGATAGGTCTTCGTTAGATTGATGATTTCAATTGCTGCTGGCATAATACTCTGTTCTCCGAGTTTAGATACCTCGACTCCCGAGACTTGGGCAGGAAAAGCCAAGAGTTAATTATACAAGGCTAAGTAACTGACAGTCAAGCCATCTACGGCGGGTCGCCATTTCGCGGTTTTCACTCTTTGTCGTTGTATTCTTGCAGGCATTTGACGGCAAGCCCGCCCGGCGTGAGCGCTTCCTCCAGACCGCTCACGGTCGCATGGGCGCCGGCAATCGTGGTTATATAGGGAATGCGATAATCTACCGCAGCGCGCCGGATGGCAACCTCATCAAACGCAGATGCCTTCCCCAATGGCGTATTTATGATAAGCGCTATCCCGCGGTTCTTTATGTGGTCCACGATATTGGGCCGGTTTTCGTTTACCTTGTAAGCCATCTCAACCCCAAGACCGTTGTTCGTCAGGAATGCAGCGGTTCCGCGCGTCGCAATCAGATCGAATCCCAACTGCTGCAGCTTCCGCGCTACGGGGACTATCTTTTCCTTGTCGGCATCGTTTACGCTTATGAGAACCTTTCCGCTCGTGGGTAGAGATAAGTTGGCAGCCAACTGCGACTTCGCGAAGGCGAGCCCGAAAGTGCGGTCTATCCCCATCACCTCGCCCGTCGATTTCATCTCGGGCCCGAGAACCGTGTCCACACCCGAGAACTTGATGAAGGGCAGAACCGCCTCTTTCACCGCAAAGTGACGCGGCGAGGGCTCCGACCGAATCCCAAGTTCCTTCAGCGTCCGCCCAACCATCAGCCGCGCAGCCACCTTGGCCCACGGGATGCCGGTCGCCTTCGAGACGAACGGGACGGTTCGCGAGGCGCGCGGGTTAACCTCCAGGACATAAATGTCCTCTCCCTTTATCGCGAACTGAATGTTGATAAGACCGATCACCTCAAGCGCCAGCGCGAGTGCGCGCGTTTGCTCCTTGAGGGATTCCATGTGGCGCGCGTTCAGGGTGTGAGGCGGCAACACGCATGCGCTGTCGCCGGAATGTATTCCCGCAAGCTCGATATGCTCCATGATGCCGGCAACAATTACCTCTTTGCCGTCGCATACGGCATCGACGTCTATCTCGGTAGCGTCCTCCAGAAACTTGTCGACCAGTATGGGATGGTCCGGCGACGCTTCGCGGGCAAGCGCCATATACCCTTTTAGATGCTCGTCGTCATAGACGATGATCATGGCTCTGCCGCCGAGCACGTACGACGGCCTCACGAGCGCCGGATACCCTATGCGCCGCGCGATAGCAAGCGCCTCCTCGGAAGAAAACGCAGTCCCGCTCGGGGCTTGCTTGAGCCCAAGACTGTCGAGTATCTGACGGAAAAGCTCCCGGTCCTCCGCTTTGTCTATGCTTTCCGGTGACGTGCCGATTATCGGGACACCCGCCTTCTTCAGCGGGACGGCAAGCTTGAGCGGGGTCTGTCCGCCGAACTGAACGATTACACCGTCTGGCTTCTCTTTATCCGCAATGTTGAGGACGTCCTCGAGCGTAAGCGGCTCGAAGTAGAGTTTGTCGGAAGTGTCGTAATCAGTGCTGACGGTCTCCGGATTGCTGTTAACCATTATGGTCTCGCAGCCTTCTTCCTTCAGCGCAAACGCTGCGTGCACGCAACAATAATCAAACTCTATTCCTTGTCCGATGCGGTTCGGCCCCCCTCCGAGTATCATGATCTTCTTCTTGGTCGAATGCCTGACCTCGTCTTCGTCGGAGTAAGTCGAATAATAATAAGGCGTGTACGCCTCGAATTCCGCCGCGCACGTGTCCACAAGCTTGAAGGTAGCTTCGATCCCCAGCCTCTTCCGCGCCTCTCTCACGCTCATTTCGTCCGAGCCCCAAAGATGCGCCAGTTGGCGGTCTGAAAATCCGCACTGCTTAGCCTCTCTTAAAAGGAGTGTCGCCTCGGGCTCTTTAGCCGAATCGAGCTCTCCGCGCAATAACCTCGATATTCGTCCGTTCGCGGAGCGCAGGCGGCGCTCCATCTCGATGATATCCTTCATGTTGTTGATGAACCATGGGTCGATGCCGGTGAGCGAATACATTTCCCCGGTGGTCAGCCCCGCAAGGATTGCCTCACGCAGATAGAAAATACGCTCGTTTGTGGGCGTCCGAAGTTTCTCCCTGATCTTCTCAATCGTTTCGGCATCCGCGCTATCCCCGCGAAATTGCATCGTTTTTCCGTCGCATCCAAGCCCATAGCGGTCGATCTCAAGCGAACGAAGCCCCTTCTGCAGCGCCTCCTTGAACGTGCGCCCTATGCTCATTGTCTCGCCCACGCTCTTCATCTGAATTGAAAGACGCGGATCGGCGCCGGGGAACTTCTCGAACGCCCAGCGCGGAATCTTGACAACGCAATAGTCGATTGTAGGCTCGAAAGAGGCGGGAGTCTTCTTTGTAATGTCATTCGGGATTTCATCGAGCCTGTATCCTACGGCCAGTTTTGCCGCGATTTTGGCAATGGGAAAGCCCGTCGCTTTCGATGCCAGCGCCGAACTGCGCGACACGCGCGGATTCATCTCTATGATAACCATTCTTCCGTTCGACGGATCGACTGCAAACTGGATGTTCGAGCCGCCCGTGTCCACGCCGATCTCGCGGATGACGGCTATCGCGGCGTCGCGCATCACTTGATATTCTTTGTCTGAGAGCGTCTGCGCCGGCGCGACCGTGATGCTGTCGCCAGTGTGGATTCCCATCGGATCGAAATTCTCTATCGAGCATATGATGACCACGTTGTCGGCGCCGTCGCGCATTACCTCGAGTTCGTATTCCTTCCAGCCGATGACTGATTCCTCGATGAGAACCTCGCTGATGGGGCTCGCATCGAGGCCCCACTTGACGACTTGCTCGAACTCCTCCATGTTGTAAGCGACGCTTCCGCCGGTGCCACCGAGCGTAAAAGACGGACGAATGACCGCCGGGAACCCCAGTTTGCCGATCCCCGCCATAGCCTCGTCGAGCGAGTAGCAGTGGAAGCTCCGGGGCAGTTCGAGGCCGATGCTCTCCATGGCCTCCTTGAACAACGAGCGGTCCTCTGCCTTCTTTATCGCGTGCAGTTTCGCCCCGATCAACTCGACGCCATATTTTTCGAGAACTCCTAGGTTCGCAAGGTCAACTGCAAGGTTAAGGCCCGTCTGTCCTCCAAGCGTCGGCAGGAGCGCCTGAGGTCTCTCTCTCTCGATTATCTTCTCTAAAACAGCGGGCACAAGCGGCTCGACATACGTGCGGTCGGCCATATCGGGATCGGTCATGATCGTGGCGGGATTGCTGTTCACCAAAACAATCTCGTAACCCTCCTCTTTGAGGGCCTTGCACGCCTGCGCGCCCGAATAATCGAATTCGCAGGCCTGCCCGATAATGATCGGGCCGGAGCCAATCAGAAGTATTTTGCGGATATCAGTGCGTTTTGGCATTGAAAGTCAATCGCTCGTAGAATCTCCATCCCCCGCTCGCAAAATCTCCATCGCCCTTTTCCAAAGGGGAAATGCAGTATCCCCCTTTATGCAAAGGGAAATGCAATATTCCCCTTTTATCCAAAGGGAAAACGCAGTATCCCCCCTTTATAAAAAGGGGGGGGTAGGGGGGATTTGTCGTACAAATCCGTGACGATTCAGTCGCCGAAAATGAAGCCGCAATCCTGCACGATAGACTCTTCCTTCGTGCGCGGGTATTTGCGGCACTGCGGGGGTCGCAACGAATAGACAACACATCCTTTTCCGTCATAAAACGGACAATCAAAGGCTAATTTGCAGCATTGGCCGCACCTGCGGCACGAGCCTTTTCGACCCTCGTCAACGGGAAGAAGGGACGTAAACGTCCTCTGGATTTTCAGCCCCAACGCTCTCGCATCCACGCCGGCCATAGCACAAGTCTCTCCTTGCTCGATTCAAAATCATTTTAATATATCATGAGTCCGACGACTGCGTCAAATCGAACTAGACCGTATTCTCCCATTTCTTAATCCGTCATTGCGCCCTCGGAATCACAATTACGGGACACTCTCTTTGTCCCTCTGACCAGCAGCGCATAGGCGGGGTCAACGGCTGTTCCGCGCATCCAATCCACATAAACCATCGCTTTCACTTTTCCACTGACAGGATCGAGCACGACCAGATTATTACGTTTCCTGTACCGAGAGCAATCTACTCCATCAATATATATAGTCTCGCCAGGCGCAACTCTTATGTCAACAGGGAGCTTGATTCCCCCAACCTCAGCGCCTTTCCTCAAGGAGAAAGCCCCACGCGTCGTCATGAGAATACGGATGCTTCCGTTCCTTTCAAGAAGTCCGAGGATGCTAAATCCCCCCATCCCCCCTTCACGAAAGGGGGGTACAGGCTTTCCGTTAAGAAAGGGAGGCGTAAATCTTCCGTTGAGAAAGGGGGGTGCAGACTCTCCGTTAGGAAAGGGAGGTGTTGGCGCTTCGCGTGCTGTGTCTTCCTCTTCGACAACCGCATACGAGGCGACGATTTCGCCGGGCTCGAATCCGGAAAGGAAGCTGCCCAGACTTAGACTCGAGAAGTTCCGAATCTCAAAATCGATTCCCATTTCGGCAAGCGCCCCCCAGTATGGTTCGTCCAGGAAATAGAACACATTCTGGTAGCGCCTGAGCGCATAAACAAGATCTTCGCGGCAAATCGTCCAGATGGGATGTACCGTGATTCGGACGCCGGGGCGGGCGTCTTCGCCATAGAGCTTCTGCCAGAATGCGGTCGCATAAACATGGTTCGTGAAAATGATGGAGTTGTCCGGAATCCTCGGAATCGCAGTTTCAAGCATATCCGCGAGCCAGACATTCTTGCTCTGGTCAAGCCTTCGATAACGCGTCAGAGTCAAGAATACTATGAGCGCGGCAAGCAGGGCCACGAGGCACGCCCGTCCTATTCGGCGAACGACCGGACGCTGTTCGACCCATGCCGTCCGGAAGAAGTTGTCGTTGTGCGCGATGAATATGGCCAGTATAAGATACGCGGGGATAACGTGAACGTCTATTCCGGGCACGCCCCATGTCACCACGAAAGCCATGTGCGCCGCCAACAACAGCGAAAAGAAGATCGCACGTCGGCGGCGCTTCAGAAATGAGAAGGCGATTCCAGTTGCTCCAAGAATCAGACCCGCGGGACTGTACTGAAGAAGAAAGAGGTTGTAGAACAAGGGTAGTCGATCTTTGAAATCAGGCTTCGCCGGAGAATACTGCGCGAGGCGGTTTCTCCATCCTCCTCCCGAAACCACGTTGAGCAGTTCAGGAACGGATCGCGCATAACTCTCCAGATGCGTCTTGCCGAAGTCCTCGAAATAGGGCCAATACTGAAAGACCTTCTCTTGCGGTGGAACCTGGCGCGACCTCGCAAGCACGTATCCATATTGCGCCATTCCGAGGAGGATGAATAATGCGATGAGGAGATATGTCCTTTTCTTGAACAGAATCGTATGATCGACCGCAAGAGTCCAATACACCAGCGCGGGCAGCATCGTTATTCCGACAAGATGATTCCCGAAGCTGACAGCGTATACGAGACATGCAAAGTAATAGAACAGCGGCCTTCGGCTTTCCTCCCAATGCAGCATCAGCAACATCACCCCGCACATAAACAGCGTGTGCAGTGAATACACCTCGGCTATTATCGAATTCTCCCAGAAGGTGTACGTGACCCCGAACAGAAGGGCGCACGCAACGGCAATAAGCCTGTCGGACAATGAATTGTCTGTTTGCATTCGGAGTGTTTGCGCATCGCTTGCTTGTGAATCGTCCATCTGTGGACCGTTTGACTGGAGAGCGCCTGCTTGTGGATTGGACCTCCCATGATTCGGGGATACGATGCCCCCATAATTCGGGGACACGATGCCGCATCGTGTCCCCGAATTATGGGGATAGGTCTGCGCCCTTGCGGTGCAATCTGCGCCCTTCTGACGAATTGCCGGACGGTCCCCGCATCTCCTCTTGTCAAGGACAGACAAGACTATGAAATAGAGCACGACGAGTGTCGCCGAAGCAAGCACCGCGGAAAGCAGGTTTAGCCGATATGCGAGATTGAAGACAGGCAGCCGGCTGACGATTATGTTCAGGAACATGTAGGTGGGATACCCGAAGTGCGGCGTGCCGAAAACCTTGCCGATATATTGGAACTTCAGTGTGTCAGCGGCGTAGCCGACTGCGGCGATGTCCGGCGGCATCGTGCAGACATAGACGGTCAAGCTTGCCAGGAACACGAAGAGAGGGGGGAGAATTCGGCCCACAATCATGCGGAGAATTCGTCTGACAACCCTATTGTTGCATCGCGAAGATTCATTCACCAACCCAAGAGTCCTCTCTATCGTTCATTTGCAATTCGTATAATTGGCGTCATTCGTGATCCAACTCTTCTTTTTCATTTGTGTAGTTCGTCTCGCGCCTTGTGTCCCGCGTTTCGCGGGATGACATTCGTGTTCCCAAAGTTTCTTTTTCTTTTTGATAATTATAAGAGGCGGTCTCGCTGGCGCTTCTTAAATCCCCCATTGTTCCCCATTTTCCCTCATTCTCGCTTCTTCCCTTTCGCCTTGCTCCTTTCGTCTTTCGCCTTCTATAGTTTTTCCCATGCCGCGAGCACCTGTTTCTCCATCTCCGCGAACGAGCCGTGGTTCGTGATCACGACGTCGGCGTGTTTCAACCTTTCTTCATCGGAAATCTGCGCCCCCATGCGTTTCATGACCTCCTCACGGGAGAGCTTGTTTCTCACGGCCAGCCTCTCGACGACGCGTTCCGTGTCCGAAACAACCACCCAAACCTGGTCGACAAGGCTGTCCCATCCGGCCTCGATCAGGACTGCCGCCTCAAGAACAATCACGGAGTCCGCGGCCGCTATTCTTCTTAGTGAGGCGATCTCTTCGGCCATGGTCTCGGCCATCATCGGGTGCATGATGGAATCGAGCCGCTTCAGTTTCTCATGATCGGAAAACACGATTGCTCCAAGTCGCTTGCGGCTGATTGTGCCGTCAGGCTCGACAATCTCTCGGCCAAACTCGCGGATAACGGCGTCGTACGCCTTTCCTCCGGGCAGTATGATTCGGTGGCCCACCTTGTCCGCGTCTATGATCACGGCCCCCAGACGCGAGAAGATTTGCGAGACGGTGCTCTTACCGGCGCCTATCCCGCCCGTCAACCCCACCACAGGTTTCATTCTGGCTTCAGTCAAGCTCAACTCCTTTCCGTTGCAAATAGGCGAAAGGCGAAAGGGCAAAGGCGAAAGGGCGAACCAAGAAAGAGGCCTCTCTTTGGCAGAGCCGATAGACGTTCGCAGCCAGATCCATGCTGTTCTGCCAAACAATCAAGTCCTCGAAGCGCTTCCGTTTCCCCATCGTTCTCCCTTTCGCCTTTCGCCTATGTTATGTCTGCCTGCGACAGCAGCCGCTGCGTGTCCTCATGTAATTCATCCCACCGCTCGCGCAGCGTCTCGTCGTCCCACCATTCGGCCTCACCGACGTCATCATCCGGCTCAAGGTCGCCCTCTATCAAATCAGCCAGAAAATCCACGTAAACCACATGCAGCGTCACGCCGCCATTCTCCCGCACGATTCTTTCAAAAGGCGCCAGAATCCGCCCGAGCCTGATACGGAGATGTGTCTCCTCGAGAACCTCGCGCAGCGCGCCCTCGGCAAGTGTCTCACCCGGCGCCAGTTTCCCGCCCGGACAAATCCACTTTCCCTGCCAGAATCCCCCTCTTTCGCGGCGATGCCGCACAAGCAGTATTCGGCCTTCCCGGTCCCGTATGACCGCGCCCACCGCCAGCACGATTCCTTCAGCATTCATAAGCAATTAAACCGCAAAGACCCAAAGAGCGCAAAGAACTAGCTTATTGAAGAGTATCCTGGCAGATCGCTCCACCTCAAATATGCGAACAATGTTTCGAACTGCCCAACACAAAGGTTTTCTTCAAATCCAAAATGCAAAATCGAAAATCCAAAATATTCAGATTGTCAATCCCCTATACACTCGCGGCAATATCTTCGGCAGCGCGCTCGGTCTCTTCACAACGAGGTAATTCTCCCCGCCGCACATGGCGCGCAAATAGTCGTTGCCGGCCTGATCGACCGTCACACAGAATGTGTGCACCTTCTTCTTGCGCGCTTCCCGCAGAGCCACCGTCGTGTCATGGAGGCCGTAGTCCCGGCTCGTTCTGTCAGGTCCGTAGTCGTAATCCTGTGGATATCCGTCGCTCAAAAGTATGAGCGCTTTGAGTCGGCAATCAGTTGCGACAAGCTTTTGCATTGCGTGCCGGATAGCCGGTCCCATACGCGTGCTTTTCTGCGGCTTGATTGCGCCGATGCGGCGACGCGCCCGCTCGGAGAATTTTTCCGAAAAATCCTTGATCACGAAGAATTCCACATTTTCGCGGCCGTAACCGGAGAAACCGTATATCGCGTACATGTCCCCCAGGCTCTCGAGTGCTTCAGCCATGACAACAAGAGCCTCACGCTCGATGTCAATCACGCGCATTGCTCTATCCGGTGGTGAGAAATCGCGCGCGCCGCTCGAGACCGCGCCTCCCGGGGTTGCGCCGTTTGGCGGAGAATTCGCCGGGGTGTTCCCCCTCATGGCCGCGCGCTCCGAGCCGGCATCCAGCGAGAAATACCCGAAAAGCGCGGAGCGTGATGCCCCGCCGTGGCGGGGCCCGCCGCTCTCATGCAGGGGCTCTTCCACAATCCACTCGTCGGTCGATGCGCTCAAGTCCAGGAGAAAGACCGTTGCGACATCGCGCATGCGCCGGTCACGCTTCTGGTAGACCCTCTCCGACGGAGTGAGACCGGCTCGACGATCGAGCACCGCTTCGATCGCGTCGTTCAACTCGATCTCTTCGCCGCTTCGAAGCCGTTTCACCTTTCGGAGCATTTCGGGACGTATCCGCTGGAAACTTCGCCTAACGGCTGCTATCAACGCTGCCTGCTCTTTCTGGATTTGGGAGACAATCGCGCTCGATTCCCCCTCGAGCGAAATCTCGCGCAGCCGGCACCAACGCGGCCGATAGTCACCGCTAAGATAATCCCACTCGTCATAGAAGAAAACACGAGACGAATCTTCGGTCTTACCCTTTGCCACTGAAGCGCGGTCTAATAGCTTTGCAAGTCTCTTCCGCGCATCGGGAGACAGTTCGCCGATTTTCTCCTGCAGGACGCCACGGAGGTCGGTAATAAACAGGCCGGATGTCTCGGCAAGTTCTTTCGCGGTCATTTGACTTATCTTAATTTTTACCACCCGCTTCAAGAGCATCTCGAGCAAGTCGTGCGTGAGCGCTGCGCCGGAATCCTCCTGAGTCACGACCGCTTCCTTTAAGAGTTCTATCGCATTCTCAAGCTGAACGAGTTCCGGTCTTGTCTGCCCGCGGAAAGCTACGGGCTGAGAGGCTCGGTAGGGGAGTGGTTCACTTTCCGGAACGCCCCGCCCGGCAGGGATACCATGCTGCATTCTCTCGGACTCCGCATGGCCGGTCCCTCTTGTTGCCGAATCAAGGAACGGCGAGCCAAATGAAACATTCGGAAGAGAGCCGAGCAATAAATACACGCGCGCGGTCGCAACTGCGGAATCGGTCACGGTTGCGCTGTGGCTCAGCACACGCGCGAACAGCCCGCAGATGCGCCGGTAAAGAGGCAATAGCTTTTCGGGGAGTGATTCGTCGATCTCTTCTCGCTGTAAGTGCGAATTCATTCGCATGGGAACGACCATGAACTTTTCCAGAAACGATTCGTCAATCTTTCCGGTGATGGATAAGCGGGTCAGCGCTTCCACGAGGGCTTCTCTGAGCGGAAGCGAGCCTGCCACCGCTCTTCCTTCGAGCGAAGCGCGAGCGACCTTTTCCATGTCGGCCGCCAGCCCTCGATACATCTCTCGCAGCCTGTAATCAACACGCCCGTCCTCGATTGCAAAGAAAATGTCGCGAGCCAGTTGAGACTCCTTGAAAAGCATGAAGAACAGATCGTAATGCGAGACTATCGCCTCAGGGTCGACTGTTGCCGCCTGTTCCTCAAATGCGCTGAAGACCGGATGATCGATTACAACATCAATATCCAGCTCGAACGTGCCGAACTCGATATACCCCGCCTGGTGCGCCGCATACACTTTATACTCTGCAAAATTTTCCTCGCGCGATAGGTGTTTCTCTATAAAATTCGGCAGGTAAATGGTCTTCCCATCGGTGAGCGGCAGGTGATGGCCCTCACGCACAAACTCGCGCGGCGCTTCTTCGGTGCTCCTTATGCGCAACGGTTTTCCGGTGGCCGCAGCGCAATACAGTTGCAACAGCCGGCTGACTTCCGCAAGCCGCACTGTCGGGGGCGACTTATCCAATTCAAAAGCCTTTCTGACCGCAACGGGTCACAAGCCGCGAATCGCAAGAGGCGAAAGGCGAAAGGGCAAAGGCGAAAGGGTAATCAAGAAAAGGATCAATCCTTCTTCTCTTCGAGTGATCGCATCATTGCTTTCAAAATTCTCGATACCTCCGCAGAATTTTCGATGAGTGGCGTAGCAGTCTGGCTTTCAATGTGCTCCACACGATTCGCAAGCTGAAAAAGACATCTGAGCTCACCGATGGAGCCCTTCGCGATTTTCAAGAATTGGATGTACTCTTTGCGGCTGCCCCGCTCGTAACCCTCTGCGATGTTTGCGGGAACAGATATCGCAGCTCTCCGCAATTGGTCTCGGAGCCCCCAGTCCTTTGACAAAGCCCCTTTTTGGCAGATGTGATAGACGGTCACAGCCAAGTCCATGCTCTTCTGCCAAACAATCAAGTCCTCAAACCTCTCCCGCTTCCCCATTGCTCTCCCTTTCGCCTTTGCCCTTTCGCCTATCATTTTTCAAATATACTCCTGATCATTTCCTCGACCGCTCGCTCAATCTCATGATCATCCGTTATCGCCTTGGCCACGGCCAGTTCGCATGCCCGCCGCGAGGCGATGCCCGAAACCATCAACTTGCCGGCGTATATCAGCAGGCGTGTGCTCACGCCCTCTTCGAGGCCGTGGTCGCGCAAGCGCCTTACCTTTTCCCCGAGCAGCGCCAGTTCCTCCGATGCGCGCGCGTCCACACCGCTCTCATGCGCAATGATTCGGGCTTCCGCCTCCCTCGGCGGATAATCGAAATCTATTGCGATAAAACGCTGGCGCGTGCTGTGCTTGAGATTCTTGAGCGAACTCTGATAGCCCGGATTATAGGAAATGACAAGCAGGAAGTTTTCGTGCGCCTGTATCATTTGTCCCTTCTTCTCGACCGGCAATATCCTGCGGTAATCAGCCAGCGGATGAATGAGGACGGTCGTGTCCTTGCGCGCCTCGACGATTTCGTCCAGATAACAGATAGCTCCGACCTTGACCGCGCGCGTCAGAGGCCCATCGATCCAAACGGTCTCCTCGCCCTTGAGCAGATACCGGCCCACCAGATCACTTGCGCTCAAATCTTCGTGGCAAGCCACTGTGATGAGCGGGGAAGAAACCTCATCTTGCGATTCGTGACCCTGCCGGATGCGCTCCTGCTGCAGCGTGTAGGCCATGTACTCGACGAACCGCGTCTTGCCGCAGCCGGTCGGCCCCTTCAGGAGGAGCGGCAATCTCATCAGGAACGCCGCTCGGAATATCTCCACCTCATCTCGAATCGGCAAATAATACGGCTCCTCAGCGAAGAAATGCTCCTCGAAAAACCGCTCCACTCCGCCAAACTTCTCCACGTCTTTTTCAGCCATGAGTTTACCTCGAACCTCCTGGAATAAGGATGCATAATTGGGGACACGATGCTGCATCGTGTCCCCAATTATGCGTCATGTCACATGACGTCCCCGATTAACTGCCCCTACGAAAATATTATCTGCTCTCCAATGCAATGTCAACCACGCCCTTCTGCTTGTAGTTCCCACCCTTCTTCTTCTCATTCCCGCTTTTCTTCTTGTCATTCCTGCGAAAGCAGGAA
Organism: Candidatus Poribacteria bacterium; assembly: GCA_016215705.1. Lineage (GTDB taxonomy): Bacteria > Abyssobacteria > SURF-5 > SURF-5 > SURF-5 > JACRIR01. The sequence continues at coordinate 26,844 of JACRIR010000248.1, read as the reverse complement.
TCCACTTCTTGTGGCCAATGTGTCCGGATTCCGGATTTCGTAGGAATGACTTCCGTTGTTCTTCTGCAAATGACCCAATCAGAAGCGTCAATTACTTGAACCTTTTTCAAAAGTAAGCCATATTAGGTAAAGATACGGTTCTGGGGGCCGCCTGTATGGGAAGGAGTTCTGGCAGCCATGAAGGCCAAAAACACAATCATTATGTTCTCGATAGTGTTCGGATTGTTCTCGTGGATCATTGACTCCGTGATGGATACCCTGATCTTTCACAAAGATGCGTTCCTCGGTTCGCTGATCTTGCGCCTGCCAAGCGACGAGATATACATGCGGCTGCTCTTTATCGGTGTCCTCACCGGGTTCGGCATAGTGATGTCACGCATGGTTGCGCAGCGAGATCGAATCCAGGAGGACCTCCAGGTGGCTCATGGCGAACTCGAGAAACGAGTCGTAGAGCGCACCGCTGAGCTTTTCGATTCCAACCAGCTTCTCAGACAGGAGATAATCGTGCGCAATCGCGCTGAGGCCGAATTGCGGGAATCCGAGAAGAAACTGCACCAACTCTCTTTCCGCCTCATGAACGCGCAGGAAACCGAGCGTCGGCGTATTTCGCTCGAGTTGCACGACGACCTCGGACAATCGCTGAGCGTCCTGAAACTCCAGTTGAAATCATACGAGAAGCGACTGCGCGATGACCAAGCGGACTTGAAAAGAGATTTCGAAGAGACGCTTCGATATATTGACCAGACCATCGACAACATCCGCAGGCTGTCACACGACCTAAGCCCCTGCATCCTTGAGGACCTTGGCCTCTCTGCCGCGCTTCGCAAGCTTGTCAATGACTTCGGAAAACACTCTTGCGCAAAGATATCAGTTGAAATGGAGGAAGTGGACCATCTTTTCCCTCGAAACCTCCAAATCATCATCTACAGGATTTTTCAGGAGGCGCTTACAAACGTTGAAAAACACGCGCGGGCTGCGCATATTTCCATAATCTTCACGGTCCGGAATACCCATGCTGTCATTCGAGTCGAAGACGACGGAAGGGGATTCGATATGAAGCAGGCAGAAGCGCGCTGCCGCGCCGGCGCAAGCCTCGGCCTCGCCACCATGAACGAGCGCGCCCGCATGCTCGACGGCGCTCTCGAAATATCGAGCGCCCCCGAAAAAGGAACCAGAATATCCCTGGCCTTCCCGATTCAGTCTGAGACCGCTCAGACGAACACAGACGAAAAGATCGAGACAAAAGACGCGACGACCAAGAAAAACCCGTAATTCCCCCTTGCGCCTATGCGAAACAGTGCTATATTTGGGTTAGTATAATTACTCACACCGGAATTTCCGGAGAGAACATATAAAACCGGGTAAGAGAAATGACCACCCTCGCGCATTATTGCACGTCGTTTATTCTCGATTCCGCTGACTCCTTTGACGCCATGTTCTTTCGGGCAGAGACAGAGCGTGCTTGGTGCGCTAAAAAAATTTGCATAATAATGAGACAAAAACGGTCTAATTGGAAAGGCCGCCCGGAAGGCTACAATCCGCATACAACGCCTTCAAACGGCCAACGCGAATCCGAGCGAAACTTTCTTGATTCGGGAGGAGGTGAAGTTACCGGCAAGCGAACAAAAGGATGTTTGAGTTCATTGTGGTCAAAGGAAACTAACGCGGTGTATCAATGAATGCAGGGAGGAAAAACAAAATGTTTAGGAAAGTCTCGTTAATCATGCTGGCCGTCATGTTGGTTATCGGCCTTTCACACTCGGCTTTCGCGGCCCTCGCGGCCGTGGGCCCCGTCAACCCGCAAAACGGGTTCCCACTTTTCTACCAGGACGGCGCCGGTTTGGCGCTGGAGATGTGTCTCGATGGTGATGGTGTGAACGGAGTGTGCGCATTCGACCCGCCGATTGCTGGAAATGCTTTCTCGCAACAAGTCGGCTTCGGCTCGGAAGCTTTCTATTGGAGCGCCGACTCCCTTATCACCATACCGTCCGGCAGTGCCATCCTTGTCCTGGCGCTGGAATCCTCCTGGGGTCTTGGAGACCCGCTTAATGGAGACCAGTTTGTGTTCAGCCGGCTCCGCATAAGGATTGATGCCCCTGTCAACGGCACATATGTTGTGACGCATCCGTTCGGCACGGAAGTTTTCACGAATGTAGTAGCAGGGCCGAACGCCATCAATTCCACCGTTGACATAGGCGCTGTTACTCCGGCCTTCAATGTCGCTTTGAGCGGCGACGTCGGACCATTCCTCACCGCTGTTGCGCCTGCGGCCCCTCTGGGCTTCGTTGGAAACCCTCTGGTTGACCAGACCGTCACGGGCAGCCCGACCGGCAACAACTTCTTCCGCGTCCAGGGCCCTGCGGGTTCTAATCTTGACGGACTTGGCGGCACCACGGTGCAGACGGACCTCTTTGCGGTGCAAGGCAAGATTTTCACGGGCGCTGTTCCGGCGAACCTTGTCATCGAGCGCGCCACTTACACTCGCAATGCGCAGGGAGTCGCGATTGACGTCTTCGCGCTTACCGATCCGACCAATACTGCTACATTGGACCTCGGGGCGACAATCACTCCGACACCTGTTGCCATGACGTTGAATTCCGGGAGAGCCTATGCTCATGTCACCAGGACGGGCGCAGTCACTCTGCCGGCAACTGTCTCCGTAACCTCGACACCGGTAGGCAATCCGCCGACGACCCTTACCAAGCCACTGGTTGACGAAGTCAACATCACCGCCTACGCATACGACTCTACCGGCCAGCGACTCCTGATACGGGCGAAGTCGAGTGATACGGCAACTCCGGCCCCGACGCTCACCGCCGTGGGTATTGGTCCCCTGGTCAATGGCCAGATACTCTTTAACGCGGGCATCACAACGCCTCCGCCGAGCATTACGGTTCAATCCTCGGCCGGCGGTTCCGCCACTAAGGCGCTGACAGTCGACAAAATACAGTGATTCGTGGGTGCGAATTCATTCGCACAACACAAATGGTTGAGTCAACATCAGTGAACCAAACCTGCGTGCGCATCCGCGCTCTCAAAAGCGCGGATGCGCCTCCGCATGTCAAAAAGATAAGGAGAAAAAAAGAAAAAGGATACTGGCGTCCTTGAAATTCAACGAGAAACTTGGAACCTGAAACCGATTCCCGCGTCCCTAGACCTGAACCCTAAACCATAAATCAGGTTTTGCCCGGGAGGAGAGGACTCAACCGTCATGAGGAACGAAGCTAAGAAGGGCAGCCCGCTTGCGCAAAGTGAACAAATCCCATCATCCGGCCGGAATGAAAGAGAACCGTGGATTCTATTGTCAATAACCATAATCCTGGCATGCGTGGTTTCCGGCTTTGACTTCCCTACACACCCATTCGCTCCTCCGTCGCTGAAAACAATTCCTGTTCCGAAACCGCCCAATCTTGCTGACTTTGTTCAGAATGAAAGCGCAGCCATAGCGCTGGGCAAAGCCCTCTACTGGGATATGCAGGTCGGCAGCGACGGCATAGCGGCGTGCGCGAGTTGCCATTTCCACGCGGGGGCGGATAATCGCCTCAAAAACCAACTCAACCCCGGACTTCTCGCGGGCGACGAAACTTTTCAGACCGGACTGCCCAACCAGACTTTGCAGTTTAGTGATTTCCCTTTCCATAAGTTGTCAAATCCGGATGATCAGTATTCAACCGTGATTTCGGACAGCAACGATATCGTTTCGTCACAGGGTGTCCTCCTTCACAATTTCACCGCTATTCGACCCGGTGGCTCAATCGAATCAGGCTTTCCGATCTTTGATCCGGTATTCAACCTCGATGGCGTCAACCTTCGCCGTGTCGAGCCGCGAAATGCTCCCACGGTAATCAATGCCGTCTTCAATTTTGAAAATTTTATGAATGGGCGCGCCAATCAAGTGTTCAATGGCGTTAATCCGTTCGGACCGTCAGACCTGACCGACGGCGTATTCGTGAATGTGAATGGAACGTTGCAGGAGCGCCTTGTGCGAATTCCCAACTCAAGCCTCGCCTCACAGGCCGTCGGTCCCCCTATGAGCGACTTCGAGATGTCTTTCACGGGTCGCCCCTTTGCCGATATCGGAAAGAAAATGCTGCTGCTCAGGCCGCTTGCAAAACAGTTGGTTCATCCCCTCGACAGCTTCTTGGGCATCTACTCCAGCGCCTTCCTGGATGCGCAGGGAAAAGTTAAGGGACAGCGCGGGCTCAATGTCACGTACCGCCACCTGATTACAACCGCTTTCAGACCGGAATACTGGCAGAACACCAGCCAGATGATCAGATTTGCACCCGGCACGGAAGATATCCACCGCCCCGAAACGCAAGACCCCCGCTCGTTCCGATATGGAGATGGAATACGGCAAGTTGTGCGACGCCCCGCCCGCCCGCTCGCCTCTAACGAATATACGCAAATGGAAGCCAACTTCTCTCTATTCTTCGGCCTAGCCATCCAAATGTATGAGAGCACCCTCGTCTCGGATAACACGCCGTTCGACAAGTATCAAGAAGGAGATACTACGGCGCTGACCGCACAGCAACTCGAAGGTCTCGACATCTTCTTGTTTGACGGCAGGTGCATAAACTGCCACGGCGGTCCTGAATTCACTCTCGCTTCAGTCTCGGCCACGGCAGGCCTGATCCTGGAGCCGCCGGGGGTGATCGCGAACATGAGCGGCCAACAGGAAGTGCCTCCCGTTGCGACTGCCGCCAGCGGGAAAGCCGGCCTCATATTTGATGCTGCGCTGACTCAGATTGCGTTCGAGATCGAGGCGGCAAACATAGCCGGCGTCACCGGCGCAACTGTCCATCTCGGCTCTACGACAGAAAACGGGCCCGTCATCTTCGTTCTTACGAATACGGGCTTCATTACCCGATTGACGGGGACGTTGACTCAGACTGACCTCATTCCGGCCCCCGGCATCGCCACCCTTGCCGATGCGATCAATGCGATGAAGAATGGCGACACCTATGTCAACATTGCCACCGCCGCCCATCCGGCAGGCGAGATACGCGGCCATCTACTGAATGACACCCTCTTGACTTTCGATTCCGTCCTGCTTGGCGACCGGATCGTTCCTCCTGTTACTACCGCCGCGACCGGCAACGCTATCGTCACTATCGACGCGGACAAACAACTCATTTCTTACGGACTCAGAACAAAAAACATAACCGGCGTTACCGGCGCAACCATGCATCTTGGCCTGCCCGGTGAAAACGGACCTGCCATCTTCGTCCTCGCGAACACGGCTTTCGTGAGTCCGTTTGCCGGAACTCTTAGCGAAGCCAACCTTATCCCGACTGCTGGAGCGGCCAGTATGGCCGAAGTAATTGACGCGATCATAAGCGGAAAGACCTATGTCGTCGTGCAAACCGCCGCCCATCCCGAGGGCGAGATTCGCGGGCCGCTGGCGCTGGCAGCAGAAGCTGCCATCGAGCGAATGGCAATGACTGTGGGCGAGGCCTTCTACGATACTGGCTATTACAATATCGCAGTGAGACCGACTTTCGAGGACATCGGCAGAGGCGGGACCGACCCGTTCGGCTATCCGCTCTCATTCTCTCGCCGCGCCCTCCTCAAGAGTCAGGGATTGCTGCCGCCCGAAATCGCGCAATATACGCCGGACCTGCCTTGCAGGACTCCGTGCGACCTCGACAGGGTCGCTGTTGACGGCGCCATCAAGACGCCGACCCTTCGCAATGTCGAGCTGACCGGCCCCTATAACCGGGACGGCGGCATGGCAACCGTGAGGCAGTCAGTGGATTTCTACACGCGCGGGGGAAACTTCCGCGACGAGAATATCGACAATCTGTCGCCGTTCATAGCCGTTATCCCCAACATGACGGCGGAAAGGAAAAACGCCCTGGTCTCATTCCTGTTGGCGCTTACCGACGATCGCGTGCGCAATGAGATAGCGCCGTTCGACCATCCGGAAATATTCGTGCCCAATGGCGCGAGAGGAGACGAAACACAGATTATCGGCGATTGCGGATTGTTCCGCATCGGTGGTTTCAAACAGTGCGAAGGAATCCTACGGATTCCGCCGGTCGGCGCAGGCGGTCGGCCCGCCGCCGGCCTCCCGCCGCTGGGTCCGATATTCAACCCGTTTCAACCATAAAGGGGGCTAGTGTTCTGTCAACTCTGTTTTGTCGGTTCCTGTAGGGGCACGGCGCGCCGTGCCCCTACAGTTGATCAACAATTACGGGACACTCTCTAAAGGGGGATTTAAGGAGTCACAGAAGCCCTTGGGAGTAAATGTTCTAAATCCTCCCTTACCCCCCTTTGCAAAGGGGGGACGTCGCCGGATCAATGCATGCTATTAGCGCCGCCGAATTAATGCATGTTATCTAGGAAACACAGTACTAGCACATTCAATTAGGGGGATTCGACAATGACAAGCGAACAAGAACAAGAACAAGAAATGAAACCTCTCACTGAAAGCATACCGGAGAATCCGCGCGCTTCGGCCACTGACGTCGCACGTTCCCCGCGTCCCGAAGAAGAGAGAAGGAACAAAGCGGTGATGACGCCCGCGCAGATTCTGCGGTGGCCAGAGGACCTGTATCGGAATTGCCTCACGAGCAGAGAAGAAAGCATAGGTAACTAGTGTGCTGTCAATACAAAATGTGCGGGTATTGGCGCTTGGTTCTTCGTAGGGGCACGGCGCGCCGTGCCCTTACAGATACCAACAAAATTAACTTGACCTAGACAGAGTCTGTCAGAGAATGCAATGAAGACCGGATCAAGTATTTTCATCCTGTCGCTCGTCATGGGGCTCTTCGCCTGGCTGATCGACGCCGGGGCGGATTATTTCATCTTTTACCGAGGCTCTTTTTTTCAGTTGCTTCTGTGGGGAGTGCCCCACCATGAACTCTATATTCGATCATTCATCCTGCTCCTGTTTGGAGGATTCGGGATAATAGCGTCCAACCTGCTTTCCGCGCGTATACGAGCGGAAGACGCGTTGCGAGAGTCTCGTGACAAACTGGAAGAACGCGTCGAGGAGAGGACTGCCAGCCTATCGGCAGCCAACACCCTTCTCGAACGAGAAATGACGCAACGCAAGCGAATGGAAAATGAGTTGCGGGAATCCGAAAAAAGACTTCGACTCCTGTCCGGCCATCTCCTTACCGCCCAGGAGCGGGAGCGGAGGAGAATTGCGCTGGAATTACATGACGATCTGGGGCAAATCACGACTTTGCTGAAACTGGAATTGCGGGCGGTCGAGAATAAGCTGTGCGAAGAGAGGCAATCCGTTAAGACCGACATCGAAGCAGCCCAGAAATGCGCAAATCAGATTATCGAAAGCCTTCGCAGGCTTTCCCACGATCTGACCCCCTCGACCCTCGAAGACCTCGGGCTCGTGTGCGCAATCCGGTCCCTCGTCGAGGATTTCGCTGCGCACTGCAACATAGATGTATTGCTTGATATCGACGAAGTCGATAACCTGTTCGCGCGCAAGTCTCACCTGATTGTCTACAGAATTTTCCAGGAGGCGCTGTCCAATATAGGAAAACACGCTCAGGCCAGCCGCGTTTCAATCCGCGCCTGCCGTGACTGCGGAGGGTCACTCTTTTTTGTGGAAGATAACGGAAAAGGTTTCGACGTCCAAAAGGTTAAAGCCGTATATGCCGGGGACAAGGGCTTGGGGCTCGAGGCTATGGACGAGCGCGCCCGCATGCTGGGCGCTTCTCTTAAAATCTCAAGCGAGCCGGGAAAAGGGACAAAAATAGCCCTTGCAGTTCCGGCCTAGCAAATCCGGGGACACCATGCCGCATGGTGTCCCCGCATTTGCGAACACGGCATTGGAGAAAGTGGGGACACGATGCGGCATCGTGTCCCCACTTTCCGAGGATATTTTGCGGAATTTGCGAAGCGAAAACCGAGAAAAGGAGGCTGAGATAATGAGTTCCTATCGCATTATGCTTGCTGACGACCACGCCCTGCTGAGAATGGGAATAAAGAGAATCATAGACGAATTCGATGGCATGGCCGTTGTCGCCCAGGCAGGTGACGGCCTTGAGCTTCTTGCCTTACTCGACCACACTCCTGCCGACATGACCATCGTCGACCTCAGTATGCCATGCCTCGGGGGAATTGAAACAACACAAAGAATCAAGCAGAACCACCCCGCCATAAAGGTGCTGATCTTGACCATGCACAGAAGGAGAGAATATTTCTATCGAGCGCTTGCCGCAGGCGCTGATGGATACCTCTTGAAAGAAGACACGGACACAGAGCTTCTCTCCGCTGTCGAGACAATCCGCAACGGCAAAACATATGTCTCACCTTCCTTTCTCAAGGAACTGACCACCGACCTGGTCGAGACTTGCCGCCGCAACGACAAGCCACGACTCGATTGCCTGACGGACCGCGAAAAGGACGTTTTGAAACTCCTGACCGAAGGGAAATCCAGCAAAGAGATTGCCTCTGAGCTCTTTATCAGCATTCGCACCGTCGAGCATCACCGCGCCAGTATCGCCAAACGGTTGAACATACGTAACGTGGCGGACCTCGTTAAATACGCAATCCGCAGAGGCTACGCATCGGATACTGACATGATGCAATGATGAGCTATGAGCAATAGTCCCCCTACCCTTGAATTTTCAACGCACAACACTTGGCTCACCACAGCCTTTTTTCATCTTGCTCTCTTCTGTCTATCATCCTTCCCCCGTAATTCATCCTTCCTTTTCGGATCTTGCCCTTTAGCTCGGAAGCGGTGCTTTTTATGAATAGGCATTTCTACCTATATGAAATAGGTACTTTTGACAATAGCGTGCAAGATAAATTGGAGTAATTATATCCTATTAGATGCAGCGTTCTTTACCATTGACTGACGGCAAAAAACACAGCAAGACCTAGTTGGCCCGTATGAACAAAGACAAAAAAACACCTCGATACAAAATAAATGATTGTAAACGGGTTTGCACCGGCAACTGGACATATCTTCACGGTTGGCCACGAGTACGATTTGGCCGGGTGGTTTGGGGAAGAAAAGTGAGGTTCGAAACCAGAAACAAGCTGGTTTTCTTCTTTTTGAATCCTTCCCTTTCGCCTTGTTCCTTTCGCCTTTCGCCTATCTTTTGGGAGGTGGTGACACGGGTGGGCATGCGCGGAGGATTCACCTAAAGCTCGATATCGGCTTCAAGCACAAACCTGAAGTGGGGGTTTGTCGCTCAAGAAATGTCGGAGGTCACTAATTGGGGCAGGGACGGACCCGAAGCTCGGACCGGTCCCTCAAAGATGGAGGCAGTTATGAAAGAAAGAGGAATGGATAGACGTGAGTTTATCTCGCACGGGCTGGGCGGCGCGGCGGCCATTGTGGTGGGGCCTAAAGTGCCACGCTGGCTCGCTAAAAGTAATGCTGTTATCGCTGCAACCCAGACCCTCAATCTCGCACTGATGGATGGGGTCAAAGAGATGGTGACCCACAACGCCGCAAACAATGCGGAATGCTACTTCTGGCTTTTTAAGTCGACAGCCCCGGCCATCGATGCCGAGGTCCCCGGGCCCACTATCTTCGCCTTCGAGGGAGACACCATCACGATCAATCTGAGAAATAATCTTCCCACTGCACATCGCTTCGCAATTCCGTCCATGGAGGCTAAGTTCCCCGGTTTGGGGCCGTTCACCAGCAGCACAATGGCCGCAGGCACTCCGGCGACGCCTACGACAACAACTCTCAGGTTCACATTGCCGGCTGGTTCGGCGGGAAGCTATCTCTATTATGACGACCTGAATGCGCCGGTGAACCGTGTAATGGGTCTGCATGGCGCTTTCATCGTCATGCCCAATCCGGCCAATGGAACACCTTATGGCGCTGCTGATGTTACCGCCAATCCGAGAATGGCGCAGTTGTTCGCCGATTTGGGCGCAAAGCCGTGGTGGCCCGGGCTTGCTTGGGGCGAGGGCGCCGCTAATCCCGCTCCCTTCCCTGCCACTCCTGCTTTCCGGCAGTATATCTGGCTGCTGCATCAGCCCAGCCCGCTGCTGTTCCAGGAAGTGGGGATATTCTCATTTAACAATCCGGGCGTGAACTATCCGGCGCAAACTTTCCTTGATAAATTCCTGAATGACCCACTCATCACCCAAGGGGCAAACAAGGCCCCGGTGGAAAACAACACGCCGGAATACTTCACCATTAGCGGCCAGTCCGGACATTTCTCCCACAATAGCCCGTTCGTATGCCCGAACCTCCGCGTCGGCGAACCCTGTATCATCCGGGTTCTCAACGCAGGGCTGTGGTGTCACTCCATGCATATCCACGCAAACCACGTGTATGTGTTGGCCGTCAACAATCAGTTCAGCGCACAGGACGTGCTCCCGGGCCAAAGGGACAATCATATCTGGATAGACACCTTCACATCGAAACCTCTGGACACATGGGATTGGCTGAACCCATACATGCGGCCTCCGGATGTTCCCAACAACAAAGGCATCGGACGCGCTGACCTCGAGGTCCCGCTTCCCGTAGACCCGACCCCCATACCCAATTTCGGCGTGATCATGGTGGGAGAAGAAGTGGCGGCAGGAGATACTCCGCCGGGAGTGGCCACGTGGCCGCCGACGCAAGAGATGTTCATGGCTATCCCAAGAGTGGGAACCATGGCAGGAGTTAACCCGATACATGTGCAGTTGTCGCCTCTGTGTTTCCCGATGCACGACCATTCGGAACCGAGCCAGACTGCCCAGGGCGGCAACTACAACCTCGGGTTGATCGCAGGAATGAATTTCACGGGTGACCGCAATGCCGACGGTAATCTACCCGGCGGCGTACTGAGCTTCCCGAACATACCGGAAGTCTTCGGGCCCAATCCGAATGTGAGCCCGCAAGCTGCTGCCGGCCCCCTGCCTCCGTTCCCGGAGATAATGAACATGTAATGAGCCACGGAATCGGGGACATGATGTCTCATCATGTCCCCGATTCCGGACGAATCCGAGTGCAATTGCCCGTACAGGCGCAGCAATCTGCGCTCTCAAGAAAGGAAAAAGCATATGTCAGTCGCGAATCCCGAAAATCTGATTCCTCGCAGATCCGTGGAACATCCTGCCGGGGAGACCGGGCTATGGGCCAAGATGTTCGATCCGCCCAATGAGAGTCCCCCGACACCTGAGCTCCTCGACTTGGAAAACCTTCCGCTGGGAACGAGGGCCAATCCCGTGCCCGAAGTGATGCTGGCTGCAGGTTACCACAGTCAGGTCAGTGTTCCACACACTGTACAGAGAGACCTGATGCACGGCATGCAACTGCCCGGGTGGGACGGCAAACTCCTGAACTTCTTCCTCTTCAGAGACCAGGACAATCCTTCTACCGGCAACGGCAACTTTCCCGCTGCCACTCTTCGCATGCCACGTGGAGCGATCTTTCATGGAGCAACGCTGGGCCACGGGCCGCCGCCGCACACCATCCATTGGCACGGCATCGAGCCCACCCCGATAAACGACGGCGTAGGACACTGCTCGATGGAACTCGGCAACTATACGTATCAGTGGCAGCCCAACTTCATGGGCTTCTATTTCTACCACTGCCACCGGAATACGGTTCAGCACTTTGAATACGGTCTGTACGGCGCAATGATCTTCGAGGCGCCCGACGCCTATTTCGCCTCGATTGACTCAATAAACCCGGATGGCACTGTAGAGCTTAATGATATTCCCATCGGCGCCGGAACCGATGGACTGCATAGGGTCCAATGCAATCTCGATCCTGTCGTCACCGGCAGGCCCAACCCGTTCCCCGGGTTCACCAAGGGCACTCCGGTCGGGGTCGAAAACGGAGACCCCCATGCCTACACCGTGCCCTATGATGTCGAAGCGGTGTGGGTGTGCGACGATAGGGACTCCGTCTGGAGCGACTTTGCGCCGGACCCAAGGGCATTCTTCCCCAAGCATGGCAACCAGCCCGGTGTCAACGATGAATTTTTCCGCGGGTTCTTTCACGACTACAACGCGGACTACTGGTTTATCACGGGCGTCCCTGTGCCGGCTGCACGGATTGACCGTGGCGGCACCGGTATTGGCACTATCAACCCTGCGGGCGCGCCACCTGCTGGAGGCGGCCTCCCGGATGGGGAAATACCCCCTGCACTGATGAGCGGCATCTCCGGCACCCAGGTCGCGATTAACGCTCGTGTTAACCAGACCATACTAATCCGGTGCCTCGATGCGGCGTACAACTACGCCAGGGTCACTTTCCCGATTCCTGTGGCGATCATAGCCTTTGACGGCCGCGCCCTCGGCGTGCCGCCCTTCGGGAATTACAACACGGCCTTCTTGCTTCCCGCCGGAAGACCAATACTGCTCAGCACCGCCCGGCGTTTCGACGCAATCACGAGGTCCGGCAGGCCGTTCAGCGGCTTTGCCTTCGTCGAGTTCCTGGATACACAGAGCAACACCGCCGGTCCCGGCAGACGCCTGATGACCGCACGGATTCCCATTAACATAACAACCTGACAAACAGAGAACTGGGGACACCATGCCGTATGGTGTCCCCGATTTTTCGTACTTCGGGGCTGTCCTTATTCGCACAATTTCAGACGAGATGTTTTCTCAATGTTCTGTGCAGAGCTGTCTGGTTCAGATTCCCGGGAAAAACGGAAACATGATGTGACATCGCGTCCCCGCTTTTCCCCAACCGCGAACTGCGTTGCTCGTTACCCGAATGAGACTCGGGTTTATAGCCGAATCGGGATTGTCATTCTAAGGAGCAAAGGGTCGTACCCAAATGACGAAGACTCTCACATTTTGCTGCAAATTTCTGCATCCCGGAGGAGATTCTTCGCTTCGCTCAGAATGACAAATAGTCTATCCCTTTTGGGCGACATGCCGTGTAGACCGCAGACCGCAGACCGCAAACCGTGGACCGTAAACCGGTTATCGAGAGGAAAAGGAGAAAACACCATGGCCCGCGTAAAACCCTTACTGTGCCTCACACTCTTGCTGCTATTGATGTCTTCAAGCTACTCATTTGCAGCGATGGGGCTTTCCAACATCGAAATGCTCGGGAAACACCTCTTCCAGGACAGAAATCTGTCGCTGCACAAGAATCAATCCTGCTCGAGTTGTCATCATCCCATGGCCGGATTCGCAGACCCCGCCAATACCGCCGACCCATACGACAGCGTCGTGTCTACCGGCTCAGACGGAGTCAGCAAGGGCGGACGCAATGCTCCCACGGCGGCATATGCGGGCTTTAGCCCCGTGCTCGGCTGGGATGATACGGAAGGCTTGTACGTAGGCGGCCTTTTCTGGGATGGGCGGGCCACGGGACACACGCGGCTCGCAGACCCCCTTGCCGAGCAAGCGCAGGGGCCGTTTCTGAATCCGCTCGAGATGGCCATGCCTAACAAGGCGGCTGTCGTGAATGTCGTAAAGAAATCATGCTATGCTTCATTGTTCAAGCAAGTCTTCGGCACAAACTCGTTAAACAACGTAGATACAGCCTATGACAACATAGCCAAAGCGATCGCAGCATATGAAAGATCGAAGGACTTAAGCAGATTCAGCTCGAAGTTCGACCAGTTCTGGATGGAATGCAAAAACCGGGGCATAGACGTGAGCCTTATCGGCTTGCCTTTGCCTCCAGGGATTCCACAAGGCATTCTCAATGCACAACAATTAGAGGGGCTGGCGCTCTTCAATACCAAGGGCAACTGCTCCGCTTGCCACTTGACGACCGGCGAGCCCGGTGGAATCCCGCCGATGCTCACCGATTTTACCTATGACAACGTAGGCATCCCCAAGAATCCCCTGCTTTTGGACAACCCGACTGATTACGGATTGGGCGGATTCCTTAAGAAAGACTACTTGAGCGGCTCGCCGCTCTTCGGCGACGCGAATTACGCGGACCAAAACGGAAAGCACAAAGTCCCGTCGCTCCGCAACGTCGCCATCACGGCGCCCTACGGGCACAATGGCTACTTCCCAACCCTGAAAGACATCGTGGATTTCTACAACACAAGAGACGTCGCGGGCTGGCCCGACGCTGAGGCGCCACAGAACATGAACGTCGATGAACTCGGCAATCTCGGCCTGACAGAATCAGAGGTCGACGCCATTGTAGCCTTCATGCTCACGCTGACCGACGGAGGCGGATGCTGCGGTGGCGGTGGCGGAGGCATGGGTGGCGGCGGATGCGGGATGTGAGAGCCATTCGACAAACTGTGGCCAAGAATGCGCTGCGAACGAAACGGCAGAAGGGAGCAAGACCAGGATGTGAGAGACATCCGGTAAACTGCGGCCAAGAATCGTATGTGGATTATATTTTCTCTCGCCCTCATTTGCAGAGAGGGATACGAAAATGGGGGACACGATGCGGCATCGTGTCCCCCATTTTCTGCCGCCACTATTTATGGATTCCAGGGGATTTCTATCTAATGGGCCGTGGGGGCACGGCGTGCTGCGCGCTCGCATTGCATCCATGACCACGAGACAGCTTCCTCACCCCCATTTATAGAGAATCCAAACCCCAAACCCCGGACCCCAAACTTCTTCTCTCTTCACTCTCGTAATCTGTTCCTCATCACTTCTTCCCGCAAACCATGAACCATAAACCATAAACCGTACTCTTCCGACCTTCGACTTAACCACATATGTATTCCTTCCTATCGCAAAATAGGTATTTGTCACAATAGCAAAGGCATAATATTTGAGCAAATGTATAGTTAGGAATAACTTTCGTGAATCGGCAGCGGTGACTCGACACGCAGAGCGCTCGCATACGCCCTGCCGCACTACGCAATACTTCACTAGGAGGCTATCATGTTGTGCATCGCAAAAACAAAGAAGGAAAATAGGATGCGTTCTCAATTATCTCTTGACGCAAAGCCCGTCGGCGTACTCATAATCGCATTCGCAGTTCTGACGGCTTTCCTCTCGGGGATAGCATCCTCTCAATCTCTCTCGCAGGTTCCTATACCCGAGCCGGCGAATCTCGGTGACTTCATTCGTGACCGCAATGTCGCGTTTGTCCTGGGCAAAGCATTGTACTGGGACATGCAGGTCGGCAGCGACGGCGTCCAGGCGTGCGCGAGTTGCCATTTCGCAGCGGGAGCCGACGGCCGCCGCGGCAAGAACCAACTGTCGCCGGGACTTCCCGCCGGCGATCAGACTTTTCAGATCGGCGGCCCGAATCATGTTTTGAACATCGCAGACTTCCCGTTTCATAAACTCGCGGACCCGGACAACAGGTTCTCGGAGTTGCTCTCCGACAGCAACGACGTCTCGTCCTCACAAGGCGTGTTCCTCCACGACTTTGTTGGAATCACTCCAGGGAATTCTACGGACATCGGGACTCCGCTGGCCGACCCTGTCTTCAACGTCGGAGGCGTCACCATACGGCGCGTCGAGCCCCGGAATACACCGACCGTGATCAATGCTGTCTTCAATTTCACGAACTTTTGGGATGGCCGCGCCAACAACATCTTCAACGGAGTGAACCCTTTTGGCCCATCCGATACGCTGAATGGCGTATTTGTCAATAACAATGGCGTTCTCGAGGAAGAAAGTGTTCGGCTGGAAAACTCGAGCCTTGCCTCTCAGGCTGTCGGCCCGCCGCTGAGCGACTTCGAGATGTCGTTCGCAGGCCGCACGTTTGCGGATCTCGGCAAGAAAATGTTTTCATTACAGCCTCTCGCCAAGCAGCTTGTCCACCCTCTCGACAGCGCATTGGGCAGTTTTTCAAATGCTACGACGGACTCGCGCGGCAGGGCGACCGGCCAACGAGGACTCAATGTCACCTACACCGAATTGATCCAGGCCGCGTTTCAGCCCAAGTATTGGAACAATACAACCCAGATACTCACATTCTCGAACAAAGCCACATCTGCAAACGTCGCTACCGCCGGAGAGCCGAGACGATTCCAACTTGCGAACGGTATTCCGCGCATCATGGCGCGCCCGAAGCGACCGCTGCAAGCCGGCGAGTTCACGCAAATGGAAGCTAACTTCTCCCTTTTCTTCGGATTGGCGCTGCAGATGTATGAATCGACGCTCGTCTCGGACGACACCCCCTTCGACCGCTTCACGCTGGGGGACACCACGGCGCTTACCGCGCAAGAGCAGGAAGGACTTCGAATATTTAACGGTCAGGGTAAGTGCTTTAACTGCCATCGAGGACCGGAATTCACGAATCACGCCGTCTCGGGAATCTTGGGCCAGGTGATTGGTCCCCAGGCGATTGACCTGGTGGCGGGTTTGTTCGGAGACCAGGAAGTTCCACCCGTCCAAACGAGCGCGAGCGGAAGCGCCTTAGTCGCAATCACTCCTCTCCGGGAGAGTATTATCTTCGACCTTCAGGTGCAGAATATCAGAGACATAACAGGCGCGCACATTCATGTCGGCGCTGCCAACGAAAACGGTCCGGTCATATTCACTCTCTCTCGCGCGGATTTTACCGGACTGTTGACCGGCACGTTGACTACGGCTGATTTCATTCCCGCCGGCGGCCTTGCCACTTTTGACCAGGCGCTCGACGCGATGATCGCAGGCAACACATACGTCAATGTGCGCACCCTAACCAGGCGGGCAGGTGAAATCCGCGGCCAGTTGCTCCTTGATATTCCGAACTTCCAGGCAACCATGAACGGCGCGCAAGTAGCGCCGCCTGTGAGCACGACCGGAAGCGGCCTCGCTGACCTGACTATTAACCCGGCGATCAGAACAATCGATTTCCGGCTCGATGTCAGCAATATTGCCGATCTTGAGGGAGCCCATGTTCATTCGGGTCTGCCCGGCGAGAACGGCCCCGCCATTTTCGAACTAACCTCGGGAGCCTTCGGGAGCCCCCTGATCGGCGCCGTTGGCTTGGACGACCTCATTCCGGCACCCGGAATTGCGAACTTCAATGATGTAATAAACGCGATGAATAACGGCTCACTATACGTCGACGTTCATTCCGCTACTCAC
Organism: Candidatus Poribacteria bacterium; assembly: GCA_016215705.1. Taxonomy (GTDB): domain Bacteria; phylum Abyssobacteria; class SURF-5; order SURF-5; family SURF-5; genus JACRIR01. The sequence goes on along the minus strand of JACRIR010000248.1, from coordinate 9,942 downwards.
CCGGACGGTGAAGTCCGTGGGCAAATCCTGCCGCTGCCCCCTGGGTCCGTGAGACCCATCGAATTGATGACCATGGCCGTGGGTCGCGCGTTTTATGACGATGGAATGTACAACATCGGTGTCAGGCCAAGTGAGGAAGACCTCGGCCGAGGTGGAAGCGACCCGTTCGGGTTCCCGCTCTCATTCGCGGAACTGGCGATGATGAAGGACGACGGCCTCCTGCCGCCCGAACTCGCCCGGTTTGTCCCGAACCTGCCGGCCGGTCAGTCCAACCCGCCGGACAGAGTAAATCGCGATGGCGCGTTTAAGGTTCCCGGCCTCCGCAATCTCGAGTTGACGCCGCCCTACTTCCACAACGGCGGAGCGGCCACCATAAGACAAGTAGTGGATTTCTATGACCGGGGCGGCGACTTCCACGATGAGAACATCGATGACCTTGACCCGGATATCAATGAACTCAATTTGACCGATGCCCAAAAGGATGCTCTCGTTGCCTTCATGCTTGCGCTCACCGACGAGCGCGTGAAGGACGAGTCGGCGCCGTTCGATCATCCACAGTTGTTTGTCCCGAACGGCGCGAAGGGAGACGAAACACTCATCAGCGGCGACTGTGATGTCATCGGACTCGGCGGCTTCAGACAGTGCGAGCGGGTGATGCAAATCCCGGCCATAGGCCAATACGGCCGCACGTGGGCAGGCTATGCGCCGCTCCAGAGCGTTGTAGACCAGTTCCAGGAATAGGCGGAAACACAAAGAGCGCAAAGTCGAAGGTCAAGGGTCGGAAGCCACGCATCATTCTCAGTGCATGACCACGTCTGCGGCATTGCAGACGGCAGGACCGTGAATGAGCTTCTTTGTTGTGTATGAAAACCGAATCCAAAATAATCGCTTCGTCAATAATCCTCGGACTTCTCGCTTGGATCATTGACGCAATTTTGGACTATCTCTTCTTTTATCCCGGCACGTTTCTGGGCCTTCTCATCCTGAGAATGCCACGCCATGAGGCCTATATTCGCTCAGTAATCCTGGCCCTCTTTATTTTGTTCGGCGTCACAGTTTCCCGACTGTTCACACAACGCAGGCGCGTGGAACAGGCGTTGTGTGAAGCGCGCGCGCAACTGGAAAGACGGGTCCAAGAACGAACGACGGAACTCAGGGAATCGGAGAACAAGCTTCAATCTCTGTCTTCACACCTGCTTACTGCGCAGGAAACAGAGCGCAAGAGGATATCATATGAACTCCACGACGAATTGGGCCAGGCCCTGATGGTGCTGAAACTCCATATCCGATCCATCGCAAAGAAATTGGGACACAACCGCGCCGCGCTGAAAGAGGATTGCGACGAGGTCCTACGCTTTGTCGATCAGATCGTTGAAAATGTCCGGAGACTGTCGCATGACTTGAGCCCTGCCCTGCTCGAGGACCTCGGACTGACCGCCGCGCTTAAATCGCTGGCACGGGATTTTTCCAGACATTCGGACACAAGAATTCTCTTCGAAATGAACGCAATCGATCACTTGTTTCCGGAAAGAAATCAGATTCTGCTATATAGGATTTTTCAGGAAGCGTTCACAAACGCGGGGAAACACGGCGACGCCTCCCGTGTGTCCGTTGTAGTCGCGAACAACGAGCGCGAAGTTGTGTTCCGGATCGAAGACGACGGAAAGGGATTCGACACTAAACAGGCCGAGACCACCCGTCCCGGTGGCGGTATAGGTTTGACGGCTATGCGCCAACGGGTGAAGATGCTGGGAGGCTCTCTTGCCGTAACTAGTCATGAAGGAAAAGGAACCAGAATAGAGTTGGCCGTTCCCATTAATCCGGAGGCAGTGACCAATGAATCCATACCGCATCATACTGGCTGACGATCACATCCTGCTCAGGCGCGGATTAAAGAAAATTATCGATGGGTCGGATAACATGGTCGTGACGGAGGAGGCAGGCGACGGTCTCGAGCTTCTTGAAATATTGAAGGGCGCGACACCGGAAATGGTCATACTCGATATTTCCATGCCCAAACTCGGCGGAATCGAAGCGACCCGCCAAATCAAAATGAGCAAGCCGGGAGTGAAAGTCCTGGTTCTCACCATGCACAAGAGAAAAGAATACATGTTTCATGTGCTGGAGGCGCGGCCGCCTCTCCACGCCTCCGCGCGGATTCCCATATGCCCGCGAACATCTGAATCCTTCTGTTGATTCTTGGGCGTTGGACTTTCGATTCTCGGCCAACTCCTGGGCGCGCTGCTACAAACTCGTCCCTCTCAATAGGTATTTCTACTCAGTAAAAAATTGGTACAATCCTGGATAGAATTCTGAACCAATTAGAGTCATTTTATCTTATGCTTGTATCAACACATGGGCCAAATCGCACGAATCAGCCGCTTTGCGGACAGCTTTTCAAGAATGCTCGAAAAGACCTCGATATCAATCAGCCAGCTAGGCAATTCGCATAAAGCAGCAAACTAAAGCAATCATGTATTCAAGAGATGAAAGCAACAGGGCTCCGCCGGCAAGGACGAGTGCTTCCTCCCCACACGCACGCGTGCTCTTTCGACCGCATGCGCACTCATAGGGATAGGCACAAATCCGAGCAAGCAGGTTTTTCTTTCGGGCAATACTACTCTATCAAAAAGAGAAGTCAGAGGCTTATTTGACATCAAAAGGAGGATTTAGTCATGTTCAAGTCGCACTTATGTGGATTGGATGGGCCTTTCGTCAAGTCGAAACGTCCACGCAGCACGAAGACCTTCGCGGCGATCCTGCTTGCATCGTTATCTCTGGCCGGCTTCATGCTAGGCTCAGCATTTGCCGCGAACCCGCCGCCCCTCAGCCAGGTTCCCATCCCTGAGCCGCCGGACCTTGCGAGCTATGTCGCCGACCGCGACGCTTCCATAGCTCTCGGCAAGGCCCTCTTCTGGGATATGCAGGTCGGGAGCGACGGCATCCAGGCTTGCGCTACATGCCATTTCGTGGCGGGCGCCGACGGCAGGCGGTTCAAGAATCAACTGAGCCCGGGCCTGAATGCCGGCGACGAAACATTCCAGACCGGCGGCCCCAACCATGTCCTGAACCTCGCGAACTTCCCCTTCCACAAGTTGGCAGACCCGGATGACCATCTCTCTGCCGTGATATCCGACAGCAACGACGTCGCTTCATCACAAGGCGTGTTCCTGACCCAGTTCGAGGCGGTCAATCCCGGTAACGCAACGGATGTAGGGACACCCTTGGACGATCCCGTGTTTAACGTCAACGGTGTCACCATCCGGCGCGTCGAACCTCGGAACACACCGACCGCGATAAACGCCGTGTTCAATTTCAACAATTTCTGGGATGGCCGCGCAAATAACATCTTCAACGGTAACAATCCGTTCGGGCCGTCCGACCTCCAGAACGGCGTATTTGTGAATAATGGCGGAACCCTGGAGGAACAACTCGTGAGAATAATCAATTCGAGCCTGGCCTCGCAAGCGGTCGGCCCTCCGCTCAGCCCCTTCGAGATGTCATTCGGCGGCCGTACGTGGCCCGACCTTGGCAAGAAGATGCTGGCTCTGAGACCGCTCGACAAGCAGCTTGTTCATCCGCAAGACAGCGTGCTGGGCGCCCTCTCGAGGGCTAAACTGGACGCGCGGGACCGCGCAACGGGCCTGCGCGGGCTCACTTCCACTTATCCCCAGATGATCCAGGCCGCCTTCCAGCCCAGGTTCTGGAATAACACCGCACAGATCGTTGTGATAAACGATGGCGTTCGCGAGATCGCTCCCAATCCTGGTGGCCCTCTGGCCGCGAATGAGTTCACACAGATGGAAGCCAACTTCGCATTCTTCTGGGGGCTCGCAGTCCAGATGTACGAATCAACTCTTGTCTCCGACGACTCGCGCGTCGATCGCTACCTCGCAGGAAATGCCAGCGCGCTTTCCGCCCAGGAAAAAGATGGACTCGGCATCTTTACTTCCGGCGGAACCATGTGCTCCGAGTGCCACAGCGGCGCCGAGTTCTCCAACCATACGTTTACCGCAATCGCGGCCGAGGGCTCGCCCATCAGTCTGATTGACATGACCCAGGGCAGCGCCTTCATCGACCTCGGAATGCACAACATCAGTGTCAGACCGACCGCCGAAGACATCGGCAGAGGCGGACTCGACGGGTTCGGGTTCCCGCTCTCGTTCTCAAGGCTTGCAATAATGAAGCGCGACGGACAACTCCCGGCCGGCTTGGCTGCGTTTGTTCCCGACCTGCCGCCCGGAACACCCAATCCTCCGGACAGAGTGGCCGTCGACGGGGCAGTGAAGACCCCCGGTCTGCGCAACCTCGATCTCACTCCGCCCTACATGCATAACGGTGGAATGGCGACTCTCAGACAAGTCGTGGATTTCTATGCGCGGGGAGGCAATTTCCCCGAGGCGAATGTCGCTGACCTGGACCCGGACATAAACGAAATCGGTCAGTTGATCGGCAGTGAAGACAAGAAGAATGCTCTCGTCGCGTTCTTCATTGCGCTCACCGACGACCGCGTCCGCAACGAAGGCGCTCCGTTCGACCATCCGGAATTGTTTGTCCCGAATGGCGCTCGTGGAAACGAAAATAACGTGGTCGGAGACTGCGAGGTGATCGTGCAGGCCGGTTTCAGACAATGTGAACAAGCGTTCCGAGTCCAAGCAGTGGGAACCTTCGGCCGGCTCGGAATCGGGCTGTCTCCGCTCCAAAGTCCCGTGAACCAGTTCCAACCGTAACCGATCTTGGACTGAAGAACAAACATAGGGGCGACTCGGTGAGTCGCCCGCACGAAGGGTAACAATGCAAATTCTAACACCATTAGGAGCGCCTGACCACGCTGGGCTTGTGGTCAATTGCGCAAGAAAGATGAAGCGAGGGTATGACCCCTAATGTCATTCTGAGCGAAGCGAAGAATCTCCCTTTCGCCTTGTTCCTTTCATCTTTTCCCCTTCTTATGCGGGAGGAGGTGGGATTATCGCCGAACGAATAGTGGTTCTGTGAATTACATCGTGATCAGTGAAAACTAACATTTGGAGGAAAAGGAAAATGTTGAGGAAAGTGTCAGTAATAATGCTTGCTGTCATGCTGATTTTCAGTTGCTCGCATGCGGCGCTGGCGGCCCTCGCTGCCGTCGGTCCCACAAACCCGCAAAACGGGTTCCCCCTCTGGTATCAGGACGGAACGGGGCTTTCGCTTCAGTTGTGCCTCGATGCCTTAAACTGTGTCGCTGATCCCCCCATTCCGGGGAACGCCTTCTCGCAACAAATCGGCTTCGGCGCAGAAGCCTTCTACTGGAGCGCCGATTCTCTCATAAATATTCCGTCAGGCAACGCTCTGCTCGTCTTGGCGTTGGAAGCCGCATTCGCCAGCGCCGACGGAAATCCGGCGGATGGAACCCAACTTGTCTTCAGCCGCGTCCGCATCCGGATAGACACTCCGGTTGCCGGCACCTATACCGTCGTCCATCCGTTTGGGACGGAAGTATTCCAAAACGTTCCGGCCGGTATTCGCGCCATCAACTTCACAACGGACATAGGTCTGCCGACGCCTAATTTCGCGTCCGCTCTCGCAGGCGACGTGGGACCCTTCCTCACCGCTGTGGCGCCTGCAGCGCCCGCGGGCTTTGTCGGCAACCCGCTCGTTGACTCCACCGTCACGGGTAGCCCGACCGGCAACAACCTCTTCCGCGTTGTCGGCCCGCCCGGTTCCAACCTTGATGGCCTTGGCGGCCGTGTCGTAGAGACAAATCTGTTTGCCGTGCAAGGGCAGGTCTTCTCCGGCGCTGTTCCGGCAGGACTTGTCCTCGAACGCGCCACTTTCACCCGCACCGCGCAGGGAGTGTCGATCGACGTGTTCGCGCTCACCGATCCGGCCAATGTCGCCACGGTCGACCTCGGCCCAACGATCACTCCGACTCCGGCGCTCATGACGATGAACTCCGGCAGAGCCTACGCTCATATCACTAGAACGGGCGCCGTCACTTTGCCTGCCACTGTTTCCGTCACCGCGACGCCGGTAGGCAATCCGCCCACGACCCTTAGCGTGCCTCTCACGGACGAGGTCAACATCTCGGCATACGCATACGACTCCACCGGCCAGCGCCTCCTTATAAGGGCGAAGTCGAGCGATCCGTCGGCAGTCCTGACAGCCGTTGGTATAGGCAACCTCGTAGATGGACAGATTCTCTTTAACGGGGGCATCACCACGCCTCCGCCGTTCATTACAGTCCAGTCGTCTCTGGGTGGTTCTGCCACCAGGCCGCTGTCGGTAGACAAACTGTAGTAATCTGTGGGGCGCAATTCATTGCGCTATTCGTGGGCGCCGATTTATTCGGAAGGCGCTTGCGAATTCATTCGCAAAGCGGTTGATTCAATACCCGCCTTAATCGGGGACACCGTTTGTCGCACGGTGTCCCCGATTAGACGGGATTCGGAACCCGGGCATGGCCGCAGTTTCTGAAGCAAGCGCCATGCGCCCCCTCACCCCCGACGCCATCCCCCTTGTGCCGGCTAATAAGCAAATTGGCCCATAATGAAATTGGGTACTTCTACGTATAGCCTATAGGATAATTCAGATAAATTATATAATATAATAAGCAGGTTTCACGCAGAATCGAGAAAGAATCAACCCCACGCCTGAATCGACGCCGCGTTGAAGCTCGGCGCCCGGAGCAGCCGATCCCATCGCGCGGGGGTTAATTGCAAAGGAAACGCAGTTACCTTTAATTGGGACGCTATGCGGCACGGTATCCTCAATTAAGATGTTTCCTGGTAGGAGGAAGAAAATGAAGTTTCAGTCTAGTCGGTTCCATTTCCCTGTTTCCCAAATCCCGACTCGCGACTCGCGACTCGCAACTCGTAACTCTCTTTTCGCCTTTCGCCTCTTTCTTCGGAGCGTGCGACCTACGCGCGGCAGATTGACTGCGAAAGAAAGCGCGCCCCCCCCGCGATCATTGCGACCTCCGACAAGATCGGAGCAAGGTATTCCCTCTTCTTCTTCGGTTTTTCCCTTTCGCCCTGTTCCTTTCATCTTTCCCCTTTTCATTAGGAGCGCCGCCATGATAGCCTTGGTGATGTCGCTCTGCGGCGCTGATTTCCCCACAAACCCCTTTGCGCCTGCGCCACTGAAAACAATTCCCACTCCGAAGCCTCCGAATTTGGCTGATTTTGTTCAGAATGAGGTCGCCGCCATCGAATTGGGCAAAGCCCTGTTCTGGGACATGCAGGTCGGAAGCGACGGAATTACCGCCTGCGCCTCCTGCCATTTCAACGCCGGAGCCGACAGCCGTCTCAAGAATCAACTCAGTCCCGGCCTCGCCGCCGGCGACCAGCAATTCGAGGTCGATCTGCCCAATCATACTCTCCAGACGGATGATTTTCCGTTCCACCAACTCTCAAACCCGAATGATCGCCATTCGGATGTCCTCTTCGACAGCAACGACGTGGCTGGCTCGCAGGGGGTCTTTCGTCATGATTTTGTCGCCATACGTCCCGGCAGTTCGGTGGAAGCGGGAAAACCCGTTTCGGACCCCATCTTTAATGTGAATGGCGTGAATGTCAGACAGTCTACAGGGCGAAACGCTCCCTCCGTCATTAACGCCGTCTTCAATTTCGCCAATTTCTGGGACGGGCGCGCAAACAACGTGTTCAATGGTGTGAATCCGGTTGGACCTACGGACACGACAAACGGAGTATTCAAAGATGTGAACGGCTTGTTGCAGGAGCAATTGGTGCGACTTCCCGACTCGAGCCTTGCTTCGCAAGCTGTCGGCCCGCCGATGAGCGACGTCGAGATGGCGTTTAGCGGTCGCGCATTTGCCGATATTGGAAAGAAAATGGTGCGGTTGAGGCCGCTCGCGAAGCAACTCGTGCATACGCAAGACCAATTGCTCGGCCGGTATTCCCGCGCCACTCTGAAAAACGGCCAGGCGCAAGGGCTTCGCGGCCTTAAGACACCTAATTATTCAGACATGATTAAGAAGGCATTCAGGTCGCAATTCTGGCAGAACACAAATCAAATTGTAACGATCGACGCAAGCGGCCTTCGCCAGATTGCGCCGTTGCCTCCCCGCGCGCTGGCCGCTAACGAGTACACGCAGATGGAGGCCAACTTCGCTTTGTTCTTCGGACTGGCCGTTCAGGCCTATGAGGCGACCCTCGTATCGAACGACACTCCCTTTGACCGATACCAGGAAGGGCAGACTGCCGCGCTAAACGAGCAACAACTGGAAGGCCTCGAGGTTTTCCTCACGACCGGCAGATGCGTATTCTGCCACGGCGGCCCCGAATTTACGATCGCTACGGTTACGGCCACCGTCCATCCACCCGAACCGCTGGGAATGGTGGCAAATATGAGCGGCAACCAGGAAATCCCGCCGGTTGCGACCGCTGCCAGCGGGGAGACGAGTCTCATATTCAATCCCGCTCGCACACAGATCGAATTCGAAGTTGAGGTCGTCAACATCTCCGGAATAACGGGCGCGACGATCAATCTTGGAAACCCGGGTGAGAACGGACCGGCCCTCTTTGTCTTGACGAACCAGGGTTTTGACACCCAGTTGACCGGAACCTTGAACCAGTCCGATCTCATCCCCGCTCCGGGAATCAACACACTCGACGACGTGATAAACGCCATGTTGGACGGCCAGACCTATGCAAATATAACCACGCTCGCCCACCCGGAAGGCGAGATACGCGGCCATTTGCTGGTGGAAGCCGTTCTGCCCATTGATTCGCCTTTGAGCGGAATTCAAGTGGTTCCCCCCGTGGCGACTTCTGCGAGCGGAGACGCGGTCTTGAACGTTGACTCGAAGCGTTCGCTCATTTCCTATTTCCTGAAAGTGCGAAACATCGCCGACGTGACAGGCGCCAGGATTCATTACGGCGCCGCCAGAGAAAACGGCCCGGTCATGTTTGTCCTCTCGAACACGGCCTTCTCGATCCAACTGACCGGCACCCTTACCGCGCTTGATTTCATCCCGAGCGAGGCGGTGATAAGCATGTCCCAGGCGATTGAAGCGTTGATGAAGGGAAACGCCTATATCACCGTTGAAACCGCCGCCTATCCCGAGGGCGAAATCCGCGGGCAACTCGTGTTCACGTTGGAAGGCTTGATCGAGCGCATGGGAATGGCCGTCGGCGAAGCCTTCTACGACACAGGCTATTACAACCTTGGCGTCAGGCCGACTGACGAGGATATCGGCAAGGGCGGGACCGGCGCTTTTGGCTACCCGCTGTCGTTCTCGCGTATGGCGTTGCTGCAACGCGATGGACTCTTGCCGCCCGAAATCGCTCAGTATGTCCCCGAACTGCCCTGCGAGGAATCATGTGACCTCGACAGAGTGGCGGTCGACGGCGCTTTTAAGACACCGTCTCTGCGGAACGTAGAGCTTACCGCGCCCTACTTCCACAATGGCGGAATCGCAAGCTTGCGGCAAGTAGTCGATTTCTATGTGCGCGGCGGCGACTTCCACGAAGAAAACATTGACAATCTGGCGCCATTGATTGACGTTATCCCGGGCATGAACGAGGAAAAAGAAGAAGCCCTGATTTCGTTCTTGTTGGCGCTCACCGATCCACGCGTCAAGAACGAATCCGCGCCTTTCGATCATCCCGAGCTGTTCCTGCTCAATGGCGCAAAGGGTGACGAAATCGGTATCATCGGCGATTGTAACAAGTTCGTCATAGGCGGCGCAAAACAATGCGAAGAAATCTCGCGCGTCCCAGCGGTCGGCGCTGGTGGTAGGTCGGCGGCCGGACTCCCGCTGCTTCAACCCTTGTTCGACCAGTTTGAACCATAGCAATCTGCAGTTTCACGAGAATTGGGGACACGATGCTTCATCGTGTCCCTCGTGTTTGGCCTTTTACTATATTTCATTTCCATTCTGCTGACTAATTTCCCTCAGCGTCACGATTTTCCTTGACATTTCTCTCCTTTTATGTTATCTAG